>DATFDP010000140.1:0-21143 GCA_035252015.1 Terriglobales bacterium
CGCAAAGAAGCGACTGCCAATTCGCATTGTCCCGCCGATTGAACTGGCAGAGACAAATCGCCTGGTTGTAGAGGCTGAGCGGGGGCGCGACCAGCGGCACATCAGATGGGCAGCACGCGAGATGCTTCGGCGCTAATGCGCCTCCGCATGAAGCCGGCTCATTTATTTGGCGTCGGCCAGCACCGCCCCGTCGTAATTGCAGACCGCCTCATGCCCTTCGGGGAAGATGTGACGCTGGGCAATCCACTCGAAAGCTTCCTCGTAAGCTTCGCGGGTGTAAGGCTCGAAGATGATGCGCTCTCCCGGTCCCCAGCGCCGGGTGTCCATCTGTGAGTGGAAGCGGGAAGGGAATTCCTTCTTGTAGTAGTGGGTGTAGAGTTCGGGGCGCAAGTCAATATCGCGCTGGGCCCGGCGCAGGGCGCGGAAACATTTTTCGATGTCCTCTGGATCCGGATTGCCGTTCACCAGCGAGGCAATCATGAAAGTCGTATCGGTGATTTTGCGGAATCCCAGTTGCTCCGCGAAATAGTAGGGGCCGCTGAACAGGGCGGCCGCAGGAACTTTGCCGTCAATCAACAGTTCCATGCGCTTGAACAACAATCCGGCGGCAAACGACAGATTGATCTTCTCCAGGGGGAGGTATTGTTCCAGCGCCTGGATGGTCGAGTAATGGCTGCCTGACTGGAAGCCGACCGAAATGGGCACGCCCGTCAGCTCCTCAGGCCGGCGCACGGGCGAATCCGGCGGCACAAAAATGCCCGAGGGTGCGATGGAGTAAGCGTGAGGGTAGAGTTTGCCGTGTCCCGCCGAGGCCGCCATGTTGACCGTCCAATGGCAGGCGCAATTCATGTTGGCGGTGCGCCCGGCTTCAAAGGTCTGGTAGGCGCCAACCTTGTTGCCGAGGTCGTGCTTCTTGCCGTCCTTGGAGGTCAGCTCATCGTGAAAATCGTAATCCAGGCCTTCGGCCGCAAAGTAGCCCTTTTCTTCGGCTACCCATTCCTGGAGCCGCATGTGCGGTGCGATGATGAACCTGGGCATGGGAACACCTCCTGATTGACGACTGAAGATTGATGATTGACGATGGAAAATGGCAGCTCTCAGCTATCAAGTCCCCGAATGCAGGCAAAGCTGATGGGTGATAGCTGATGGCTGACAGCTTGGATTTCAATCTTGTCAATTCCTTATGACCCGCCTTTACTACACCGACTCATTTCTAACTGAGTTTGACGCCCAAGTCGTGGATTTGGTTACGGCGCCGCGGCCCGCGGTTGTGCTGGACCGCACGGCATTTTATCCCACCAGTGGCGGTCAGCTGTTCGATACCGGCTGGCTGGGAGCGAACGGCGCCCGGCTGCGCGTGCTCGAGGTCGCCGAGCAGGAGGACCGCATCCTGCACTACGTGGAAGCGGCCCCGGACCAGTTGGCCCTTGGCACCAGCGTCCACGGAACCATTGATATTTCCCGCCGCCGCGACCACATGCAGCAACACTCCGGGCAGCACGTGCTGTCGGCCGCATTTATCCGGCTATTCGAGATGCCGACGGTCTCTTTCCACATGGGCGACGAGGTCTGCACCATTGATCTGGACACGAAGGCGGCAACGGCGGACCAGGTCGAGCAAGCAGAGGATCTGGCCAACCAGGTAGTCATGGAAGACAGGCCGGTGGAGATTCGGTTCGTCGGCCTGGAAGAGGCGCGCGGGCTGGGATTGCGCAAGCTGCCGCCGGTCGAAAGAGAACAGTTGCGTTTGATTGATATTCGCGACTTCGACCTGACCGCCTGCGGGGGGACGCATGTGCGCAGCACCGGCCAGATTGGGGCCATCCTGGCTCGCAAGACGGAGAAGGTACGGCAGGGCGTGCGCGTGGAATTTGCTTGCGGAGAGCGGGCCATAGCGGCGGCGCGGCGCGATCGCCTGGCACTGAACGAAGCAGCGGGCGTGCTCTCAGCTCACATTTGGGAATTGCCAGAACAGGTACGCAAGTTGGCAGACGAAGGCAAGGCTGCCCGCAAACAGCGGTCTGAGCTGTTGAACGAGCTAGCGGAGCTCCGTGCCGCATGCCTGCTCGAGGAGACGCCCGAAACGAACGGGTTTCATCTGGTTGTGAAAGTGTTCCCGGAAAGACATCTGGAATTTATCAAGCTGCTGGCGCAGAAGGTTGTCCGAACAGAGGGCAAGCGGGCGATCGCCTTGCTGGGAGCCGGGGAAGGCTCGCCCGCGCTGGTGTTCGCGCAGACAGCCGGATTGCCTTATGACATGAACGCGCTCATGAAGGAAGCCTTGGCGGCGAGCAGCGGCCGCGGCGGGGGCACGAAGGATATGGCGCAGGGCGGAGTGGCGAAAATGGAGATGATAGAAGCGGCATTGGAGAGGGTTCGTGCCAGGGTGCGGTAAGAACGGACTGGTAGGAACGAGTTAGCGAAACGCAAGGTCCCTCGACTCGCGCTTCCTCGCATGCGCTCGGCCGCGCTCGCTCGGGATGACAAGAGAAAAATGGGTGAAGCAGCGACACGGCTGAAGCCGTTCCCTTCCGAAACCAGACTTGAAACCTTGAAGCCTTGAAACCTTGAAACCTTCCCCCTCCGCTCCCGCTGGGGTAATCTCATATCTGGATGGAACAGCGGCTCATTCTGGTCAACCAGCTGGTGAAGCTGGGAGTGGCGGCGGCGATCGCCAGCGCCCAGGTGCGCTCGGTGTGGTTCAAGGGGCTGCTGTTCAAGGAAGAACGCACTACGGCGGAGAAAGTCCGCCTGGCGCTGTTCATTGGCGCCCCCTTCGCCCTGGGCGTGCTGGTGCGTGCCAGCGTGAAGAACTTTCTTTCCGCCGACATGTCGTTTGAAGCCACGATTCTGATCGGCGTGATCGGAGGGCGCGTGGCGGGTGTGGTGGGCGGCGGATTTGTGGCTTTGCCCGGACTCCTGCACGGCGAATGGCTGGGCTTGCCCTTTAACCTGCTCGCCGGGCTGATCTCCGGCATGTTGCGCAACCTGGCCGGCGTTCGCGAGGACATCTGGTCATTCTCGCCTTTCATTGACCTCAGCGTGTACCGCTGGATCCGCCGTAACCTGCCTCGTCCCAAGCTGGACTGGCAGATCATGTTCTTCTTCACCATCATCGTGCTGCGGCTGGCGCGCCAGGCCCTGGCCCAGCAGTTTCCCAACCTCATCTTTTCCGTGGACAGCCCGAATTGGCCGGTGGAAGTGGCGATTTACGCCACGGCGGTCGTCTCCATCGCCATCGCACTCAAAATCTGGAACAACACGCGAATCGAGATGAAGCTGGAGGAGCAGCACCGCGCTTTGCTGCAAGCGCGCATGGAGGCGCTGCAGAGCCAGATCAATCCGCACTTTCTGTTCAACACGCTGAACTCGGTTTCGTCGCTGGTGCGCTTCGACCCGGACACGGCGCGCGACCTCATTATCAAGCTGGCCAACATTCTGCGCCGCCTGCTGCGCAGCAGCGACGCCTTTGTGCCCTTCCGCGAAGAGCTGGAATTCATTGACGATTACCTGGACATCGAAGTAGTCCGCTTCGGCCGCGACAAACTTAAGGTAATCAAGGAACTCGATCCCGTCTCGCTTGACGTGCTGGTTCCAGGCATGCTGCTGCAGCCGCTGGTGGAGAACTCTATTAAGCACGGACTGTCGGCCAAGATAGACGGCGGCAGCATTTTTCTGCGCAGCCAGGTAGGAGACGGCACGCTGCAGATCGAAATAGAAGACGACGGCGTGGGCATGGGCTCGGCCAATCTGCTGGAGCGGCCCACAGGCCTGGGCGGCACGGGAATCGGCATGGCTAACGTGGCAGAGCGGCTAAAGGTGCTTTACGGTGATGCCGCGCGCATGGTAATTGACAGCCGCGAAGGCCGCGGTACCCTGGTCCGCCTGCGCCTGCCGGTGCTGCACAGCGCCGACACGCCCGACTTCTACGTGGCGCGTTCCAGCACCCGGCGGTAGAACTCCTCGTATTGCGGGATGATGCGGTCAGTACAGAAGCGCTCCTGCGCCGACTGCCGCGCCTGTTTGCCCATGGCCCGCAGGCGGGATTCGTCCTGCAGCAGTTCGATGGCGTAGCGCGCCATGGTGGCCACGTCGCCCACATCGGCCAGAAAGCCGCTGACGCCGTGCTCGACTACTTCCGGCACGCCGCCCACACGGGTAGCGATGGGCACCACTTCGCAGGCCATCGCTTCCAGTGCCGCCAGCCCGAACGACTCCAACTGGCTGGGCAGCAGCATGACGTCGGCCAGGGCCAGCTTTTCGTTGATGCGGTCCTGCTTGCCCAGAAAGTGCACGCGCTCATGAATGCCTTTGTGCATGGCCAGCCACTCTGCCTGGGAGCGGTCAGGGCCGTCGCCGATCAGCAGCAGGCGCGAGGGGACCTCCTTCTGCACGCGGTCGAAAATTTCAATTACGTCGAGCAGGCGCTTGACGGGGCGAAAGTTGGAAAGGTGCACCAGGAGGCGCTCGCCGGGCTCGGCATATTCGGCCCGGCGCTGGGCCATGTTGCGGTCGCGGAGGTACAGGTCGCAGTTGACGAAGTTGTAGATCACCTCGATGGAGTTGGGGATTTCGAACTCGCGCAAGGTGCGCTCGCGCAGGTACTTGGAAATGGCGGTGACGCCGTCGCTCTGCTCGATGGAGAAGCGCGTAATCGGCAGGTAGGAGCGGTCCTGGCCTACCAGGGTGATGTCGGTGCCATGCAGGGTGGTGACGAAGGGCAAGCGGCGCTGTTTGCCGCGTCCCGTGGCCAGCATTTGTTTGGCGAGCAGGGCGCTTACCGAGTGCGGAATGGCATAGTGCACGTGCAACAGATCGAGTTCGTAGATTTCCGCCACCTCCGCCATGCGCGTGGCCAGCGCCAGGTCGTAAGGGGGGTAGTCGAAGAGCGGGTAACGCGAGACTTCAACTTCGTGGTAGTAGATGTTGGGCTGGGGTGTGGTCAGTCGGAAAGGCTGCGAGTAGGTGATGAAGTGTACCTGATGGCCGCGCTGCGCCAGTTCAATGCCCAGTTCGGTGGCCACCACTCCGCTGCCGCCGTAGGTCGGATAGCATGTGATCCCGATGTTCATGCGCCCCAATGCCGCTGCTGCTGAGGGATTCGATGGAGCGTGGGCGGGAAGGATGCAAAAAAGGCCCTTGGCTATTGGCTTTTTGGCGTAGCCGTTTTAGCCCTCAGCCCGGCCAAGCCGATAGCCGAGAGCTAGGAGCAAGAAACTAGTAGCTGCGTCCACGAAATCAGCTCCACGCCGTGTCGCCGCAGTATTTGCTTCGCCACTTCCGACGTCAGCACCCGCAATTCCTGCTCGCGGGAAGCACGCAGGCGGGTGCGCACCGTGTCCAGCTCGGCGTCGTTATATCCGGGATGGCAGACGAACTCCCAGGTGCCTTCGGGAATGGAGCCCACGATGGCTTCGAACAGCCTCTGGTCGAGCGCCCCCGTGGACACTATGCCGAAGGTGCCGTCGGTGGTGAGCACCTGCTCTTCCTGCACAGCTTGGCGAAAGTTGTCCAGCAGGCGGCGCAGTGCTTTCACTTCCGAATAGCGTTTCCACAGCCGTGGACGACGCAACAGATGGGCAAACGCGAGAGGCTTCAGGGGAGCGAAGGGATTGCGTAGCGCGCGCACGCCGCAGGCCCGGGCCGCCCGCAGCAGCGGCCGCAGAATGGCGGGAAACATGTGCGCGTGCTTGTGAGTATCAAAGTGCGAAAGCGTTAGCCCGGCAGCTTGCAGCTTTTGCATCTGGGTTGTGGCTTCGGCCTGCACCTGCGCGGCATCAATCCGCCCGCGCAGGGCGGCAGTGGCCAATTCCCCGATGCCGTCGCGAAAATGTGGCCCGCCATCGCCCGTGGCAAGCAAAGTGGGCACCTGTTGGGGGGGCAGAAGCGGCTTGCCATCCACCAGAACGATGTGGCAGCCAACGCTGAGCTGCGGCGCATGCTGCGCGTGCTGTACCGCCTCTGCAAAGGCGCGCCCTCCAGCCATCAATGTCGCGGAGGTCACAATGCCGCGCTGGTGCGCCTCCAGGATGGCGCGATTGACCCCGGAGGTAAGGCCAAAGTCGTCGGCGTTGATGATCAGGCGGCGCACGCCGCCAGTCTAACAGCCAAAATGAGACGCAAAATCAGTACAAAAGACACAGAGTCACAGAGAAAGGCAATTTACAAAATTCATCCCAGAAAACGCCGGTCCGGCGCAATGATGGATTTGGAGAATAGGATTTCGGTGAGTGTGAACAAACGGGCCCGTCGCTCGTGCGGGCTGGTGTGCCGCATCCGAGCTCACTGACCACTGAGAACTGACAACTGGTTTTAAGCTGTTTTTTCTGCCGGTTCGCGGGCCGTGTTTTCCCCCAGAATCAGGCGGATTTTTTCCAGCAGGGCAGGGAAGAGATGTTCCTTGGGAAGGCAGGCCTTGGCGTCTGCCCCGGTTTCGATAGGACCGTAGCCGGTCACGATAATAACTGGCAGGCTGGGATCTTTGGCGTGAATTTTGCGCGCCAACTGAAGGCCGTCCATGCCCTCCATACGGAAGTCGGTGACCAGCACGTCAAACTTTTCGCGATCGAGCTTTTCCAGCGCCTGGTCGGCGTTGTAGGCGGAGACGGCGCGATAACCCTGCATTTCCAGGATTTCGCAGCTCAGCCGGGCCAATACTTCATGATCGTCAACAAAGAGGATGGCTTTCATCGCGCCCCCAAAAACGGCCGTGTTGCGACGCTCGAGCGTGAAGGGCGTCAGGGCCCTCTAACTCCAATTGGATTTCCAGCAGCATGGAAAGAGATGCCTGGGAGTTCAACTTTCGCCCATTCCTGGCAACGAGGACCTTGCGCCGGTGGCAGCGAGGCGGCACATCCCGCCCTGCCACCGACCTACACGGCGGGCACATTTGTATTGACTGGCATCACGATGCCATGCAGAATTTAAGCCCGTTTGCCACGGCGGCCCCTGGGGTTTTCCCCACAGCTAAATTACGAGGTGCACAGTGTTCGAGATCACCCCTCGTGTGGTGGATCAGGTCCTTGTGTTGGACTGCAACGGGCGGATGGCGATCGGCGAGGATTTAGCGTTCTTCAAGAACTTCCTCAAGCAGCTGTTGCTGACCACAGACGCTCTGGTAGTGAATTTGGAAGGCGTCACCTACATGGACAGCAGCGGACTGAGCATCGTGGTTGCCTCTTATACCTCGGCTCGTGAACGAGGCGCGACGATGAAGTTGGCAGGGATAAACAGCACGATTCGCGACCTGTTTAGGATCACCCGGCTGCTTGAGTTACTCGACATTCACCAGAGCGTTGACCAGGCCGTAAGAGCCTTCCCCAGCAAAGCTGCGAGCGCGTAAGCCGTTCCAGGGCGGTTACGTTAATCCTTCAGTTCGTTACGATCAGATGGCGATGAGCTTGGTAAGATATTAGAATTGCACCTAGTTCCTGGATGGGCGGTTAGCTCAGCTGGTTAGAGCGCGTGCCTTACAAGCACGAGGTCGCAGGTTCGAGCCCTGCACTGCCCACCATACTCCGGTTCTTCGGCGTCCCCTCAGAATATCGCCTGGTCGCTCCCGTTGCGCTCACGACGTCAAGACGCCCCGAGGTTCGAGCCCTGCACTGCCTACCGCCACGGGCTTGTTCCATTGGCTCGGATTTCGGCAGGCGGCTCAGACGCCTCCTAGGCGCCTCAACTTCGATGCGCTCGGGATTTGGCCGGCGACTCCCACTTGTCATCTTAGTAGTCGCCCGTCTGTACTCGCCCTAGCGCTCGATCGCCGTGGAATCCCCCGTCTGATGGTCTTTTATCTGAAAGCGGAGGAATTGGTGAATGGCAGTGACCGCACGCGGATCCCGTGAAGAGATCCGGACCTGCCCTCCGCTCTCAGTTTCCTGGTACTCGTAGGTGATCGCATCCTTCATTTGCTTGAGGACAGGGGCGCCTGGCGGGACCCGTCCATGGGTAAACAAGGGGGAGGAAAAATCGCCAGCTTTGAATGACTGAGCGATATGTGCCAGGTGCATGCGCACCATTTCTCTTGTAGAACTATCGGCGGTGTCATTAGCGGCCACCCGGATATAGCCTCCGCTGGAGGTAAGCGTGAAATGGTGTGTGGTCTTGAGGTGACTGAACCCCATGGCCATGTCTCCGTGCTGTTGGACCTCCTTGGTGTGTCCGGCAGATGGATGCGGCGTCTGTTGGTTGGCGAAGATTGGCCTTGCTGAGATAGCTAGCGTTATGGCCAGGAACATGATGCCTCGAATACTCATAAGTTGTCCTCCGGAGTCATTGACGAGCTGTCGCTGGCTTTGGTTACCAATTTCAGGCAGATAGCGCAGGACGATGCGAGTAAGCACTCCTTGTGCTGATCGCCTGCTCAGGCTTGCGTGGAGATCGAACTGCACATCCTGTAAACTCCTTCCGAGCCGGGTCGGGCGATTCCGTCCGGCCCCGGCCATTCCCGGATGATTCGGCGACGCAATTAGAAATCGAGCTGCGATGTCTTCTTCTCCGGACGTAGTCATCATCGGTAGTGGCATAGGTGGAGGAACTCTTGCCAACTGCCTGGTGCGACATGGCCTGACCGTCACCATTTTGGAGCGGGGAGATTACCTGCCTCAGGAACCTGAGAATTGGGACGTTAACTCTGTTTTCGCAAACCAGAGGTACGTGCCCCAGGAAACCTGGCTCGACAAATATGGCAAAGCGTTTCGCCCTGGCACTTATTACTTCGTGGGAGGCAGCAGCAAGATGTACGGGGCAGCCATGCTGCGCCTCCGCGAAAAGGACTTTGGAGAACTCGAACATGCAGGAGGCGTCTCCCCCGCATGGCCGATCACCCACCATCAACTTGCGCCTTACTACGACCGAGCGGAGCTACTGTACGGGGTTCATGGCGAGGTTGGCGTAGATCCAACGGAAGCCTCCGAAGTCACCCCATATCCTTACCCTCCTCTCGAACACGAACCCGTGATCGAGCAGGTAGCGGCCGGGCTGAAGGCTCAAGGAATCAATCCTTTTCCGCTTCCCCTCGCGGTCCAACTTCATAAAGGTGGGACGTGCATACGTTGTAAGACCTGTGACGGGTTTCCGTGCAAGGTGCATGCCAAGAATGACGCGGAGGTTGCGGCGGTTACCCCTGCCTTGGCGACGGGCAAACTGACGCTGAAGACGCATGCCAGGGCAGTTCGTCTCCTCCTCACCAACGATGGCCGTCGCGTGAGCGCGGTGGAGTACGAGAGCGGGGGACACATTGAACGAATCACTGCGCAGATCATCGTGGTGGCCGCCAGCGCGGTCAACTCGGCGGTATTACTGCTTCGGTCGGCCTGTGACAAGGCGCCCAGGGGAGTTGCTAACTCGTCGGATGTTGTAGGACGCCACTACATGGCGCACAACAACACAGCCCTGATGAGCGTGGGGTGGAAAATCAATTCCACCAACTTTCAAAAGACAATTTGTATAAATGATTTCTATTTTGGAGGTGATGGCTTCAAGTACCCCATGGGCAATATTCAAGGCCTCGGCAAGCTACAGACAGGAATGCTCACCGCCAAGCAGAGGTTTCTTCCCAAATTTGTAGGCGACGAGATGGCGCAGCGGAGCGTGGATTGGTGGATCATGTCAGAAGACCTGCCCGACCCGGAAAACCGCGTGCTTGTGCAAGGGGATAGGATCAGACTTCACTACACCGCAAATAATATGGCCGGGCACAAGCGGTTAACAGCCAAAGCGCGCTCGCTTATGAGCAGAATTGGTTTCAAGCTGAATATCGCAAAGCACATGGGAGGACTCTCCGTCTCTCATCAGTGCGGCACAGTGCGCTTTGGCAGCGATCCCAGCAAAGCAGCATTGAATGAATTCTGCCGGTCTTTCGACCATGAAAATCTGTTCGTGGTGGACGCTTCCTTCTTTCCGTCCTCTGCGGCGGTGAATCCGGCACTCACCATCGCCGCACAAGCGATCCGGGTTGCAGATCACATGGCAATAGTTGATTTTGGTATAACCTTGGGCTAACGATGTCGGGAAGGATCCGGATTCGATGCCTGCTCATTAAAGTGAGCTCACGAAGCGAAGTTCCAGCTTTAATTTCGACCTGCAATCCGGATGTTTTTCTTCGCTCTTTCAATCAATCCCTTTTCAATTGCCGGCCATTGGTCATGAGCATTACCGCCCGGGTGCAGATCAGCGGCGGTGAATCTCGTGGGCGCAAGGTCTTCGCTGTAGATGATCATCAACTCCTTGCGTTTGGCCTTGTCCAGCAGGTGCACCAAACGCACCGACATCATTCCCGCCGGCAACTTGTATCCCATAGCGCGCACCAGCGCCTGGATGTGCTCAAGGTCGGAGCCCGGGGTGGTCTTCTCGCCGGTCGCGCGCACCCAGGTATCGACGTAGAAATCCAAACCCGCAATGGTCGTGTGCCGTGGCGAGTCGTACGTGTGATGTAAGCCGGGCTCGGAAGGAAGATAGCCCTCAAACTGCACCCAGTAGAGGCGTTGGATGTTCTTGTGCGCGTCGGAGTCGACGAAGGCGTGCAACTCACAGTCGGCAATGCCGTAGAGAACAAAGCGGTCGGCTCCAACGTAGGCGGCCGATCGCGGCAGCTCGATCCGTAGGCTGGGGTCGCGCTCGGAGATGATGGCGTGGCCCACTACCTTGCGCTCGGGAGCGGCAGCTTGCGCTGCCAGGAAGGTACTAAACAAGCAGAAGGTCAACAGACAAGCAAACCGGAGCCGCAGAACGGCAACTTTTCGCTGAAAAGTTTTCCACGGCGGCATCTCAAACGCGCGCATCTTGGCATTATTTCACCATGGTATGAACGGCCTACACCACCCTCTGTTGCGCAGCGCAATGCAGCAGTTGAGGATGGTTCTCATGGATGTGCGAAGACACATCAGCGCCGAAACTCTCCAGCGAGTCGCATGCGGCGAATTGCTGATCGCAATGAACGCATTGAAAGGTGAGGGGCTCGTATTTCACCACTCTGAGATTTGATTCGTACATGGCGCACCTCTCCACATGTCCATGCAAGGGTGATTCCATTCCCGGACCGCCGCAACAGCTTGTGAGTAAATGAGTTGCGAGGTTGGAAGTGGATTCCAACGTCCGACATGACGGGTAATAGTTACCATGGCCCCGACATTCCGGCGGGGAAAACGCAATGTGGGTTTACAAGCGCTCGCAGGTCGCTGCTCTGAAGACCGTCCCTTCTGAGACCCCCGTAACCGTTAGCAACCGGCAATCCCTCCCTATACTTCTTCTATGCCGGAATCAGAACCGTGGCTGGTGTTGCTCGTCGTGCTCTTCGCTGGCTTTGCGGTGGCCGACTCCGACAGACGGGTTCGGGAACTGCTGACTATTATTGGCTGGATAGTCGCGGGAAATATCCTTGGGGTGGTAATCGGTATGGCATACGGGTTCTCCTCCACTGGGGCTGTGGAGGCTGCCGAACTGTCGTCTTTCGCAGTAGGTGCGGCGGCGTCAATCGAATGTATGAGACGCAACCAGAGAGTACGGCCGCGACATTCAGGCCGTGCACGGCGACAGCGGCCGGCTGAACGCGGAGTCATCATCAGTGGGCCGGCCCGAGTACAATAGCGGCGTTTGGCTATCAGCAGCACGGGAATCGAGAACTGCCCAAAACGGCGCTTTCCCTCCCATTTCGGCGTCCAGACCGTATGTAATTCTTATGCGACACCGGCAGCTCGACATGCGCCGGGTCAGGAAAATCAATAGCTTAGGGAGTGGCACGCCAGTTGCTACGCGATAGGGGTAGAGGTCTTAAGGGTATTAAGAGGGTGGGCCCTATGAAGCTCTCATTCGATAATACGGCATACAGGTTGTGGCTGCAGGAGATCATGAAGCAGTTCGTGCTTACGGTGCGGCCGGGGACGAATCACTGGTATCTCAGTCACTCCATTGTCTAGGGAAGGCCTGCGTGGGGTGGTTTGCTGGCCTGGTAAGTCTTTGAAGCCAGAGGAAGCAGCGTCGAGTTGTCGAAGATTTGACGCCAATCTGGCCACCATTTAACATCCGAATTGTCCACCTGGCTCACCTCTGAGCCGGAGCGAGCACGGCCTGCACTGAGCTGAACCGGTTGCGAGGCCAGGGCCGTCCTGGCCCGAGTGGTTGCGCAAAGCGGGGACGTAGTTCAGTTGGTTAGAACGCTGCCCTGTCACGGCAGAGGTCGCGAGTTCGAGTCTCGTCGTCCCCGCCATTCCCTCGAAAGCAGTTAGCCTAAATTCCATAGAACCATCGAGGACGCGAAAAGGACGCATTTTGCGCCCTCTTTGCGTCCTTTTTGCCTTCCGCAACTCTGTGCTGCCACTGTCTTAGCGCATCGCTGTCCGACGAGCGTGCCCTCCGTCCACATTAGAAGCAAATACCAGCGAGAGCACCGCAGCCTGTGCGGCGTGACGGCTTGCGTATAGATGTCCCGGCACTCGTACTCGACTCTGCTGCGAAGTGTGGGGACTGAGTTCAGTGTTGATCGCAGGGATGAATGCCGCAGCAGTTCCTGCGTCACCTTCGGAAGGTGTGCCATACGAACCGCTTTTGAATTCCGACAAGTTGTGCGGCGGCGCGGATGTATTTGCGCAAGATTGCCTGGCCCCAGTATGGTCTCCGACCCCGATAACGCTTGCTTGAAAAAATCCAGTCATCAGGTTTGGTGTAGGTAGAGCACGCTACCAGAGCGCGGGCGAGCGCTCGAAGATCGGCATCCCGATCGAACGCTCCAGTTTCAGGATGGCGCGGCTCAGCGTCGATTGCTCAACTTCGAGAGCACGCGCGGCGCGGTAGAAGCTGCCGTGATCCGCCGCCGCGCCGGCGTAGCGAAGCTGGCGAATATCGAAGGACACACGCAACTCTCCTGCGCTCTGATCGCTCCCGTGAGCGCTTTGCGGGCCTCGCCGAGACCGACTGCCTTCTATTCGGTTGCCAGAAATCGCTCGACGATCTTCGGCAGCATCGGCTCGACGGCGAGCGTGTAGTGGGTGGTGTTCGGCACGATTGCGAACTGGTTTGCGGGCCGCAGTGAGCCATCGATCCCGGCATCGCGCTGACCGCCTCCCAACGCCTTCCAGAACTCGACCATGTGTTCGGGCCGGATGTAGTCAGCGTCGGCAAAAACCAGCAGTGTGCGAGCCTTGAGCTTGGCGACGTCGGCGCTCCAGTCAAAGGGGCGTTTTGTCAGGTCGCCGACCTTGCGGAAGAGGTTTGTCCAATCGACATCGGGATAGGCCTGCCCTAACGGCGATGCCTTGACGCTACCGCCGAGCATTGCAGCGTTGGCCTCCAATTGATTGAGGGCCGCCAGCACCTCCGGATAAGCGTCCTCCTGCCTCATCCTCGCGGCCAGGAGCACGAGCCGGTCGACCACGACCGGATGGCGGATGGCGGTCTGCAGCGCGACGAAGGATCCCAGCGAGTAGCCCATTACGTTGGCCTTGCCGAGCTTCAGATGGCCGATCAGAGCGGCAACGTCGTCGCCCAGCGTTTCACAGCGCAGTGGCCTGTCGGTGTCTGGCGTGCGCCCATGCGCCTGAAGATGGACGGCGATCACCTGCTGGGCCTTGGCCAGTTCGGCCAGATTGCTCCCGAAGCTGTCTGGGTCGATGCCCCCGTGAAGAAGAATGAGCGGCTTGCCGGCGCCATGCACGCTGTAAAAGATATGCTGGCCATTGACGTCGGCAAAATTCTCTTTTGACATGGTGGGCGTCTCCTTAGCTTGAACGGGAAGGGTCGCAGTCAGCACTGCGGTCGCTGTGGCAGTCTTCAGGAAATCGCGTCTGTTCATATCGTCCTCACGTCGCACCGAACTGGCCAGCGCAGCGGTGATCGTGTGTGTCACCGTCATCCCTTCCATTCGCTGGGGGCCGCGGTGTGGTCACGATCTGCCTGCGAGCAACTCATCCAGCTGCGCGAACTGTTCGGGCAGGCCTTCCGCCGAACCGGCGAGGGCTTCGTCGACGGCCGCTTTTGTGGGGTAGAGTTCGTGTAGGGTGACCAGCGTCTTGCCGGCATTTTCTTCGAACGTCACGGTGGTAACGGCGCCCTGATCGCTTTCTTCGTTCGTCCAGACGAGGCGGCTGTACGGCGTCACTTCTCTGTACGTGCCGAAGAACGCCATTGGTTGATCGGAGGTCGGATGGCGGAACACGAGGCGATACGTGCCCCCGGCGCGCACATCCATGTCGCACGAGAGCAGCGACAGGCCCGCCGACTTCGGAACCCACCAACGCTTGAACAATTCGGGTTTGCTCCACGCTTCGAAGACGATGTGCGCCGGGGCATCGAACGTTCGCGTCACGACGAGTTCGCGGTCGGACTTGCGTTCCACGGCGGTGCGGTTCATGGCGGCGGGACTACCTTCTTTTCCTTCGGGCATTTGCCTTCTCCTTGCATTTCAAGTGCTCGACAATCTTGTCCAGCGCGTCGAAGCGTGCGCTCCAGATTTGGCGGTGCCGCTCGATCCAGGCGGCCTCTTCTTCCAGCGCGCGCATGCCAAGCCTGCAGGTTCTGACGCGCCCGGCCTTTTCAGTAGTGACGAGCGCTGCCCGCTCCAATACGCCAACATGCTTTTTCATGCCCGTGAGGGTCATATGGAACTTTCCGGCGAGGTCGGTGATCGAAGCGTCGGCGCGGCCGAGTTGCTCCAGCACGCCGCGCCGGGTCGCGTCCGACAGCGCGGCGAACGAAGCGTCGAGGCGGGTTTCGTCATACTGAACCATATAGTTCAGTATATAGCAGATCGACTTGCGGCATGCAAGAGGGAAAACCTATGAGGCTGGTGCAAAGTTGGATCGGCATAGTCATCCAGGCGGTCAGGTTCTGCTGATCACCGAAGGTGCTGGCTAATATCAGGGAACGGGGGAAGCCTGCGCGCGTCGCTCGCAAGGGAGATGTGATTAAATGCGCTTCCCCCACCCCTTCGTGTGGTCTTATATGACTTGCGCTGCGTTTGGCAGTCCCCGCGTGTCTTGTAAGTTGTTGTAAAACCCATTCACGCTGCCCTGTCACGGCAGAGGTCGCGAGTTCGCGTCTCGTCCCCCCGCCATTCCTTCCTGACTGTATGCTCAAGGAGAATTCGCTACGCTCAGGATTTCGGCAGACGATTCCGGCCGCGCTCAGACCGCGCAAAGGCACGCAAGTCCGAGTCGTCGTGCGGCTATTGTTTTCAGCCGGTCAGATCTTCTGAAGGCGGATGGCTTTGATCACCGCAGGGAGGCAGCCAATCGATTTCCCGGCGCTATTAAACTCGATCCCCATACCGGTTGTAGGATTAACGACGGCAACCCTGCCCTGTGCGTGAAGACGAGTTTCGCCTACTTGTAACACGAGTTCCAAGATAGTCCCCTTCGGGCAGTTTGCCTGTGCCTTGACGTAGCAGCCACCCAGGCTGAGGTCTGTAAGAGCGCCGGACATGCTCGTTTTGCTTCCTTGTACCCGAAACTCCACCGTTCCGACGCAACGATGACGTGTATATTGGCGTCGATTTTTCGCCGTTTGGGGCGCCACGGAAGTGGCCGGGGCCTTAGACTTCTCTTCTGCAGCCACAGTCTGCATCTGAAGAACCTTTTCTGGCCTGGTGTAAGAATCGGAGCAGGCCGCTGTACCGGCCACTCCAAATATGTTTCTCTCCGGCACCAGGTTCTTTAGGCCAACATGGCCTTGCTCTTTGGTTCCAGGCTTGCCCATCCAGACGACAAGAAACTTGGCGGTTTGGCCTTTGTACTGGATATCCACCAGTTGACCCGTCTGCCTGAGGCAGTGAATACCATCAATCCGTGCGCCCCAACGGCTGACGTCCCAAGCATAGGCAGTCTGCTGGAATGGATTTCCTTCGGTATCGGAACCGAACACCTTCACCAAGAAACGGACCTGGCCTCGCTTTTCTCGTCGTTGACCGATGGCAAATCTCCAAAGAGTATCGAGTGTATGTACCTGGTACGATATTATCGGTCGTCATAGTTTGTTTTTGTATCGCCCAATTGACCGGGCAAGTGACCTAGGTAACGATCCTCCTGTCGGTTGGTAACAATTCACCTGGTGCGGCCCGGTTAGCCTCAAGCGCGCTCCACGGTCTTGCGCTGCAACCACCAGCGGCGAAGCGCAATCACTGACCACACCGCCCGCGTTGGCCCTGGCGGCGCTGCAGGGCACGCGCGGTGGCGCGTAACACTGCCTTGTGACCACGGTCATAGCTGACCGCAGTGGCGGCGTGTGATAAAACATTCGGTCGCCCATGCCGCCGCTGCAACTCGAACCCGCCCCCTCAAATTTTCTGTCATTTTCGCTCTTTCATAGCGAGGCCGCGTGCTGAGGGCCCTGCTGATTCACCTGTCCGAAAACCGCCCAATACGGGCGATGGCCGAGCACTCCATTGCGGGACTGCGCATGTCACGCCGCTTTGTAGCCGGCACCACCGTCGAGGAGGCGCTGGCTGCCGCCCAGGCAGTCAACAGGCTCGGAATGGGGGTGAGCCTAGACAATTTGGGCGAGAACGTGACCAATGCGGAAGAGGCGCGGCGAAGCGCGCAGGTTTACCAGCGCCTGCTGCATGAAATTGAAGGACGGAAGCTGCAGGCTAACGTCAGCGTCAAGCTCACGCACATGGGTCTGGACGTGGATGAAAACCTGGCGCGCGAGCTGGTCAGCGGGCTGGTAGCCAGGGCGGGGAGCAGCAATCCTCAGAATTTCGTGCGCGTGGATATGGAAGGTTCGCCATACACCCAGCGCACGCTCGAGCTGGTGCATGAGCTGCACCGCCAGCCAGGAAATGCCGGGGTGGTGGGCGCGGTCATCCAGTCCTACATGCGACGCAGCGAGCAGGATGTGGAGAAGTTGCTGGCTGCGGGCATCCGCGTCCGGCTGTGCAAAGGCGCTTACAAAGAGCCGCCGGAGATCGCCTACCAGAAAAAATCAGAGGTGGACGCGAACTACGTGACGCTGACGAAGATGCTGCTCAAGAGCGGCATCTATCACGGAATCGCCACCCATGACCCACGCATGATCGAGGCGGCAATCGCCTTTGCCCGGCAAGACAAAATCCCGCCCCAATCGTTCGAGTTCCAGATGCTGTACGGCATTCGCCGCGACCTGCAGCAGAAGCTGGTGCGCGAGGGCTGGCGCATGCGCGTTTATATCCCATTCGGCACCGAGTGGTATCCCTACCTGATGCGGCGCCTAGCGGAGCGCCCTGCGAATCTGCTGTTCCTGATGAAAAATATTTTTCGGTAGCAGAAGCCGTCAGCAGCCAGCACTCAGCATTCAGCCGGTGAACAGCAAGCAATTAGCACTCAGCCTTTAGCATCACGATTTCTCCCAGGCCTGGCGTGGACTGTTAAATTTGAACGCGCCAAGGTAGCCGTTCACCTCAATCGCCTGAACAAATACCAATGAGGTTTTGAGTCAGGCTCTTACAGGCCAAGGCGTGGGCATAACGGCTTCTTTGCACACCGGCTGCAACTTTCTGCACCAGCTACACAGGCCCGTTCACATTTCGGAGCGGCTGCCCACGCATGGCCCTCGTTTTGCTAACATATGGAGATGGCCGGACGACGCAGCGCCGGGGAAATTGCCGATGTCTTTGCCAGCCTGGTCGGCCAGGACATCGAAGACGAGCGCATTGACCTGCTGCGTGCCGCGCTCACTGTGGCGCGCACCGAGTATCCCGGTCTGGACCTCGAGTCCTATGTGGCGCGGGTGGACGTGCTGGCCGGACATGTCGGCCGCCGCATTCGCGACGTAGGCGACACTGCCCAGACCATCTACGCCCTCAACACCGTGCTGTTTCAGGAAGAAGGCTTCTGCGGCAACCGCCAGGATTATTACGACCCGCGCAATTCCTTTATCAATGACGTGCTAGACCGCCGGCTGGGGATTCCCATCACCTTGGCCCTGATCTACATGGAGGTGGCGCGCCGCATCGGCTTCCCGCTGTTTGGCGTAGGCATGCCGGGGCACTTCCTGCTCAAGCACTACGACATCGAAGGGCGGCAGGTGCTGATTGACGCCTTCAACGGCGGCAACATCCTTTCCATGAAGGATTGCCAGCGGCGGCTGAACGAAATTTATGCCGGGCAGGTGCCCTTCCAGCCCGAGTTCCTGATGTCGGTGAGCCGGCGGCAGATGCTCACCCGCGTACTCAACAATCTCAAATCTATTTATCTGGCCAGCCGCAATTTCCGCAAGGCGCTGCCCATAGTAGACCTGGTGCTGGTGATTTATCCGCGCTCGCCCGAAGATGTCAAGCAGCGCGCCCTGTTGCGCTACAGTCTGGGCCAGATGCGGGGCGCGGCGGAGGACCTGGAAGTCTATCTGAAGATGTCGCCCGACGCCTCTGACGCCGACGAGATTCGCCAGACAGCGCTCTCCATCCGGCGGAATTTGGCGACGATGAACTGAGAACTGCTACTGGGGCTGGGCCGCTGGAGCCGGGGGCTCCTGATTCTGGGCGCGCACGGGGGCCAGTGGCAGTTTCAGCACGCCCTTAAGCAGATCGAGTTCCTGATTCGAAAACTTGCCGCGGTACTCGGCCGAATTCAGCGCCTGCTCGCGCTGCTGCGGATCCATCTTGCGCAGTTCACGGACAGCACTCGTCATCAACTTGCGACGCGCCGGCGGCAGTTGCCGGATCTTGGTAAACACGGTTTTGGCTGCCTTCTTTTGCGCCTCGGTCAGGTGCTCCCAGGTTTCCATGCGCTGCAGAATGATTTTCTGCCTTTGCGGGGGCAAGGCGCTGAAGCGCCGCAACTGCTGCTGCAGCAGAACTTGACGGTCGGGCGGTAGCTTGCGGAATTGAGGGTCGCTTTCCAGCGCTTTCTGCTGCTGATCGGGAGGCAAATCCTTGTATTTGCGCAGCCAGTCGCCGGCGTGATGAATGGGGTGGTGGGGGTGGGTTGTCGGGTGAGCGGCAGCGGGTGACGTCTGCGCTGTGGGAGGCGGCGTTTGTGCACCGCTGGCCGGTTTGGCCTGACCGACGGCAAGCAGACTAAGGCCCAGGACCCCCAGCGCCATCAATTTACAGATGCTCTGCAACCCGCCATCCCCGTTTCTGCCGGCAGGCCCCATTCGACTTCGCCATCGAACTGCGGCCTGTTAAGGAGTTACTTCTTGCTGCTGCACTTCCAGCTGATCGAGCACGTCGAAATCAGCGTAGAGATCATGATTCTTATCCAGAGCCTGCAGGTCGCCCACCGCGGTGCCGGGCTGAGCCGTGACGTTCATCTCCCAGGAGGTCACCGCACTGGGGCTGTTGTTCAGGCTCTGCCCGCCGTAGAACAGGCTCACGCCCACGAATAACAGCGCTGCCAGCGAACCAGCCAGCGCCGGCTTGCGCAGCCACGCCAGCCAGCTTTTAGCCGGCGCGGCGGCCATTTCTTCGCGCAGGCGGGCATAAAGCCGCGTCTCGAAATAAGGTGAGGGTTCGGAAACCTGCCACTCATCGAGCAGGGCCAGGGTGCGGCGCAGATTTTCCAGCTGGGTCGCGCACTGCGTGCACTGGCGCAGGTGGGCCTGCGTCTCAGCCGATGCGGCAGCGACCCCGCTGGCTACATCGGGCAGAAATTCACGTACTCCATTGCAGTTCATATTCGCCAACCTAAACAAAGTCTTTCAGCTTTTCGCGCAAACTCTCATAGGCGCGAAACAAGAGCGATTTCGTCGCGGATTCGCTCAGGTGCAGCACTTCCGCGATCTGCCGGTAGTCCATGCCCTGATACTTATGCATGACCACCGCCATGCGCTGGCGCTCCGGCAAAGCCTGCACATGGCTGCGAATGGCCGCCAACCGCTCCCGCCGCAGGATGTTCTCCTCGACGTTGGGTGTGCCGTCGGCCAAATCCGGCATCAGCCCGGTTTCCGCGTCGGGCTCATCCAGGCTCATGCTGATTTCCGGCCGCTCGTGGCGCGTATCGCGCGCGTGATTCACCGCCAGGTTGGTCGCAATGCGATACAGCCAGGTGGTGAACTTGGCGTTGGCCGTGTAAGTCTCACGCGAGCGATAGACGCGCAGGAAAACCTCCTGCGCCAGGTCTTCCGCTGCCGCCTGGTTGCGCGCCATGCGATACATGAAGCTCAGCATGGGACGGCGATATTTCTGCACCAGGTAGGCGAAGGCCTGCTCGTCTCCCGTCCTGACCCGCAGCATGACCTCGGCGTCGGTCAGACCTTCGAGCATGCTGGGCGTTGCAACTGAGGGAACAGCACTCCGGCGGTCTAACCTCGCCGTGCCAGGCAGATGCGGCGCCATGGCAACGCTGGTCACACTAGTCGAAACCCGTTCCTCAGCAGAAAGTTGCGGCGAAATTTGGCTCCCGGAAGGGCTCTGGCCGTTGCCTTTGGCCGGGGCCGGCTGGGATGGGGATTGGGTAGGGCGTTCGCTGCCCATTACTTTAGGAACCTGTGGGCCCGGTTACCCCGGGCTAAGTTGCCGTCCGATAAAGGCTATCACGGAGCCGCCGCCGGCGCAGCCCCGGGGTATGGGTCCTCATCCTTCCTGACCTTATCGGCGCAAAAGAGGCCTCTGCCTATAGGAGAGGGCCTCGTCACAAACGATGGTGCCGGCGGTCACAAGCATTAGCCCGTCGACTGACGGTACGATCAGAATGTCCGCTGGTTTTGCGAAGCAATTCCGACCCGGGCAAGCGGCCCTACCCATCACCGGCCTACATCCTAACCTTAGGGAGAAGTTCTTATGTCCGCGGTCACCCTTGAGGGCTCAAAAGTCCACTTGCAAATTGAAGCCAACACTCTTGGTTTTGTGCAGGTGGAGCGGGACGAAAACACAATCCGGATTGTCTTCCGCCAGGAACGTGAAGCGGAGGAAGTGGAAAGCACGTTGCTGGCCGCGGGCGAACTTCACTCGGCTGCCGTGCTGCCGCCGTTGCGGCGGGTAGATCGTCGCTGAGATCCCTGTTTGCCCCACTTCGCCGGTAGTTGTTACTATGTAAAAAGAAATTACTGCAAGCGAGGGCGCTTAGCTCAGTTGGTTAGAGCGCGTGCTTCACACGCACGAGGTCGCAGGTTCGAGTCCTGCAGTGCCCACCATTGATTGTCTAAGCGACGGTTTGACCGGTCGCTTGCCTTCTGCAGCCCACCACGGAGAAGAAATCCGCAAGGAAGCTTCGTATCAGGGCATGGCTTCAGCCATG
>DATFDP010000141.1:0-8777 GCA_035252015.1 Terriglobales bacterium
AGCATGGCGGGGCTGCAGAACGTGCGCGAGCGCATGACGCTGGCCAACGTGGCGCCGCATCAAATTGTTCCTCCGAGCGCCATGCCGGCTAATGCCAACTCGGTGCTCTACGTGCTGAATCCCGCAGGAATGGCGGACGCGATTACCCCCACCACTGCGGGCAGCAACTACTACGATCAAGAACTATGCCAGGAAATGGCAGCGCAACACATCAATTGTCCGCTGGCGAGCAGCAACATTGTCACCATAGCGGAGAACGGTCCGCCGTACCTGAACACGGCGGCGGCGCTTCCCTATAAGTGGGTGCGCATCAACCGCAAAGCTAATGCTTCCGACGCGCCCTATTACAACAACGGCAGCAGCGGAAACTCCACGCTGTCCACGCAGGTGTGTTGGAACGGAGTGAGCGAACTGCCGGTTACTCTGCTGCCTGTGACCGATTGCACGCTTTCCGCGGGCAGCGATCCTGCCGGTTGGAGCGCGGTTTATGAGCTGACCTCGCTGGCGGTGACGGCGAATGGCTCCTCGCGCCTGCTGCAAATGGAAGTGGCCCAGGACCCGCCGCTGGTGACGCGAGCCGCGGTGGACTCGCAAGACCACGTAGATCTGAACGGCAGCTTGATGGTGAATGGCTGGGATTTTTGCACCTGTACCTGCGCAACCACAAAAGTCGACGGGAAGAACACCACCACATGCACCAATCGCGCCGGCCTGGTCTGCGACGGCACTCATTACGCCATTTACGCCGCTGGCAGCGTGGACAATCCGACCCCGTCGGAGACACTGCTTGCCGGCACCTCCCAGCCGGTGGTACAGAACCAGCCCTGGCCCTGGGACATGGACGCCCTGGTGGCAAAGTACCGCGATGCGGCTGGCACCATCAATGCCACCCAGGCGCCATATAACTGGAACTGCTCCGGAGCCGACTGCGGAACCCGAGCAGGGCAGAGTCTCGGAGTGCCGCCCAACCTTCCTCCCAGTCCGCCCAATAATCCCACCGGCCCTGGCAATATGAATCGCCAGGTCACATATGTGCCCGGCAATGTGCAGCTCACGGGAGGCGCGGTAGGGAATGGCGTGCTGGTTATTGATGGCAATCTGGATATCCACGGCGGGCTGGAATTTTATGGCCTGATTCTTGTGCGCGGCGTAATTTCATTTACGGGCGGTGGCTCGAGCGGAGTGAATATTTACGGCGCGGTGCTGGCCGGCCAGCAATCGTACGTCGACACTACTTTGGGCGGCAGCGCGAATATCTATTTCGATTACTGCTCTTTGCCGCAGGGAAATCAGAATGAGCCGCCGCGGGTGCTGAGCTTTCGTGAGCAGCTCTTGTAAAGAAACGGGTTGAGGAAAACAAATTGCAATCCGCTGCTCTCAGCGGTGGTAAACTAATCAGGCTGTGGGCTGGTTTCCAGCCGCTTCTGCTCTGGACGGCGGGAATGGCGGCCCCGGCGAAGGCCCCGTATTTCAGTTCAGGATCTGACCCTGCGAGGGCGCGCATGCCCGTCCTGATTATCGTCCTTTCGGCATACCTGTTTTTCTTCGCGGTAATCGCCCTGATCGCGATCGCGGAGTACGCGGATCGGCGCGAGCGCCGCCATATCGCCGAGCGCGGGAACAGTCCGGCTGTGTCTCTGGGGGGCATGACTGCGGCCCAAGCCTCCGACCCCTACTACTTCGGATTTTGGCAGGCGCAGGTGCCGGTACTGCGGCTGATCCACGACGCCGGCCACTCCGGCACCCACATCCGCAATTTGCGTTCCTGTTTCGTGGCCGTCTGCCGACGCTTTCCCGAGATCTACGACGGCCACACCCTGGAACAATGGGTGCGTTTCCTGCAGCAGGAGCAGCTGGTGTTCTGCAGCGGGGAGAAGGTCAGGATCACGCCCCAGGGCGGCGATTTTCTGCGCGTTCAAATCACCCGCAGCGCTACCGTTCACCGCTGAAACCGCTGCCGCCATAAGCCGCAAGCATGCAGGGTTTTGAAGAGGTCGAACGCACGGCTGACGGGGCATTTCGCGCCCGCGAGACCCGGACCTGCAGCAATTATTCGCCAAACCTGCCGGCGCGATGTTTGACCTGCAGGCCAGGCAGGAGGCGCCGGTTTGAGCTCGAGGTGGAGCTGCAGGGTTAGACCGCGAGACCGCGATCTGGCCCAGGAGGCGCCGCAAACCTATAACGGTGCTTCCCGGGTGGTGGAGTGGTGGAGGGGCGGGGATTGGGCGCGGGGTGGCGCGCCTGGTGCCGGCGCCGGTTATTAGGGGATGAATAAAGCTGAACCGCAGGGGCTGGAAATGGCATCCTAAGGGGAGAGGGCGAGGTTACTTCGGTGCTTTTTGCACTTGCGCAGGTTGCGCCCGCCGGGTAACATCATGGTGTCCTCCAAATGGCCGCACGTTCCCCGTGCCGGCACTCCGCGCCCAAAGGTTAGCTCCAGGCGCCAGACGGACAAAATAAGAGTTCACGATTTGACTTCCAGCCGCACGAGGTTGTGAGAGTTTTGCACCAGCAGCGAAATTCCCCGCGGCAGAAAAGCGCATCGAACCATTTTCCCCTCGAATAAGTGAGGGCAAAAAAGAGAGCAATATGATGATTGGACCGAACCATCCCTCCGGATCTGGAGGGAGAAACCGACGTCGGCGCGGCCGTCGTCCACCTAATCGCCGTCCTGGACAGGGAGGCGGACAACGCGACCGCCACGGCGGTATTTACACCGCTCCCATGGACCACGCTTATCGCGCGGGCATGAACGGCGACAACGGCCGGGGACGCGGACGCTTCAATCCCAGCAATTACCTGGGTGCGGAACCCGAACCTTTGCCCGAATCCAATGGCGGGCCGCGCATCTTCGCCTTCATTGATGACCTGTTCTTCTCGGCAAAAATTCAGGAGGTTGCGCGCAAACTCAACGTCAAGGTCGAGTTTGTGAAAACTGAAAAGGACTTGGCCGAGCGCATGAGCAGCAACGGCGAGGAAAAGCCTTCCCTGATCATTTTCGATCTCAACAATGCCAACGCCAAGCCGCTGACCCTCATTCCCAAGTTGAAATCGAAGCTGAAAAAAGGAACCAGCATTATCGGGTTCCTGTCGCATGTGCAGGGCGATTTAAAGCTGAAGGCTCAGGAAGCGGGTTGCGATATGGTGTTGCCGCGTTCCGCTTTCTCGCAGAACCTGCCGCAGTTGTTGCGCCGCCACGGTGCTCCCGAGGAACAGGAGCAGGGCGCGGAGTAAGTTCGCTCCTCGACAACCGTCAATTCAGCAGCAAAGGCCTCGGGGGACCGTCACCTCCCGTTAGAGCGAAGTCGTCCCTCATTCCGCCCGCAGGGCTTGCATGGGATGAATCGCCGCCGCCCGCAGTGCGGGAATAATCGCCGCCAGAAAAGCGCAAACCGCGAGGGAAACCGTCGCCATGGTGAGAGCCAGCGGGTCCCACGATTTCACACCCCACAGTTGTGCGGCCAGCAAGCGCCCGGCGCCAATGGCGAGCGGGATGCCGATCAGCAATCCCAGCCCCACGCGGCGGAACGCGCCTTGCAGCACCAGTTGGATAACTTTCTGCCGGTCAGCTCCCAGAGCCATGCGCACGCCGATTTCTCCCGTGCGCTGCGCCACCACATAGGCGGTCACGCCATAGAGCCCGACCGCAGCCAGCAAGAGCGCCACCAACCCGAACAGCTCCGTCAGGCTGGCCACCGCGCGCTCCTGGTCGAACTCCAACGCCACCTGGTCACTCAGGCTGCGCACGCTGGTGATGGTGAGGTTGGGGTCGAGGTCGGCCAGAGTCCTGGTAATCAGCGGTTCCAGAACGCCCGGGCTGGTGTGCGTGACCAGCAGGATGCCGTCAATAAAATGTGAGCGCAATTCGATCTTCTTCATGAGCGGATGATCGTAATGCACGTACTGCGCCAGGGGCACGAAGAACATGGGATGCGCCGGATCGCGCGGGAATGCGAATTTTGCGTCATCCACCACGCCGACAATGCGGAAGGTTCCGGCGAGGGCCAGAATATCCAGGCCAAAGTGCTTGTCCAGAGGATCTTCTTTGGGGAAGAAGCGCTTGACAAAGGCTCGATTGACCAGGGCAACGGGCGCCGTGTTTTCGTTATCGGCGTCTGTGAAGCCACGGCCGCGTGCCAAGGGTTCGCCCAGCGCTTGGAGATAGCCAGTGCTCACCCGGTCCCAGGAAGCGTTGGAATTTTCTCCCAACACCTCCGGATGTCCTTGTATGGCTATGGCCTCGCTCCAGTTGTCAGTAAGCGGGTTATACATGGCCAGGCCCACCTGCTCGACGCCCGGCAGACGCTTCAACTGGTCCTGCATTTCACGGTACAAGGCGTTCAAGCGCTCGGGAGTGTAGCTGGGCGCCGGCGGATTCAATTCCACGACCACGCGGTTGGCGGTTTGGAAGCCGAAATTCTGGTGTTCCAGGTTACCCAGGCTGCGGGCCAGCATGGTGGCCCCGGCAACCAGCACGACGGAGAGCGTGGCCTGAACAATCAGCAGCGCCTTGCGGGCGAGGGAAGAACTGTCGCGCGTGCTGCGGGTGGAGCTGCGCAGCGCTTCGATGGGGTGGGTGTGAGTGGCGAACCAGGCCGGCGCGGTGCCGAAAATCACTCCCGTTACCAGCGAAAGCAGAAAGGCGAATCCCAGCGCCGGCAGGGAGGGAAGAATGCTGATCGGAAGGAAGTGCGTGCTGTGAAAGGCCAGGCTGAGCAGGAGCCGCAAGGCGGCGACAGCCACAACCACGCCGGCCACGCCTCCCATCACGGCGAGCAAAACGCTTTCCAATAACGCCTGCCGGATGATCTGCGGGCGGGAGGCTCCAATGGCCACGCGCAGGGCGGTCTGTCCGCGGCGCGCGGCGGCGCGCGCCAGCAGCAGGTTGGCGACATTGGCGCAGGCGATGAGCAGCACCAGCCCGCAGACAGAGAGCAGGATGGTGAGGCTGCGCCCGAAATCTTCCTTCATTTCCGCCACACCGGCGCCGGCGGGCACTACGGTAATGTTCTGCTTGGGGAGAACGCGCTTGATCTCCCCCATCCACTCGGGGGGAAAGCCGGCGTCATTCAGCATCCACTGCCGCAGCAGGGCGGTCAGCCGCGGCGATATTCCGGCACCCGATACTCCCGGGCGTAGGCGCCCAATTACACGCAGCCAGCCCGAAATCGGCTGGTGCAGAAAAGAGGCTTCGCCATCAATCAGCGGCTCCTGCTGCAACGGAATCCAGACATCGGGCGGATCGCTGCGCAAGGTTTCACCAAAAAAACCCGGGGGAGCGATGCCGATGACGGTGAAGGGATGGCCCTCAATCATGTACGTGGCGCCCACCACTGTGGGATCGGCACCGTAGGTTTCGTTCCAAGTGTGATAGCTCATTACCGCCACAGGAGCGGCGGAAGGCTGGTCGTCCGTCATGGAGAAGACGCGGCCGCCAAAGGCATGAATGCCGAAAGTGGAGAAATAGCTTCCCGTAACATATTCGGTGCGCAGCGGCTTGGCCACGCGCTCCGACTGCCGCCGCACGCTCAGGCGGTTAGGCCCCGCCTGGAAGGCGGTAAGCTCGGCAAACTCGGGCAGGTTCTGCTGCAGCCGCTGGTAGAAGGGATAGGAGTACATTCCCCAGCGGTCCTGGGGGCCGCCTTCAACGCAGCACTCGTTGCCGTCGCCGATGCGATAAAGAGTGCCCGGATCGGTGACCGGCAGTGAGCGCAGCATGACCGTATGAATCAGGGAAAAAATAGCGGTTGTGCCGCCGATTCCCAGTGCCAGCGTCAGCACCGCCGCGGCGGTGAACACCGGAGCATGGCGGAACTGGCGCAGCGCGTAGCGGAGGCTGTTGGCAAAGTTCTGCATCGTTGTTCCTGGCCGTTGTACGAGGGGGCGGCGGCAGAAGTTCCGTATTCTTGTTCACCGCAGCGGTTGGACGGGCGGAACCATGAAACGTTACCCGGTGGTGATCCATTCGCGGCGTGCGGCGCATGATAGCGTTCACTCGTAGCGTAGCGCGATGGTAGGGTCGACGCGCACTGCCCGCCGCGCCGGCAGATAGCCGGCGAAGATCGCCACCAGACCCAGGACCGCCGCAACCGTGACCAGCGTCGGAGCGTCGGTTGTCTTCACCTGGAAAAGGAAGCGTTCGAGCGTGCGGGTGAGCAGAAGCGACGCGACCAGTCCGATAGCAACGCCCGCCGCGCCCAGGGCCGCGCCTTTGCCAACAACCAGGCGCAGCACGTCCGAGGGCTGCGCACCGAGCGCCATGCGGATGCCGAACTCCTGCGTGCGCTGCGCTACTGAGTACGCGATGACGCCGTACACCCCGATGGCAGCGAGAAGCAACGCGGCGAGCGCGAAACTTCCTAGCAGCGTGGTGCGGAAGCGAGGTTCGGAAGCGGAGTTCGAGATGCTGACTTCCAGCGTCTGCTCCTGATTGACCACTGCGTCGCGATCAATGGCGTGGATGGCGCGCTCGATCTCCGGTGCGAGGCTCGCTGCGGCCCGCGGGGAGCGCACATAGAGGAATTGAGCTTCCACGAACGACTGTGCCACCGGCGTGTAATAGGCCATCGGCGAGTTCTTGCTGTCGAGGCCCTGGTATTTTACGTCCCCGACAACACCGACGATTTCCATGGGCGGGGTGTGCAGCTCGGGCTGGCTCTGGTGCATGACGTGTCCGAGCGGGTTATCGTGCGGGAAGTAGCGCTTGGCCAGCGATTCGCTGATGATCGCGACCCCGTGCGCGTCACGGCGATCGCCATCGGTGAAGTAGCGCCCACGGAGCAGCGGAATCTGCAGGCTTTCGAAGTACCCCGGCATGACGTGACCAACCGGGGTTGATGGGAATGCGCCCTGGCTCCAGGGCTGGCCGTCAATGTTGAAGCTGTCGTCCTCTTCCCACCAGTTTGGTGGGCGCACATCGGCCATGCCCGCGGCTTCGACACCGGGCAGGGCGCGCACCGAGTCGAGGATGTTCCGGTAGAAAGCGAGGCCTTTGTCTACATCACGGTACTTCGCACTGGTTGCGGTAATGTACAGGCTCAGCACGTGGCGCGGCTCGGCGCCGACGCCCGTCTGCACCCGCTGCAACTCTATCAGGCTGCGCACTAGCAGTCCCGCGCCCGCCAGCAGCACCAGAGAGAGCGCGATCTCGAACACGGCCAGTGCGGAGTGGGTGCGCAGCCCCGAAGTCGAGAGCCCGCCGCTGCGCCCACCTTCCTTCAGCGCGAGATGGGGATCGGACGCCGAAGCACGCAGCGCCGGAATCAGACCGAAGAGTGCGCTGGTCAGAACGGCGACGGCGAACGTAAAGATGACAACCCTCCAGTCGAGGCGGATGTCGCCGACGCGCGGCAGCAGATCCGTCGGGTTCCACCGCTGCAGCGCGCCGACGGCAATCCCTGCGAAGGCCAGTCCGGCGAACGCTCCGAGGATGCCGATCACCACCGATTCAGTGAGCAGTTGCCGCACAAGCCGGAAGCGGGTGGCGCCAAGTCCGATGCGAACGGCCATCTCGCGGCGGCGCACTGTCGAGCGGGCGAGCGTGAGGTTCGCGACGTTGACCATGGCAACAAGCAATACGAAGGCGACGGCCCCGAACATCATCCACAACGCCGGGCGGACGTTGCCGACCATTGCATCGCGCAGCGGGAGCACCGGCATGGTAAGACGCGCGTAAGTGTTGGGATTGTCGTGCTCGATGTTGCGCGCGATGAAATTGGTGTCGGATTGCGCCTGCTCGAAGCTAACTCCCGGCTTGAGATGGGCGATCCCTGTGAAGAAGAACGGCCCCCGCCGCTTCGGCGGCGCGAGCCGATTGTTGATCCAAAGTTCGGTCTGTTGGCGAGGGAAGTGGAACGCTGCCGGCATGACGCCAATAATCGTAGTTGGGTCGCCGCTGAGCATTACTGCCTTGCCGAGGATGTTGGGGTCGCCGCCAAAGTGGCGGCGCCACAGAGCCTCTCCGATTACGGCAAGCCGCGCGCTGGAGGCCTGATCTTCTCCCTCCGCGAAGGTGCCTCCGAGGCGCGGCACGCCGCCCAGTAGAGAAAAGAAATTGGCGGTGACGTGGGCACTTATGACCTGCTCAGGAGTGCCATCGCCGGTAATCTCCTGTACTCCATTGGCGTAGAGGCCAATCGCGTCGAAGGAGCGGTTTTGCGCCTTCCAGTCGAAGTAGTCGGCCAGCGAGAGATTGCCGCGCGGACTGTTTTGCGGCGAGAAGTTCATGAATACCAGGGCGATGCGTGCGGCGTCGCGGTAGGCAAGCGGCCGCAACAGCACGCCATATACCACGCTGAAAATGGCGGCATTGGCTCCGATGCCGAGAGCCAGCGTGAGCACGGCGGCGATTGTGAAGGCTGGCGACTTCGCGAGCATGCGCAGTCCGAAGCGCAGGTCCTGCAAAAGGCGCTCCAGCGAAGCGAAGCCCCACATCTCGCGCGTGACCTCCTTCACAAGTCCGATGTTGCCGATTTCGCGGAGCGCAGCGGCTTCGGCCTCGGCACGCGATTCGCCTCGGTTCATGCGGTCGCGGACGGCCATGGAGAGATGCGATTGCAGTTCCTCGTTCAGCTCACGGTCACGGCGGCGGAATAAATTCATGGCTCACTCCTGCGCGGCGGGGCAAGGATGCCGGCAATGGCATCGCTGAGCTGCTGCCACCGCGTGCGCGCGTCCAGCAGCTGCTTCTTCCCGGCGGCGGTGAGGCGGTACTCCTTTACCCGCTGGTTGTTGTCGGAGAGCTTCCATTCGGACCTGATCCAGCCCTCGCGCTCCAG
>DATFDP010000142.1:0-4555 GCA_035252015.1 Terriglobales bacterium
CTTCGCAGAAAGAATCTGGGGCTTCCACACTGCAAAACTCCAAAACGCAACTACCGCACCGCGGGCGCGGCACCGCAATACCAAAGTTGCGTCTAGCCAGCCAGAATGCAACAAACCAGCATGATGGAAAGGAAATTGCCAAAACTCCCTCAACCCGCATTTGCAAGGCAAAAAACTCGGGGTCCTTCGACTCCGCTCAGGATGACAGTGGCAGAGATGACAGTAGAAATCAGAATGGCAGTAGAAGAAAGATATTCAGGCGAGGAGGCGGGCGGCATCTTTGGCGTAGTAAGTGAGGATGATGTCGGCGCCGGCGCGGCGGATGGAGGTTAGGGATTCCATCAGGACGCGCTCACGATCAATCCAGTTGTTGCGCGCGGCGGCTTCAATCATGGCGTATTCGCCCGAAACCTGGTAAGCGGCCAGAGGCACGTCGAAGCGAGCGCGGGCGGCGGCGATGACATCGAGGTAGGGCATAGCGGGCTTGACCATGATCATGTCCGCGCCTTCCTCCAAGTCAAGCTCGATCTCGCGCATGGCTTCGCGCAGGTTAGCGGGATCCATCTGGTAGCTGCGGCGGTCGCCGAACTGAGGGGTGGAGTCGGCGGCTTCGCGGAAGGGGCCGTAGAAACCAGAAGCAAATTTGGCGGCGTAGGAAAGGATGGGAGTGTTGATGAAACCCTCGTCATCGAGGGCCTTGCGAATGGCGGCCACGCGGCCATCCATCATGTCGGAAGGAGCGACGATGTCCACGCCGGCACGCGCCAGGGAGACGGAGGTCGCAGCCAGAAGTTCCAGCGTGGCATCATTGACGATTTCGTAGTCGGTGCCAGCAGCGGGCTGCATGACGGTGGCAGCTTTGCTGAAGGCGCGCATCTTGTCCTTGGTTTTCATGACCGGCGCCACTTTGCTGACCGCGGCGCCCAGAGACTGCGGGCCCTTCACGCGCGCGACGACACCGCAATGGCCGTGCGACATGTATTCGCACAGGCAGACGTCGCCCAGGATGAGCAGGTCGGGCAGTTCGCGTTTGATGGCGCGGGCAGCCTGCTGCACGATGCCGTCGTCGTCCCAGGCGCCGCTGGCGGTTTCGTCCTTCTTTTCGGGCAGCCCAAACAGGATGACGGCAGGCACGCCCAGCGACTTGGCTTCGCGCGCCTCTTTTATAGCTTCGTCCACCGACAAGTTGCAGACTCCGGGCATGGAGCGCACTTCCTTGCGCACGCCCTCCCCCGGGCAAACGAACATGGGATAGACGAAGCTTTCCGGGGTGAGCCGGGTTTCGCGCACCAAGGCGCGCAGGGGCTCGGTGCGGCGCAGGCGGCGCATACGGGTGACGGGGAATGCCATGGGAAAATCTTAACACCGCTGTAAACATGGAGGTGTGATGGAGGTCACAGGAGTGGGGGTTGAAGAATGAAGAATGAAGAATGAAATAAAAGCCTTCGTAGCGTGTGGCAGGAACTCCCTGGAACAGAGGTGTGACGCGGGCTGGGTAGGGGTCCCTCGGCTCGGGCATTCGCCCTCGCTCGGGATGACAGTTGCCAATGGAATTGCTTTAGGATTAGGGAATGGCGGAGTGGCTAAAACACAGCAGCGCGCGGGTGCTGGAGTTTGAGGGTGTGCGGGAGATGCTGCGGGGATACGCCTCGTCGCCTCTGGGCCAGGGGCGGATAGTGGAACTGGCACCTTCCGGGGAGCGGGAGTGGATTGAGCGCCAGCAGGAGATGACAGCGGAGATCCAGGAATTCCGGCGGGTGGGCGGGCGTTTTGATTTTTCAGGATTGAGTGACCCGAGCGCGCTGGTACAGAAGGCGCGTATTGAGGGCGCTGCCCTGGAGGCTGTCGAGCTACGCGAAATTCTTGCCGTAGTGGACCGGGCAGCCGAGTGGCGAGAGATCGCGCTGCAGCCGCCGGCCACCATGAAAGGGCCTTGGGTAGCGGTAGGCGGGCTTTCTTCCGGCATTGCGGACTTCACCGGGCTGCTGCGCTTCTTCCGCAACAAGATTTTGCCTGACGGCACGCTGGATGACCGGGCTTCCCCGGAACTGGCTGCCGTTCGCCGGGAAATTGAAAAACAGAAGCGGCTGATTCATGAGTCTCTGCAAAGCTACCTGAGGCGGCTGGCGGAAGGCGGAGTGGTGCAGGAGGAGCTGGTAACGATTCGCGGCGAGCGATTCGTTATTCCGGTCAAGAGCGAACAGAAGCGGCGGGTAAACGGGGTGGTGCATGGCGTGAGCTCGAGCGGGCAGACGGTGTTCGTGGAGCCACTGGAGACGATCGAACAGAACAACGAACTGGTGCGGCTGCTGGAGGAAGAACAGGCGGAGATTCACCGGATTCTGCTGGAGATGACGCGGCGGGTGGGCGCACTTGCCGACTCCATTCTGCTGGCCTGCGAAATTCTGGGCGAGTTGGAGCTGCAGTTCGCCAAGGCGCGGCTTGCGGATGATTATGAGTGTGCGGCAGTGAAGTTTGGACGGCAAGATGCCCTCCCGACAGCCGGCGGGACGCCGGCGCTACGAAACCTATTGCTGATTAATGCGCGGCATCCGTTGCTGGAGCGAAATCTCAAGGCGAAGGGCGGGAGCGTGGTGCCGATCAGCGTGGAACTGAGAGGCGAGTGGCGGCGAGACGCGGCCACGACAGCCGGCGAGGACGCCGGCGCTACAAAGGAAGGCGAGCTGCGCTCGCCCGGAGAGCCGGGGGCGGCTGTCCTCACACAAGAACATGTAGCTACACAGCTGATCATCACGGGGCCGAATACAGGCGGGAAAACGGTGGCCATCAAGACGATCGGGCTGCTGGTATTGATGGCGCAGGCGGGAATGCCGGTGCCGGCGGAGCGGGCGGAGCTGCCGGTGTTTGACGCGGTGCTGGCGGATATTGGCGACTACCAGTCCATCGAGCAGAACCTTTCGACGTTTTCGGCGCACGTCACCAACATTGATTTCATCTCGCGTACGGCGACGGCGGAGTCGCTGGTGCTGCTGGATGAGCTGGGGTCGGCCACCGATCCGGAAGAGGGCGCGGCGCTGGCTGTGGCGATAGCGGAACATTTTCGCCGGGCGGGCATGTTGACTGTCATCTCTACACACCACACTTCACTCAAAGTGTATGCGGCCAACACGCCGGGCGTGCTGAACGCAGCCGTGGGCTTCGATGAGCGCACGCTGCAGCCCACCTACGAGCTGAAGGTCGGTGTGCCGGGAGCGTCGGCTGGCATCAACATCGCGCAGCGGCTGGGACTGAATCCGACCATCATTGAGGCGGCACGGGCGCGGCTGGGGACACAATCGCAGGACGTGGGGCGGTTCCTCGACCGCTTGCACGCCGAATTGCGCCAAGCGGAAAGCGAGCGCCTGAAGCTGCAATCGCGAGAGCAGGAACTGGCGCGGGAGCGGGCGCACCTAGAAGCTGAGGGCATGAAAGAGCAGCGCGCCCGGGTGCGGGAGATGGAGAAGAAGCTGGAAAGCGTGCTGCGCGATTTTGAGTACCAGGCGCGGGAGATGGTGGCGGCGGTGCAGGAGCGGGCGGCGGCGCTGAAGCTCTCCAAGGACGCGGAGCGGCGGATTGCGCGTCTGCGGCGGGAGTTCAAGGAGCAGTTTGACGCGGCGGTAGTGGCGCACCACACAGGAGCGGATGTGGGCGATCCGCACGCGCGCCCGCAGGAAGTACAACACGTGGCCGAGGGCGATACGGTGAAGCTGAAGTCGCTGGGCCGGACGGCGGTGGTGAAGCGCAAGCTGGAGGGCGGGGGATACGAGGTGGAGATCGGCACCATGAAGATGCGGGTGCCGCATGACGACATTGCGCAGGTGCTGGCGCGGGCGGCGGACAATCCGGTGGCGGCAGCGCGGGCGCGGGGCATTTCGGTGAAGCTGGAGAAAGAAGACCTGAGCGCGCCTTCGGAGATTAACGTGATCGGACAGACAGTGGACCAGGCCACAAGTTCGGTCGAGAAGTTTATAGACCGTGCTTTTCTGGCGGGGCTACAGCGGGTACGGGTGGTACATGGCAGCGGGATGGGAATTCTGAGGAAGTCGCTGCGGCAGATGCTGCAGAAGCATCCGCAGGTGGCGTCGGTGAGCGAGCCGCCACAGAACGAAGGCGGAGGGGGAGCGACGGTGGTGGAGCTGAAGGTGTGAAGCACACTGCGATTGCCTTCACGGCTGACGGGCGACGCGGAATCGCCGGGAGATAAAAGTTCAGGTGAGAACTCCACCGAGTCTGAAATGAGAGGGCCAGCTGTGTAGGGGCCCTTCGGCTCGGGCATTCGCCCTCGCTCAGAATGACATCCCCGAGACATTGACAAGAGCAGGGGCAAAGGTCAGGATTACGCCAACTTGAGGGCGTAAGCATGCAGGTGGGCGCTGTTGTTTCCCACTATCGCGTCAGCGGAAAACTGGGCCAGGGCGGCATGGGAGTTGTCTATGCCGCCGAGGACATCCGCCTGAACCGGGAGGTGGCGCTCAAGTTCCTGCCGGAAAACGCGCGTGATGAGCAAGCGCGCGATCGCCTGCAACGAGAGGCGCGGGCTGCCTCCGCCCTCAAC
>DATFDP010000143.1:0-54408 GCA_035252015.1 Terriglobales bacterium
ACCAGCGGCAGTCGGTGCTGGCGGTCTTCAATTGGACCGAGGCGCCGCGCTCGCATCAATTCGGGGCCGCAGACTTGGGATTTCCCGAGAAGGCCACGCTGACCGCGACCGACATCTTCGGTCCCCAGCGTGAGGTTGCGCTGTCAGGCGGTGAATTGCGCCTGGATAACCAACCCGCGCATTCTGTCCGCCTCATCAAGATTGTGAATACTTCGCTGCCGGCGCGTTCTCCTTCGCTGGCGGTTCACGTGCCTGATCACGTTGAGATGGGAGCGCCAGCAAGCTTTTCCGCCACGGATGATGGGAAGGGCTCGCCTGCCCTGCAATACCATTGGGACTTTGGAGACGGGACATCAGCCCAAGGTCCTGCGACTACTCACGCCTATACCAACTCCGGCAGCTATACGGCTCATTTACTGGCAGAGGGGTTGGATGGGACCGTGGAGCGAAAAGAGTTTCCAATTGTGGTAAAAGGTACGCCGCAATCCGGCTTTGATGAACGCAATTACCGGCGTTACCAGGACCATCGGCCCTAGGCGCTGGTTTTCTTTACCAGCGGCAGCACTACCTGCTCAATCCAGGCTTCGCTCTTACCGGCGGGCACATCTTTGAACAGCCACCAGTGCTCGACGTGCTCAGCCGTTTCGCCCGGCTTCAATGTGCGCAAAGGACCCAAGGTTTCCAGTTCGAGAAAGCCGGGCTCGGTGTATGTTTCAAAATTGCAGCCGAAGTCGGGATAGGTCCTGCCAAGCTCAGGCGCAGCCCGTTTCACGAACAGGTAGCCATTGCGGAAATATGCTGCCCAGCCGGAGGGATTGTAGAGCCCGAGCATCTGCTCCCGGAATCTCACACCAGGCGCTGTTTCTGTGGTGAGCTGCACATATTGGGTGCCCAACTTCCAGCGCGCGTCGGCCAAATCGGTATAAGACCACAAGCCGACAACGCCTTCGGGAAGCAGGTGCTGCTTGCTCATCGCTTGCCGGGGAGGAAGGGGCAGGATGAGACGCCCGCCGCCCTCCATTACCGTTAGCGCCCAGGGCGCCATTTCGGTGGGCACACTTCCCCGGTTCGTGATTCTGTGCAGCAGTGTGACGTGTGTACCTTCGCTCGCCAGCCGCACCTCAACTTCTTTCTCCAGGCCGGTACCTGGAGGGGCGTTCTCCACCGGAGCTGTAAATCTCGCTCCGGCAGGCACAGCTGTGACCTGTACCGGAAAATTGTCGGGATAGTACGTGCGTTCCACTTCCGGCGATACCCACAGCCGATGTCCCGCATAGCTGTGATATTGGCCATCACCGGTCAGACCAGCCTGCTCCTCGAACTCGTGCAGTTGGTTCTCGCCGCCGATGAATCCGTAATAGACAATTCGTGGGCCCATTTGGGTAAGCACCAGCAGTTCTGCCGTGCCATTTGTAATGCGCGCCACCTTGCCCCAGCCGCGGTACGTAATGATTTCGACTTGATTCGTCATTCCTGGTCGGAGTTGATAGTAGTACCACAAACAAAGTCGGTGCGCTGAGGCTCGCCGATGAGGGCGACTGCCTCCGTGAGAGACATTTTTTGCATTCCTCGCTTTGAAGGCTTAGGATTTCCCGTTCATTTCAGTCTGTTGCCGCGGAGGTATATCGCTTTGCGACTCACTACTCTCATTTTGCTCATCGCGACTTTCATCACCGTGGCCGCTGCCCAGAAGCAGCAGGCGAACCAGCCTTCCGAACCGGGCGCCCAAAAATCACGCCGCGCTCGGAAAGAAAAACAGGCGGCAACCTCGGGCACGGCACCCGCGGCGGCCGCCCAGCAGGCAGAGGGCGAGGCCAAAGGACCGTGGAAGGCGCTGCAGTACCGCCTCATAGGTCCCTTTCGCGGCGGGCGCGTAGTGGCCGTTTCCGGCGTCGTGGGTGAGCCCAACACCTTTTATTTCGGCGCGGTGGCGGGCGGAGTGTGGAAAACGACGGATGGCGGGCTGAACTGGACCCCACTCACCGACAAAGAGAAAGGCATGTCGCCTTCCATCGGCGCCCTTGCCGTTTCCGAATCCAATCCCAACGTGATTTATGCCGGCAGCGGCGAGGCTTGTATCCGCGGCAATATTGTGGGCGGAAACGGCGTGTACAAGTCCATTGACGCGGGGAAAACCTGGAAGTCGGTTGGCCTGTCCGATACTCATGCCATCGGCCGCATCATCGTTGATCCGAAAAATCCCAACCGGGTTTTTGTGGCTGCCCTCGGCCACCCCTTTGCTGATAACGAAGAGCGCGGCATCTTCCGCTCCCTCGACGGCGGCAAGACTTGGCAGAAGGTGCTTTACAAGGATGCCAAGAGCGGCGGCATTGACATAACGTTTGCTCCCAGCAATCCCAACCTGCTGTTTGCCGCTCTATGGGAGACGCAGCGCACACCCTGGAACCTGGATTCCGGCGGCCCAGGCAGCGGCCTCTACCGCTCTAGCGACGGCGGCGACACTTGGAAAGAGCTGACTGGCCACGGCCTACCCGATGGACCGCTCGGACGAATCGGAGTGACCGTTTCTGGCGGTAATCCCAACCGCGTATGGGCAGTCATTGAGGCCAACAAGGGTGGCATTTACCGATCCGATGACGGCGGCGACACCTGGCAACTGATGACCGACGATCACCGCTTCCGCCAGCGGGCATGGTATTACTCGCACATCTTTGCCGATCCCAAATCGGAAGACACGGTTTACATCCTCAATACTGGCGTTTACCGCTCCCACGATGGCGGCAAAACTTTTGCCCGGATCCCCGCGCCCCACGGCGATAACCATGCTTTGTGGATTGATCCCAACAATCCCGATCGCCTCATCAACGGCAATGATGGCGGCGCCACCATTTCCGTGGATGGCGGCAAGACGTGGAGCACCGAGTACAACCAGCCCACGGCACAGTTCTATCACGTCACAACGGATAACCGGTTTCCGTACTACATCTACGGGGCGCAGCAGGACAACAGCACGGTGGGCATCGCCAGCGCCAGCCCCGATGGCGCCATTGACCGGCCCGACTGGTACGACGTAGGCGGCGGCGAAAGCGGCTACATCGCACCCGATCCCACCGACCCGCAAATCGTCTATGCCGGTTCCTATGGCGGCGAGATCACCCGCTATGACCACCGTACTGGCCAGTTGCAGGGCATGAATCCCTGGCCGGTGAATCCCATCGGCTGGGGCGCGGCCGACCTCAAGCATCGTTTTCAGTGGACCGAGCCCATCGTGTTTTCTCCCCACGACCACACCATGTATTTCGCCGGCGAGGTGCTGTTTAAGACCACAAACGGCGGCATGAGCTGGACCATCATCAGCCCCGACCTCACCCGCAACGACAAAAGTAAGCAGCAGTCCTCCGGCGGTCCTATCACCAAGGACAACACCGGCGTGGAGGTATACGACACCATTTTTTCGGTAGTGGAATCGCCGGTGCAAAGGGATTTGATTTGGGCGGGCAGCGATGACGGCCTGGTTCACCTTACCCGCGACGGCGGCCAGCACTGGGAGAACGTCACCCCCAAGGCGATGCCGGAGTGGGGCACGGTGAGCATGATTGAAGCTTCGCCCCGCGATGCGGGCACGGCCTACATGGCAGTCGAGCGGCACAAGATGGACGATTTTGCGCCTTACATTTTCAAGACCACCGACTTCGGCAAGACCTGGACGTCTCTGGTAAGCGGAATTCCCGCCGATGACTACGTGCACGCCGTGCGCATTGATCCGCGCCGCCCCGACTTGCTCTTTGCTGGCACCGAAAAAGGCATGTACGTTTCTTTTGACAATGGCGCCAAGTGGCAGCCCCTGCAAATGAATCTGCCGCCCTCGCCGGTAAATGATCTGGTAATTAAGAACGACGACCTCATAGTGGCTACGCATGGCCGAAGTTTCTGGGTGCTGGACGACATCACGCCGCTGGAGCAATACAGCGATTCAATCGCCCAGGAAGACGTTCACCTGTTCACGCCCGCGCCCGCCGGACACACAATTTTCCGGAGGTCATTCTTCGAGTTGAGCAATGTGGGCAAGAATCCTCCCGAAGGCGCTGTGATTGATTACTGGCTCAAAACCGCCATCAAACCCGAGGAAAAGAAGAAAGATGAGGCTGAGGAGCAGGGAGCTGTCTTGCCAGAAAAGCCTGCGCCGAAGATCACACTGGAAATTCTTGATGCCTCCGGCAAGGTCATTCGCAAATTCCCGCCCAAGGAGGAAGAAACACCCACTTCGGATGAGCCGTACAGCCAGGAACATAAGCCCGGCAAGCTCACTACTGATGCCGGCCTGAACCGCTTCGTTTGGGACCAGCGCTATGAAGGTGCTGCCAAGGTGGCACATGCTCCGATTTGGGGCGGCGATACGCGCGGTCCGGAGGCCGTGCCCGGCCGTTACCAGGTGCGCCTCACGGTGCTGGAAAAGAGCTTCACGGCGCCCCTCGAAATAAAGGCCGACCCGCGCCTGAACGTTAACCAGGCCGACTTGCAGAAACAGTTTGACCTGCTCATGAAAATTCGCGACAAGCTGAGCGACATTGACAACACCATCAACCAGATTCGCGACCTGCGCAGCCAGATTAGGGATATCAACAAGCGGCTGAAAGATGACCCGCGGCAGAAGGCCATCGCTGATGCCGGCAAGGTGCTGGACAAGAAAATGACCACTGTGGAGGAGGCGCTCATTCAAACCAAGTCCAAGAGCAGCCAGGACGTTCTTAACTTCCCCATTCGCCTCAACAACCAGATGGCTGCGCTGGGCGGCGTAGTGGGGAGCGCCGCCTCCGCTCCTACGCAGCAGTCTTACGAGGTGTTTGACATGCTGACCAAGCAGGTCGACGAGCAGTTGACGAATTGGAAGAACATCGTTTCCACTGATGTCAAGTCTTACGATGATGCGGTGCGCCAGCAGAACGTGCCCGCGCTAATTTTGTTGAAACCGGAAAAAGGCGAGTAGAGGGTAGTTAGTGGTTGGCTGATGGGACCAGCGGTATATAGCAAACCCTGATGCGGGCTGCCGCCTCTTGGCCATCGCGGGCGAGCGCAACCAGGTCATCAGTGGCCCTAAGGGTATCAATGCGTAGCGATTTTTGCCCCGCTGCGGTGGCGGGCTACCCTCGATCTGTGCCTCCGGCACATGCTCACTCTTACCGTCGGGTGATGCAAGGCGAGCGCAAATACCAACTACTAATTGCCAAAGGGCACATCAATCTTGTCGGGCATCACAAATGTGCTCCTTGCCAGGCCGGACTTCAGGGTGGCCTCTCGGTAATACCGGCGGAGTATGTTGTTTTCCCAACTCAATAGATCCGCGTTTTCCGTAGCAAACTCTTCCCAGGTGGGGTTGCCGCCGCTGCGCGCCATACGCTCCCGGATCAGGAAGAGAAACGCCCACGTGACGGTTTCGTTGTAGAGTCCAGGCTTTCCCTTCGCCGCCGCGAATCTTGCCAGCGACGCGGAAAACCGTTGGAGTGCCTCCAGCGCTGGATATCGACACAGATATAAGAACGCCATTCGCACGTGATCCGTGTGGTGGAAGGATTTATCCGACAGGCTGGCATCTTCAAAGCTCGCCACGAATTCGTCATCGTTTAGACTCATGCGGCCCTATCCCCGAACTGTCTCCTGCCATTCGCCATGCAGACAATGACCGCCACTGCATATACGATCAGGGCTCCGACTCCATAGTCCTTAAGGTGAAAGTGAAGCGTCATCGCTGCGGCGAAGCTCAGTAGCAACGTGTATCCGCCTGCCTGTTTGGCTGCCGATACCAGGAACAGAATCGCTGCCACAGCCTCCACCCAGCCCAGTACTGGTCGGATCCACGGAGGCACCCCAGTCTGGGCGAAATGGGCAGCCGTCGCCGGAGACAGGGCAAAGTGAAGCGCCTCGCCGAGTACGACTAGGCCCAATGCCCAGCGGAGAGTCACGATGGGGATGGATTGCTTGCTCATTTCTTTCTACTCTGCTTTTTGCTCTGATTGGCCATTTCGCGCTCCACCAGGCGATGGCTCGCGGCAGAGTCCAAATCAAGGTTATAGAAGCGCTTCAGTTCCTTGATTCTCTGCAGGCTTGCTTCACTGAACGGGCACTTGCCGTCAAAGGCGTGCAGCACTATTCCCTCCAGCAGGTCACCTAAAGTCAAATCGTGGTAGTCAGCGAACGCGCGCAGCACCTTCAAAAGCCGTTTCTCCATCCGCACGCCAGTCTGAACCCGTTCTACGGTGTATTTCCGATCGGAAGTCTCTGCGCTTCCCATGCTTGTACCTAGCTTGTACCTAGGTACCATGGTACCGTGCGAACCAGTTCTGGTCAACTTAAAAGCTGCCTGTGTGAGTGGCTGTGTGACGGATACCGCAGCAGCAGAACGCTCAGAGCTTGGTTTGGAAACGACGCCAATAATCAAGGGCGGTCTAAGACGCTAAGAGTCAAGCCCAAAGAGCCAAGAACTGTTACTGAATGCCATACTTCTTCTTATAGAACTCGTACAACCTGGTCTGGTGATTTGAGAGATTCACCACCTTCCCATCAATCAACTCGGTCACCACGTGTGTCTTCACACGGAAGGGCGTGCCATCGAGCACGATCAGGTTAGCGTCCTTACCTTCGTCAATGCTGCCCAGGCGACTGTCCACGCCGAAAAAGTGCGCCGGATTGAGCGTGAGCGCCCGCAGGGCAGCATCTTCCGGCAAACCGTAGGAAATGGCGTACTCCACCTGGAAAGGTAGGTCGCGCACTTCGTTATCCGCCGAGGTTTGAATGGCGATGGGCACTCCCGCCTGGTAAAGCCGAGCGGCATTATCGAGGCGTACGTCCAACGACTCCATGCGCCCGGGCTCTTCCAGGATGGGCCCCACGATGACGGGAATTTTGCTGGCCGCCAGCTGGTCGGCAATGCGCCACGCCCCGGCTGCATCTGCAAGGATCAGATGGAAATGAAACTCAGCCGCCAGGCGCAACGCGCTTTCCATATCGCTTACTCGGTCGGCATGAGCCACCACCGGAATCTTGCCCTCCATTGCCGCCACCATCGCGTCCATCTGCAGATCGCGCGCTGGCGGAGCCGAGGGCTTTTCGCCGCTCTGTTTCTGCCCGTAGGCGTCCTGCACCTGCTGGTAATGCTGGGCTTTTAGGAATGCCTGCCGCAGCATGGCAATTTCGCCCATGCGTGTTTGAGGGGCGCGATTCTTTTCACCGTACGTCGTCTTGCTTGGCTCCCCAAGACTGATGTGCAAAGCGGCCGGCGACTTCACTACCATGGCGTCTACGGTATCGCCATCGAGCTGAATCACCGCGCTTTGGCCCCCGACCAGGTTGCCGTCGGCCGGCGTAGAAAGCGCGTTCGTTATCCCCGCTGCCCGGCTGACCAATATGTTTTCGCTGCCCGGGTTCAGGGCATCCAGCACGCGTAGCTGGGGCTGCAGAGGCTCGGTGTACTCGGTGGAATCGACCGTGATCTGGAGAGCCGGAATTTCCACCGTGCCCAGCTTGTCGCCGGCGTCGAACATGCCCGGCATCACTACCTTGCCGCGCGCATCAATCATCTGCGCCCCGCGCGGCACTTTGACGTCGCGGCCCACGGCGGAAATTTTGCCGTTCTCCACCAGCACAGTACCGTTCTCGATCACGCCATGGCTGACGGTGAGCACACGCCCACCGGTGATGGCAATCGTGTTCTGCGCTGTCCCCCCCGCGCTAGCGAGAAGCAAAATGGCCAAAACTATCGCCGCACCCCGTTGCTTGAACATGTCCTTCTCCCGAAACTCGAAACTTGAAATTCGTTGCCTTAAAACCTGCCTTATGGCACCAGCGTCGCCGGCCTTCCCTTCCAAGGCAGGAAGCCGTCTTTACGCGTATACACCGCCTTGCCGTCAATGAACACCTCGTCAGCTTTTGAAGTCAGCTCCAGCGGGTTCCCATTCCAAATCGTCAGGTCAGCGTCTTTACCCACGTCAATGGAACCCACGCGATTATCAATCCCCAGAATCTTCGCCGGGTTGATGGTCACCGCCTGCAGCGCCGCCTCGTCCGGCATGCCATAGTGATTGATAATCGAGGCCTGTTCGATGTAATCGCGCTCCTCAATCACAGGGTTGTCGGTGTGCAGGCTAACCAGCACGCCTTCCTTCCACAGGATGTAAGCGTTCTGCGGGATGGCGTCCCAACCTTCCACCTTAAAGCCCCACGCATCTGCGAATGTCACCACGCCGATATGCCGTCGTGCGATCTCCGGCGCAATCATGTAGGCGTCGAGCGCGTGGTGCAGTGCCGCGATGTGGAAGTGGAACTCGTCAGCAATACGGAATAGCGCCTCGAAATGGTTCACCTGGTAGGAGTGGATGTTCAGCCGCACCTTGCCCGCCAGCACCTCGGTCAGGGCCTCCAGTTGCAGGTCGCGTTCGGGGGGAGCGCCCTTCTTGCCGCCGTCTTCCCATGCCTTCCGCTTGGCAGCGTAATTCTGGGCGTCATAAAGGCGCTGGCGCACGATGGCGGCCTCGCCCATGAGCGTGGACGGCGGCTTGTCCTTGCTTCCATATACTCGCTTTGGGTTCTCGCCCCAGGCCCACTTCATGCTGGCAGGCGCGCCTTGCAACTTGATTTCGTCTAGCGTCTGCCCGCCATTGAGCTTCACAATGGTGGCCCAGCCGCCGATGTTGTTGCCGCTACCAGGCAGTACCTGCACGACCGTCACCCCGCCGGAAACGGCGCGCGCAATCTCGGGGTCGTCAGTGTTGATGGAGTCTTCCGAGCGTACCTGCGCTTCAATGTCGCCGGTCATTTCGTTGCCGTCGGAATTGGGCTTGATTTCCGGCAGCGCATAAACGCCCAGGTGCGAATGCGGGTCCACCAGCCCGGGCAGCACATATTCGCCGGCGGCATTGATGACCTCAGCATTGGCAGGCACGCCAACCCCGGTGCCTACCTGCGCAATTTTTCCGTTCTCAATTATCACTGTGCCATTGACGATCGTCCCGTGCGTCATGGTGAGAATGGTTGCGCCCTTAATCACGATGGGGCGACTGGGGGTGCCTTCGGGTTGCGCCGCCGCATCCCTCGCGCAAACGGCGGTTATTGACGCCAGACACACACACCACAGGAAGAGAATTGTAAAGAAGCCCATGCTTTTCACAGTTGGCTCCCGAGAAGGCGGCAAATTATATCAAACGCATCGCAGCGCGATATTTATTCTGCGCGTCAACAGAGCCGCTGCGCTTGCTTCTCGCCGTGAGAACGACTACCTTCTTCACTTCTCAACTGTCGCTATGAATAAACAACTGTTTGCCCGCCTTAGCGTTGTGCTGATCGGCATTTTCTGCGCTACACCTGGCACCGCCGCCGCGGCCGCCAGGAGTGTGCCCGGCGACCTCCTCTCTGACCTGCAGCATTACGTGCAGACAGCTGCTGTTCCTGGATATGAGCAGGACCTGTTGCTCCCCATCGCGCAACAACTAGCGGCATATTCTCCTAAGGTGGACAGCCTGGGTAACGTGGTTATCACTATCGGCAGCGGCGCACCAAACCGTCTGCTGGTAGCGCCAATTGACGAACCCGGCTACGTTGTCAGCGACATCACTGCGCAGGGCTATCTGCGCCTGCAGCGCCTGCCCCAGTTCGGCGTTCTGCCGCTCTTCAACGAGCTCTACTCTGCGCAGCCAGTGCAGATTCACACCGCTTCAGACAAGTGGATAGACGGCGTGATCGCTGGTCCCTCCGTGCATCTGCAGCCTGGCCGCTCACATCCTCCGGATCTCGATGACATTGAAAACATGTATGTGGATATCGGCGCCGCCTCCGCCGCGCAGGCGCAGAGCGCTGGAGCCGACGTGCTCAGCCCCCTGGCGATTGATCGCACCTTGTATCAGATGGGCTTCGGTAAGTGGACCGCGCCCGCTATCGGTGACCGCTTTGGCGCTGCTGCCTTGGTCGAAGTGCTGCGCTCACTCGATCCTCAGAAGTTGCGTGGCCGCCTGACTGTGGCATTCGCAACCCAGCAATGGACCAGCGCGCGCGGTCTGCAGCGACTGCTGGATGTGCTCAAACCCGACGAACTGCTCTACGTGGGCCGCCTGACTCGCGGTCCGGCGCCACTTGGACCTCCGGGCGTCGGCAAGGAAATTCCGGGACCCACGCAAAAACCGGGCAGCGGCGTGCTCATCGCCGAAACACCGGAGCAGAAGGAATCTCCGCTCGCCTCGGAACTGACGCAGCTTGCTCGCCAGAACAACATTCCGCTGGTCACCGATTATTCGGCGCCTCTTATGCCGCGCGGTTACCTTCCACAACCGTCGCTACCCGCGCGCTGGGTACACCTTGGAGTGGCCACCGCTTGGGCTTCCACCCCGGGCGAATTGCTTGACGCTCACGACCTCAGCCAACTGGTCGCGTTGTTAGAAAACTATCTTCAGGAGGAAGCCAGTCCGGTCAACATTCCTAATGCCGCGCCTTTGTTCGAACCGGTGCTCCCGTCGCGGCCCGCCGCTGCGCCTACTCCGGAAGCTGTGCTCAGTGATTTGGTGGAAACTTACGGCGTCAGCGATCACGAAACGCGTGTGCGCGAAGTTATCACCCGCCTGCTTCCCGCCTGGGCCAAGCCGCAGACGGACGGCGGCGGCAACCTCATCCTGCATTGGCCCGGCAAAGGACAGCGGATCGTGGTCGTCGCCCACCAGGACGAAATAGGCTATGAAGTGCGCTCCGTCCTGAACGACGGCGCTCTCGAACTGGAAGACAAAGGTGGTGGCTTGCCGCCGTTTTTCCTTGGCCATGCTGGCTTTGTGCACACGGCCAGCGGCATTCGCCCCGGGGTGCTGGAACTACCGCAGGGCTGGGAGCAGCCCGGATTTCATTGGCCGCCCGAATCGCGCAACGCGACCTACCGCATGGATGTGGGCGCAACCAATCCCCAACAAGTCGCGGAGTTGGGCATCAAGACCGGCGATTTTGTCACCATTCCCAAAAAGTATCGCCACTTGCTCGGCACACGCGTTAACGCCCGCAGTTTTGACGACCGCCTCGGCTGCACAGCTTTGCTGGCCGCCACCTGGGCCCTGGGGCCGCACCTCAATGGTCGGGATGTCACCTTTGTCTGGTCCACCGGCGAAGAATTGGGCCTAGTTGGCGCTGCCGCAGTAGCCAAGAGCATGGCCGCGGAAGGGCGCTCTCCGGAGTATGTCTTCGCGGTGGACACCTTCGTTAGTTCCGACTCGCCGCTGGAGTCCACGCGCTTTGCCGATGCCAAAGTGGGAGAGGGCTTCGTCGTGCGTGCCGTGGACAATTCCAACGTGGTGCCGCGCAAGATGGTAGAAAAACTAGTGTCCCTGGCACACGCCCAGGGCATTCCAGCGCAGTATGGTGTGACCGGCGGCGGCAATGACGGCTCCGCGTTCCTGCGCTACGGGTCTACTGATGTCGCCCTCGGCTGGCCGCTGCGCTATTCGCATTCTCCTGGCGAGGTGGTGGACACGCGCGATGTGGATGCCCTCGCGCGCATCGTGACCGCTGTGGCGCGACAGTGGTGAGCCTCTGGCTCTATGAAAGCTGTTTCTGTCCCACAGCCATGTACCATTGAGCAACTTTTCCTCCCATTCCGGCCTCGAAATGCCCACAAATGGCTGCTTTTCCGTGTATATACGCGTCCAACACTGGTATAGTTTCAATGAAGCCGCGGCCGCACTCCTGCAGTTCTTCCTGCTCCCCCCTGCGGCCCGGGAGGATGTGTTTGCGTTTCTGGACACACACCAGACCACATTTTGGTCTCGTCCTGGCAGGATTGCTGCTGGCAGCCACTGCCGCGCAGGCGGCTGGCAACTTCACCGCCCAGGAGCGGCTGGGCTATAGCGTCGGCGACCAGTGGGAGCCTGCCATCGCAGCGGATGGCTTCGGTCACGTTTACCTCCTCTATCCGCAGTATGGTCTGGTGCCCGGCTGCCCCACATGTCCTAGCCCCAGCATGATTCTGCAGGTGAGCAGCGATCGCGGCCTGAGCTGGTCAGCGCCCCGCGTGATCGCGCCCGCCGGCGATGGCCAGTACGATCCTCAGATTGTCGTTGATCCTCTCGACCGCCGCACACTCTACGCTTCCTGGCTGCAGAATTCGAAGAGCAGCACCGTTGTCGCCAAGTCAATTGATTTCGGCCAGACCTGGTCCCTGGTGGTGGCCAACCGCATTGCCCACGGCGTGGATAAGGATGTGCTGGCGGTGCGGGGCAATGACGTTTACGTCGCTTACAGCCAGGCGCAGCATCTCTGGGTGTCCGCTTCTCACAATGGTGCTCAGACCTTCTCTGCCGTCCTCCTCAACAACGATCCCAAGTTGCGTTGGGTCACTGCTGGCGGCGCCACCATTGACCTGGCTGGAAATGTCTATTTCGCCTGGGCGGGGTTTCGCCAGCGTGAAGGCGTCAGTGGTCCCGTAAATCTCTATTTAAGCAAGTCGAGCGACGGCGGCGCCTCCTGGCAGACCACTTTGCTCGATTCCTCCACCGCTCCTCCCAGTTGCTCCGATCACAAATGCGGCTGGGCCTTCCTTGGCGCTCAGATGGCCCTCACTTCTGACGCAGCGGGCACGCTTTACGCTCTGTGGAATAGCGGGCGCCAGGCCGGCGCTGCCGAGCGCATCTACTTCGCTTCCTCCACCACTAGCGGCGTCTCCTGGAGCGCAAGGCAGGACGTCTCTTCTGCGCCCCCGGGTGTAGAGCACGCCTTTCCGGCCATTGCAGCTGGGGTTGCGGGCGACGTGCGCATCTCCTGGATGGATACTCGTTCCGCTCCCCAGTGGAACACCTTCTACCGCAGTTCCACCAATGGCGGCGCCTCCTGGTCCGATGAAGCGCGGATTTCTTCCTACGTGGCTGGCTACAGCTACATCTCTGCCGCCGGCTTCAGTTTTCCCTTCGGCGATTATTTCCAGATGGCGATTGACGATCTGGGCCGCACTCACGTTGTCTGGGGGGAAGGGCTGAACTGGAACACTCCCGGCTCCGTCTGGTACGCCCGCGGCCGATAAACCATTGACCTTGAGTTTTGTTGCGTTGGCGCTGCCCCCGCGTGAACTGCCTTCATGATGAATTCATGCTCAGGTCTTTCAGGCCTGAAGCATCTCGCGTGCATGGCGAAGTGCGATGCACACTCAAAACCGAACACCCAAAAATCCAAAAGGCCGCCTGGCAGCGCAGGCAGCCTTTTGTTCAAGGAGAATAGTTCTAACGGAGTTCAAAACCGTCAAAACTTTCTGGCGAAATCTTATGAGCCGCCAAAGCGGGGTGTCAAGATTTTTTTCCAGAATAACTCCCTTATTTTTCAACTACTTATAAATAATATGACTGGTCGCATCAGAAGCATAAAAATCGGGAAAATAGGCCAGCCCCCGTAGCACGGAATCTTCTAACACCAAGGTTTTCATGGGTTTAACTCGGATCAGCGCCAGTCGCCCAGCTTCAGGCTGATGATTTCCACATCCTTGGAGCGGTCGAAAATGCGGTCTGGAAAGAGACGCTTCATCAGCAGCCGGAATCCGCCAAAAAGCAGCCCCGCTACCAGCGCGAAGCCCATGAGGATGGCGACCAGCAGAATTACACCCACCAGCAGGTTACCGATGTTGTCACGCTTGCTGAAGAACGTATTCTGATTCCAGGTGACGTCCGCATCGTAGTTCACCTGGTCCAGCAGGGACTTAGCATCGCCGTTGGAAACCTGACCGGAAACCAGGGCCACCAGCGGCCCGCTGCGCTTCACGCGGCTGGCGGGGTTCTCCGCTTGCGACGTGGTATGCAACGTGGCGTCAATGGCCTTGGCGCGCTCCGCAGCAATCTGCGGTGTCGGATACGAAATCACCATCAGCGTGGCGTCACCCTGCGAACCCGCGGAGGTCGCATATTGAGCCATCGCTACTTCCGCACCCTTGGCGAAATCCACCACTTCCGGTGAAATCGGAGTTGCAACATCCCCCAATCCCACCGCTCCCATGAAATAGCGAACTGAATTGGTGCGGCGGGCCTGCTTCGGAAGGTAGGCCAGTACTGGAGGCAGGTCGCGGGCATTACCTGTGGGCAAAGGCAGCGAGGAGGCTAGATCACGCAACTCCGCCGCCGACATCACGGTCACGCGGTCGAGTACGGCATCCACCACGATGTTGCCACGCACAAACAGCACCCGGCCATTGTTCGACGCTGCCTGATCGCCAACATTTTCCGTCGCCATCTCCGGTTGCTTGTAGAAGCTGAATGCGCCGAAGGCGCCGCTGGCATCGGCAAAGCGCGCGGCTTTCACCTTCATAACGCGGTCGTCCCGCACATAGGTAGCTTGCTCCATTTCGTGGAAGCCGTACTCCTTGAGCAAAGGAGCAAATGCGGGGTCGGCTTTCGCGGCCTCCGTACTGACTGCCGGAGGTGCTGCAATGTGCCAGCCGGCAAATTCCGTGGGCAGGAACATTGTGCCGGCAGCCGGCGCGGGCCAAGCCGCCCCCAGGCTGGCAAAGCAAAAAGCTACAAGAATGACTAATCTCTTCATCAAAGCTCAACTACAGGCGAGGAAACCCCTGCTTCCATTAGACTACGCCGGGCAGCCGGAAGTTTCTACTTCCCCACTTACTGCCCGTCGCCCTGAGCCACGCTGCTGGCCACCTTAATACCGCTTAAGCCGCTGGCATAGCGGGCGATACCGCGGTACAACGCCAGAGCAATGCGCTGCCGGTAGGCGGGGCTGCGCAGTTTGCGTTCGTCTTGGGGATTGCTGACGAAGGAGATCTCCGCCAGGATGGAGGGCATTTTGGCGCCGATCAGTACTACAAACGGCGCCTTCTTCACTCCCCGGTTGTGAATGGCAGGCGTGGCCACCGCTAATCCCGAGTACAGGGCATGCTGAACGTCGGCGGCGAATTCCCGCGATTCTTCCACCTTCTCCTGCAGCGCGATATTTCTCACTAGTTGTTGGAGTTGATGAATGGATTGATCGGAGACCGCGTTTTCGCGTGCCGCCACCTCCAGCGCATCGCTGGAAGTCGTAAAATTCAGGTAGTACGTTTCCACGCCGCGGGATTCGGGATTGTGGCTGGAGTTGGCGTGTACTGAGACAAACAAATCGGCTTCTGCCTGGTTGGCGATGGCCGTGCGCGTCTCCAGAGGAACGAAGGTGTCATCATCCCGCGTGTACGCCACGTTCGCCCCCAGTCGCTGCTGCAGCAATGTTCCCAGCCGCAAAGAGATGTCGAGCACAAGGTCTTTTTCTTCTAGACCCTGCGGCCCAATGGTGCCGGTATCGTGCCCACCGTGCCCAGGATCTATCACGATTTTGCCAACCTTCAGGCCCAGCGCTCGGATCAGCGATCGGTCGCCGCTGGAGGTGGGGCGTGCCTCCCGCGCGTGCACCTCTTCCCCGTCTTCGCTGATCACTACCCGGGATGGCCGCGTTGCCGAAGGTGGCAGCACGTCGGAGCGCCGGGATGCGGCTTTTCCGCTGTTCGAGTTGTTGTCTTCATCGTCGCTGATGACCCTCGGCTCAGCCGCCTTCCCCCTTGTGCCGATAACCGAAGTTGTGTCCGGTACTGACTCCGCGGATTGACTTGATGGCCGCACCCTATTCCCAATTTTGAACGGTGGTTTCCGCGCCGTTGTGCTCGCCTCCCGGCCATGCATGTCAATAATTAGTCGGTCGGGGTTGGGAAGAAGGAACGCAGAATAGTTGGCGAGATCGTTTACCTCCAGAATCAGTCGCGTATCTCCGGGTCTGTCTTCGGAGACCCGCACTCTCTTCAGAAAACTGTTTTTGGGATTGATGTTTTTGTCCGTCAAGGATGGCGCCAGCCGCGTCCAGTGCAGGTCGAAGATAATGCGATCCGGATTGCGGAGGCGCTCGGAATGGAAGGTGATGTCGCTATCCAGGTCTACCGCCACCCTTGAGTAATCAGCGGTGGACCAGTAGCGGATTCCCTTCACCCGCGCCAGGTCAGAGTCGCTGTTGGGCGGGCGGGCCGGCGTCTTTGCTGCCTCGGCTGGAGTCGGCTTGTGGGCGGGTTTGTTCTTGGCCAGGGCTTGCCGTGCTTCGTCCGCCCGGCTGCTGTGGGGATACTCTTTCAGAAATTGCTTGAAAATCGGCCGGGCCTGCGCCGGCTGATTCAGGTCATCCTTGTAAATCTGCCCCATCGCCAGCAAAGCGTTGCTGCGATAGCGATAGCCCGGATACTCGCGCAAAAGAAACTTGTATTGCCCAATGGCGCCGCGCAGCATTTGGGGATCATCAAACTGGCGCCCCGCTTCCGCCAGCAGTTCGGCAACCGCCAGCACGCTGCCAGGCGCCTTGGCCGAACCAGGATCGAGGTAATAGACGCGGCGGTAGGCAGTGATTACACGCTGATACTCCCGGCGTGTGCGACTCTCCGCCTGCCGGCGGTGAAGACTGTCCTTTGATTTTTCTGCCCGCGAGAACTGCTTCTCGGCTGATTGTTCCTTGCGCGCTTGGGCCGCTGCCGGTAACGCGAAGGTTGACGCCAACAACACAGCGGCACACAGCTGCGCCTGACCTGGGAGTATATGTTTCAATTTGTTCGCCCGTTCCCGCTACCGCTGCACCGAACTGCCACTCAGTCAGTGTTGGTCATGGTGATCACGCCCTGCGCGTCGCGATACACGCGCACCGGATCCCGGCTGGGCACGATGAACATTCCCGCTCCTGAGCCCGACTTGCCGCTCCAATATAAGCGGGTGATCTTCTTCACGTAATTGCGTGTTTCGGAATACGGTGGCACGCCTGAATTGCGCATCACCGCGCCTACGCCAGCGTTGTAAGCCGCCAGGGTGAGCCGCACATCGCCACCGAAGTTATCCAGCAGGTGCCGCAAATGGCGCACCCCGGCATCAACGTTCTGCTCCGGATCGAACGGGTTGGTGACGTTGAGCTGCCGTGCCGTTACCGGCATAAGCTGCATCAGTCCCATCGCTCCCGTGCGCGATACGGCATGCGGGTTAAAGTTGGACTCCACCTTAATGACCGCGCGCACCAGGTTGGGGTCCACGTTGTGGCGCGCGGCGGCCTGCTCAATAGCGGCGTTGATGTCCGCAGGTGCGGCAACTTCGCCCGTCGTGGAGGCTTTTGGCGCTGGAGCCGCGTTCAACATACTGCGCACTTCCGCTGCCGCGGAACGTGCCGCCCGCATGGAGTAGTGGCTGGCTGACGGTACCGTCTTCCACCGATGTTCGGTCGTGCTCCAGTACATCAGGCGGGCACCCGTGGCTTGGCTGGGCTGTGGACGCGGCGTCATCCGCCTTACTGGCGTAGCAACGTCGTTTTCATAAACGGTGCGACCGTTGCGCTGTACTCCGACTATTTCGCCGGCGCTCACGTGGGAGTCAGAACCGGTGCCGGCCCGTAGTGATGGCGTAGTGAGAAGAAAGGAGATCGCGATTGCGGGAACTGCCATCAGGACAAAATGCAGGCGCTGGCGCATCATCGGGTACGGCTTCCGCGAGGAAACACACCCCTTCGCTTACCTACCCTCAGCCTGACGGAGATTCACCAGAGTACTTCGATTATAGGTCCACCTCCGGGGTCGAACAATCTGTCGGAGGGCCTTAGAACCACCAAAGTAATAGAGCTAAGTGACTGTGGTGCAGCGGGTTAACTGGTCTGGCATTATGCGGGTTGGCATTAGCAATCGGCATTCGGCCATTCGCATTTAGCAAATAGCACTTAGCATTTGGTCGACAGGGTTTTCGGCATGCTGGAATGCCGTTCAAGGGCTAAATGCTGATTGCTAAGTGCCAAGTGCTTGGGTTTAACAAATTACCAATTACAAATTAGTCGATTACAATTTCCATCAGTCTCCCATGAACTCCTTGGCTACCCCCCAGCGCCAGGCGCCAGACGCGGAAATGCTGTTTGGCTTCTGGTATCGCGCCCTGCCCAGCGAGCGCGTGCGGCACAATCGCCTGCAAAAGGCCATGCTGCTGGAAATCCCGCTGGTTGTTGGCCGCGATGCCCAGGGCCGTGCCTTCGCCCTCCGCGACGCCTGCCCCCACCGCGGCATGCCTCTCTCCTATGGCGTTTTCGACGGCCGACAGCTGGAGTGCAGCTATCATGGCTGGAAATTTGACGCCCACACCGGGCAATGCCAGCTGATTCCATCACTTACGACCGATCAAAAGCTGCGTGTGGACCGAATTTACGCTGGCGCCATGGCCTGCGCCGAGCACGACGACTACATCTGGGTATTCGTCCCTGAGCCAGGGCCGACCGGCGCCGGCGCTACCAAAGCGGCAGAGCCGCCTATGCCCGCACCCCGTGTGCCCACATTTTCAGATAAATACAAGCTCGCCTACCTGAGCGCGGAAATGCCGGTCAATGTGGACCACGGCATTATCGGACTGATGGATCCGGCGCACGGCCCCTTCGTGCACCAGGCCTGGTGGTGGCGCTCCCGCCACAGCATTCATGAGAAGCAGAAGGCATTTGAGCCCATACCCAATGGCTTCCGCATGAGCGCGCACACACCTTCTTCCAACAGCGCCCCTTATAAGCTGCTGCGCCTCTACGCCGCAGCCGACTCCATTACCACCACCATTGATTTCGTACTTCCCAACCTGCGCTCCGAGACCATCCGGGCCGGGAAGTACTGGTTTGCCAGCCTGACCACCGTCACCCCCATCACCCGCAGCCGCTGCCGCATTGATGTGGTGGCCGCCTGGAACATATTTCGCTGGCTGCCGTTTGGCCCCGAACTACTCAAGTTTGTGTTTGCCAAGTTCGTGGAGCAGGATCGCCGCACCATGGAGTTGCAGGCCGAAGGCTTGAAACACGATCCGCACTTGATGCTGATAGATGACGCCGACCGCCCCGCCAAATGGTACTTCCAGCTCAAGCAGGCCTATATGGACGCCCACCGCAACGGCGGTGAGATGCGCCATCCCATGACTGGGCCAGTTACCCTGAAGTGGCGTAGTTGAGGGGTAATTCAGGCTGGTGATGCCAACTTCTGCGTTTCTTCCTCGTCTTCTCCAACCAAGTAGCTAAGGGCTTGCTCACGTGTGTGGAAGGTGGGCAGATCACGCACGGAGAACGACCGCATGGCGTCCATGAACGCCTTGGGAATGTTGTTCTTTACCACCCAAGCGGAGCGTTTGAGGTAGGGTCGGTCAAATACAATGCCCTTCTTCAAGGCCTCCAGCGCATAGCGATCAACCTGAGCGCCGGTGAAGTCACCAAGAATCAGCAGGGAGCCGCGCGGTTCGGTGCTCACGAAGCTGGGTAGCAGGATGGAAATAGCGGCGATTTGGTGGGGGGTACAATCGGTGCAATCCACCAGCAAAATCCGCTTGCCACGGTGATCAATGAAGCGAATACGATCGCCGTTCATGTGGCCTCCCCGAGCCCCCGAATTTCAGGCTATATACAACGTTTGGCCAGCCAAGTCCAGACAACTTCATTCTGTTCGGGGATTCCGAACATGATCTTTACAATCCAGCTGAGCAGCCACCCAAGTGGGGAGCCCGGACGTTGGCTACTTGAGCATGGATTCCACCAGGGAGTAGGCCTCGTTCAGGGCGACATCCAATTTTTCCGGGTTCTTGCCCCCGGCTTCCGCCATGTCGGGACGCCCGCCGCCGGAGCCATCCACCCGTTCTGCAATTGGGCGGATGATCTTTCCGGCCTGCAGGCGGCCGGTCAGGTCCTTGGTGACGCCAACCAGCAGCGCCACGCGCCCATCCGAAGCTGAACCCATCACCACCACGCCTGAGCCCAGCTTGTCGCGCAACTGGTCCATCAAGGTGCGCATCTGGGGGCGCTCCAGGTTGTCCACCCGCGTAGCCAGCACCTTCACCCCCTGGATCACTCGGACATTCTGGTCCTGTGTGGAGACGCTGGAGGCGGCGCTTTTCAGACGCGCCTTGTCCAGTTCCTTGCGCAGGCGCTTGATCTCCTCGTCTCGGCTCTCGATCTCATGGCGCAGCGCCGTGGCCAGCGAACCCTCCGGCGTCTCGCCAAAGTGCACCAGCCCACGCGTCACCGACTCCAACTGGTGGTCGGCGCGGAAGTGGTGCAGCGAACCGGTTCCGGTCACCGCGTTCACTCGGCGCACACCGCTGGAGACGCTGCCCTCATCCAGCACCTTGACCAGCCCAATCTCGCCGGTGGCGGCGGTGTGCGTGCCGCCGCACAACTCGGTCGAGAAATCGCCAATCTTGATCACCCGCACCCGGTCGCCGTACTTTTCACCGAACAGCGCCATGGCGTGGTACTCGTTGATGGCAACGTCGAGGGGCACATCCTCGATCACCTGTACCTTTTCGTTGCGCAATACTTCCTGGTTGGCCAGGTCCTCGATGTCCTGCAGTTCCTCGTCTTCCACGGCGGTGAAGTGCGAGAAGTCGAAGCGCAGGTGGTCGGGCGCCACCAGCGAGCCAGCCTGCTTCACGTGCTTGCCCAGCACCTCGCGCAAGGCGGCATGCAGCAGGTGAGTGGCAGTGTGGTTGCGCATGGTTTCGGCGCGCACGTAGGTGTTGACCACCGCATCCACGCGCTCGCCCACGTGAATGGCCTGGCGAGCCACAATTTTGTGCGCCCGCACACCCTGCATCGGATAGTAGCAGCCGCGAACCTCGGCCACGAGGGTGGTGTGATCAGCGGCAAAGAGTGAGCCCACGTCGCCCACCTGGCCGCCGGCCTCAGCATAGAACGGCGTGTGGTCGAGGATGACCTCGCCTTCGTGTCCCGGCTTCAGTTCCTGTACGCCCTGGTGGTTGGCGCCAATGATGGCCAGCACTTCGCAATCGCGTGAGGCGGTCTGCCGATAGCCTTCAAAGGCGGTCGGCGGCAGGTTGCGATAGGCGGGGTTGGCGGTCTGCTTCTGCCCGCCTTTCCAGGACGCCTTAGCGCGAACCCGCTGCTCTTCCATGGCGCGGTCGAAGCCGGTCTGGTCGAAGGCGATGCCCTGGTCGCGCGCCGCGTCAACCATGAAGTCCAGCGGCATTCCGTAAGTGTCGTACAGTTGGAAAGCATCACGCCCGTCCAGGCGAGGTTCAAGAATCAGCTGCTCCAAGAATCTACGGGCGAACTTCTGGCCAACGAGTGTTTCGGCCGCTTGCAACTGAGTCTGCTGGTCCTTCGACGGCAACAGACTACCCCAGACCTCTGGAACCTTGTCCGTGCTCAGGGGCAGATCATGATCGCCAACGAACTCCACAAGGTTGTTGGAGATAGCATCTTGCCAAGCGTCCTCGATAGCATCACTCAGTCGCTTCAGCGCCAAATCCATGCTGCGCGCAAAGCGCGTTTCTTCCGCATGCACCGCTTTGGAGACCCGGTCGGCGCTTTCCTTCAGCTCCGGGTACGCATCCTTCATCAGCTCGCAAACCGCGAACACCATTTCGTAGAGAAAAGGTATGGTCTGACCGAGGAGGCGCCCGTGCGTGATGCCACGGCGGATAATCTTGCGTAACACGTAGCTGCGGCCTTCGTTGCCCGGAATCACACCGTCAGAAATCAGGAACGTTGCCGCGCGCGAATGATCAGCGATTACGCGCAAGCTCGCCGCGCCGCGCGCTCCGGTTTCCGCACGCGTTTCCTTCTCGTAATCCACGCCGCACAGCTCCGCCGCCCGCTTCATCAGCGGCACAAACAGGTCGGTGTCGTAATTGGAAACTTTGCCCTGCAGCACCGCCGCCAGGCGCTCCAGACCGGCGCCGGTGTCAATAGAAGGCGCAGGCAGGGGATTCAAATTGCCGCCGGCATCGCGGTCGAACTGCATGAACACCAGGTTCCATATTTCCACGTAGCGGCCGCACTCGCAGCCGAACTGGCAGTCTTTGTGGCCCTGGTCGCTGGCCTCCGGGCCGATGTCGCAGTGGATTTCGCTGCACGGGCCGCAGGGACCGGTATCGCCCATCTGCCAGAAATTGTCTTTCAGTCCGAATTCGTAGATGCGCTCCTTGGGCACCTTCTGGTCTTCGTGCCAGCAGCGATAGGCCTCTTCATCGCGGGGCACGCCGCCCTCGCCCTTGAAGATGGTCACGAACAGCCGCTCTTTGGGAATGCCGAACCACTTGGGCGATGTCACCAGTTCCCAGGCAAATTTGACCGCGTCCTTTTTGAAGTAGTCGCCGAAGGAGAAATTGCCCAGCATCTCGAAAAACGTGTGATGACGGTTGGTGAAGCCGACGTTCTCCAGGTCGTTGTGCTTGCCGCCGGCGCGCACGCATTTCTGCGAGGTGGTGGCCCGCTTGTAGTTGCGCTTTTCCAGACCCAGGAAGACGTCCTTGAACTGGTTCATGCCCGCGTTGGTGAACAGTAGCGTGGGGTCATTGGCCGGCACCAGCGAAGAAGAGTGCACCTCGCGATGGCTGTACTGTGCGAAAAAGTCCAGAAATTTGCGCCGAATTTCCGAGCCAGTGAGCATGGGAGATGCAGTTATTCTAGCATCCGATATTTCTCTTCACCGCGAAAGAGGCCGCTGCCAATTTTTTTACCGCCAAGACATCGAGTTCGCCGAGAAGGCCAGTTCAAGTCACGAGATTAGCAACACACGAGCTTCATTCGAATTGAAAACCTGCATGGGCCTTCTTCGTGATCCCGGCGTCTTTGCGGTGGATTCGGGTTTTACGGGGTAGGCTCGCTCTCCAGTGCGGTCAACACATCTTCGTCCACGTCCCATTTCTTCAGGATTGCCACGATCACCCTGGTCGTGAATCCGGCACGGGCCAGAGTGCGGAAGATGCGTGCCGCCTGCTTCTGGTCGGCGGGCTTTTGCTGGCGCTTGCGGCGCAGGAAGGCACGCGCCAGTTGCTCGTCGTTTACCTCGGAGTAGGCGCTGCCAACCGCTTTCTCGATCACCTCGCCGTGCACGCCCCGGCTTTTCAGATCGGAGATAACCCGCAGGCGTCCGAATTTCTCATTGTCCCGCCTGTAGGACGAATAGGCGCTGGCGTACTGGGCGTCATTTAGGTAGCGCTGGTCTTTAAGTCGGCTGACCACCGCCTCAACCAGGGCTTCGCCGCCGGCGCCCTCAGCCACGCGCTGGCGCAGCAGGCGCTTCAGTTCCGCTACCGAGCGCATGCGCCGTCCCAGCGCGCCCACCGCGTACTCGTAAAGCGCGGTCTCGTTGGTGATTTTCTTTTTGGCGCGGGAGAAGCCCATACAACAAGGGTAGCGCAGATGCAGCGCCGCCGTCGCGACGCCCTGATGGCCTGCACAGAGCCGGCGGCTCAACCTCAATGGCTAAGAGCAGGAGGTCGGAGGGGAGCCGGGTTCGTGGTTAGTAGCGACCGCTTTCGACGGTGGCAGCCACATCGGCGGGCACGTCAACGCTCGCGAGCGGCCGAGGCGTAGGCTGGGGAGTGGCTGGCGCGCCGGATTCGAGGTCACCGCGGTGAAATACGGTGGTCAACGCGGCCACTGCTTTGGGGTCGAAGCGCTTGCCGGCGAGAGAGCTGATAATGCGCACTGCATAGGCGTGGTCATGCGCCGCCTGGTAGGGGCGATTGGTAGTGATGGCATCGAAGGTATCGGCCACGGAGATGATGCGCGCCATGAGCGGGATTTGGTCGCCTTTCAGGCCGTAGGGGTAACCACGGCCATCGAGCGATTCGTGGTGCAGTTCGATGCCGGGAAGCATCTCCGCCAGCTGTTTGACCGGGCGCAGGATATTGGCGCCTTTGGTGGTGTGTGTCTTCATGATCTCGTACTCTTCCGGAGTGAGAGCGCCCGGCTTTTTGAGCACGCGGTCTTCAATGCCGATTTTGCCCACATCATGCAACTGGGCCGAAATGCGAACCTTTTCGATGAACTCGTTTTCCAGGCCCATTTCCGTGGCCAGCAGGACGGAGTAACGCGTAACCCGGTCAGAGTGGCCACGGGTGTAGGGGTCCTTTTCGTCGACCGCGCCGGCGAGCATCTGGATGGAGTTCAAGAACAACGCGCGATTCTCTTCGGCGGCGCGCTTCAGGTCGTCAATGAAGCGTTCCAGATCGTCCGACATGGTGTTGAAGGTCTGGGCCAGTTCGCCGATCTCAGTGCGGCTGCGAAGTTGCACGCGCTGCGAGAAATCGCCGCGCGCGATGGCACGGCTGGTGTCGGTTAACACCTGAATGGGATGCGTTATTTTGCGCGCCGCAAAGCTGCTGATGCCCACGCTCATGAGGACAGCCAGCAGTGCCAGCAGGCCGGCGGTACGCTGCATTTCGAAAATGCCGCGGTAGGCCTCATTCTGCGGCTTCTGGGCAATGACCGCCCATTCCAGCGAGGGCACAGGGCTGTAGGTGCCCAGCATGGATTGGCTCTGGTGGCCGTTGGAAATCTTGAACTCCTTGGTGGCCACGAATTGCGCCTTACCGCCCTGCTCGACAAAGTTTTTTACGATTTCTAGGTTGGTCATTTCCTGGCCCGTGGCGTATTCAGGCTTGACGCCGGCCACCAGGCGTCCTTGGCGATCAACCACATACGTGTCCAAGCCGCCGGTGCTCACTTCCTTCATACGGAGAATAAGGAACTGCAGATCCACCACAGCGCCCAGCATGCCAATGAAGTGGCCGCCCGCCATGATAGGCGTGCTGATCAGCATGACTGTGCGCGAGGTCTTGCCACCGTAGGCGGTGAGAGCGTCGCCGTTGTAGATACGTCCATCGCGAGCGGCAGAGAAAGAGCGCTCCAGTTCGCGTTGCAGGAAAGCGTCAGGCGCGATGCGTCCTGCCGAAATGCCCTTGGCCTCATTGTTGAGCAGCGTGGCGTAGACCAGGTTGTCGGAGGAAGAGACGAAGTTTTCCACCAGGGCGCGCAGTTCAGGGGCGCTTACGTGATTACCACTCAGGTCGCCGCCACTGGCGATTTGGATGGCCGAGGACAGGTTGTTGAGCATTAGGCGCACGGTGGCCTGGCGCTCGGAAATGTTATCGGCCAGCGAGCGGGTAATGGTGTTCTGCAACATCATTTCGTTGGTCTTGAGCCGGTCCCGGTTCATCGCAATCATCTGCTGCGAATAGAAATACATGGGGACCACGCTGACCAGCATGAGCACACTGAGAATGAGGTACAGGATGGGAATACGCGCGGGAATAGGTAGTCGCTTGAACAAGGAATCCCTGCTCGTCACACAGCTATGCTCTGTTTGGGGGGAGCCTGAGAAATTTTACTGTGAGGAAGGGGGGAAGGAGAGTAAACGGGGGTACAGGGGCAGTTACGAAAGTACCGATAGCTGGGTACTATGCTGCGAGCGACGCATCTCAGCCGTTGGCACTGTTGCGATACAGGCCAACTTCGCTAGTAGCGCGCCGAGTCATGAGCTCGTGGATAGCATCGCGGGGGGATTTGTCTCGGTGCAGGATGGCGTGAACTTGCTGAGTGATGGGCATTTCCACGCCGTATTTTTGCGCTAGGCCGACCGCAGCATTGGTGGTGAGCACGCCTTCGGCGACCATGCCGTGCATCCCGGCCACCACATCGGCAAGTTTGCGCCCCCGACCGAGTTCTACCCCCACCGAGCGGTTACGGGAGAGTTCGCCGGTGCAGGTAAGGACGAGGTCACCCAATCCAGCCAGGCCAGCCATGGTTTCGCGATAGCCGCCGCAAGCCACTACCAGGCGGGTGATTTCCGCCAGCCCACGGGTGATGAGCGCGGCTATGGAGTTGTGACCTAAACCCAAGCCGTCGCACATGCCTGCGGCGATGGCAATGATGTTCTTGAGTGCGCCCCCCAGTTCAACCCCCACCACATCTTCGCTGGTATAGACGCGGAAGGCGGGGTCGCTGAATTCGCGCTGCACGGATTGCCCAAGATCGCCGTCGCGTGAGGCGATGGTAATGGCCGTCGGATCGCCGCGCGCTACCTCGCGGGCGAAGGAAGGTCCGCTAAGGGCGCCCAGACGCGGGTGAAAGCCGGCGAGTTCCTGGACAACATCGGCGATGACTTCGGTCATGCGCGACAGGGTGTCGTTCTCAACACCCTTGGTGGCGCTTACGAAGAGCATTTCCGGACGGACCAGAGGCGCCATTTCGCGAAAAAGCCGCCGGCAGTGATGCGAGGGCATGACGCTGACCACCAGTTCAGCCCCGGCCAGCGCCTCTTCCAGCTTGTTCGTGATGATGACGGTTTCAGGAACGGAATAGCCTGGCAAGAACAGTTCGTTTACGCGACGGGCGGCTATGGAGTCGCAAACTTCACGTTCGTAGGCCCAGAGGCGAACGGCATGTAGCCGCTTGCGGCCGAGGACAATGGACAGGGCAGTGCCCCAGGCGCCAGCGCCAATCACAGCGATGTCGCTCACGCCCGATCTCCCTTCATCCGCGCCTCAGCGAAAAGCGGTGCTCAGTGCCGGCGAGCAGGCGGAAAATATTCTGATAGTGTTTGGCGATGATGAGCAAGGATGCTGCCACGGCAGCGGCGAGGACGCTCCGCATCGGGAGTCCAGGCTGGACATACAGCAGGTAGATCAATGCCGGCAATGCGGCAGCGGCGACGATGGAGCCTAGCGAGACGTAACGAAACAAAGCCACCAATGCGGCAAACACGCAAATCGCTATAAGCACCGCTTTGGGCACGATAGCTACGAAACCTCCAACACCAGTCGCCACACCTTTTCCGCCTCGGAACTTCAGCCACACGGGAAACATGTGGCCCAGGAGGGCGCAGAATGCCGCCAGCGCCATAGCGGAGTACAAGTAGGGCAGGTTAATTCTGGGCGCCAGAGCCGAAGCACAAATCACAGCCAGGAAACCCTTGGCCGCATCGAGCACGAGTGTAAGAATGCCGAGGACGGGGGAGGACCGCGCAACATTGGTAGCGCCGATGTTGCCGCTCCCGGTGTCGCGTATGTCGGTCCCTCGAAATATTTTCACCAGTAGGTAACCAAAGGGAATTGACCCCAGCAGATATCCCAGCACCGCAACCACCGCGAGATAGGTGTGTGTAGACATATCTGCCTTCACAAAAGCGGAAACCGCTGCAACTGCGTGTACTGCGATCCCGCAGGCGAGAGCTTGCTCTGATAGAGGAAGAACTCGCGGGCGGTCATTGTACCGAACTCGGGCGAAGGCAGAACGTTCAATTTTTCTTGAAGGCGCTGGAAGGCTCGATTGGAACGATCGTCGGAGCGGCGCTGCGGAGCCGCCGACTTGCCGCGCGCCAGGGTCAAATGCGGGCTGAAGTTGCGGCCTTCCGGTTTGATGCCAAGCGGTTCCAGCGTTTCCTCCACCAGGCGGGCGAGTTTGGCGAGATGCTCATCGGCATCCACACCTACCCAGAAAACGCGCGCGGAGCGCACAGTTGGAAAGAAACCGTACCCGTGGAAGTTGAGTGCGGTCGCCGGGGAGTGAATACCTGTGAGGGCATGTTTGATAGCGTCCAGTTTGCGGTCGGGCTGTTCACCGATGAACTTGAGGGTGAGATGCAACGACTCAGCACGCACCCAGCGGGCGTCGGCAGCGAACTCGCGCACGCCGTCTAGAAAGCGGGCGATGCGCTCGCGGATGGTGGCGTCAATATCGAGAGCGACAAAAAGACGCATAGAAGCAGCACTTAGCGCTTCGCATTTGGCCGTTCGAGTTGTTGCGGGCCTGCCGATAATGTTCAGGGACTAAGTGCTAATGCTAAAGGCTAATTGCTAAAGGCAAGTGCCGCTCACATCAGCTTCCGTCGCAACATATCCAACGCCTGCTGCGAGGCCCACCAGCGAACGCGTTCGCGGTCGCCGGGAAATTTACGTTCCACCACCTCTGTCGCCTCGCCATTCGACAAGGCGTGAAATATCAGCCCTACCGGTTTTTCCTCCGTTCCGCCGGTAGGGCCGGCGATTCCCGTGACAGACAGTCCCCATGTGGCGCCACACTTCTTGCGAATGCCTTCCGCCATGGCAGCCGCGACCTGGCGGCTGACTGCGCCATGGGCGGCGATGACTGCCTTGGGCACATCGGCGAACTTGTGTTTCAATTCATTGGAGTAAACCATGGCGCCTCCAAGGAAGTACCGTGAACTGCCGCTGACCGAGGTGATGCGCTCGCCGATGAGCCCTCCAGTGCAGGACTCAGCTACGGCAACGGTGGCGTTCCGCATCTGCAAATAGTAGCCGACAATCTGCTCCAGCGACTCGCCCTGGCGGGAAAAGACGTATTCGTCGAGCTCGTCTTCCAATTTTTCTGCCAGCTTGTCCACACGCTGCTGGGCTATGTCCAGGGAATCGGCCCGCGCCCGCAGGTGTATTTCGATTTCGCCGGCATAGGCAAGGATGGTGGTTTGCACGTTGGGATGGCGGCGGTAGATCGGCGCGATCCGATCATCAAGGTGGGACTCGCCCAGCATGGCTACCTTGAGCACGCGGCTGGCAATGAATGCGGCCGGCAGTTGCTGGCGCAGGCGCTCCAGGCACTGCTCCTCGAACAGCGGTTTCAGCTCGTGGGGCGGCCCAGGCAGAAGAATAATAATCTTTTCGTTTCCGTCGTAACTGCCGGTAATCCACTGCCCCGGCGCGGTGCCATTGCGGTTGATGAGGACGGTAGCGCCACGAATGATGTCCGCCTGCTTAGCGTTGTTTTCCGTGAACTTAAAGCCGCGCTTGGAAAAGCGCTTGCGCAGGGCCTCCACTATCGTGGGATCACGTTCCAGGCAGAGTTCCAGCGCATCAGCCACGGCCTCTCGCGTAAGGTCATCCTCCGTGGGCCCCAGTCCGCCCATCAGGATAACCAAGCCAGCGCGGCTTAGGGCGGTGCGCGTGATCTCCGCGATGTGCTCGCGGCTATCGCCCACGATGGTCTTGAATGACACTTCTAGGCCAAGCTGGTTGAGCTTATCGGTGAGATAAAGGGAGTTGGTGTCCTGACGAAAAGCCGTCAGCAACTCCGAGCCCACAGCGATGATCTCAGCGTTCATACAGAAACAGTTCTCAGGTGTTGGTTCTCTGTTCTCAGAAGTCCTGTCAGTGGCTATTGGTCAGCAGAGCAAATAATCTCACATCGTGCAGCCACTCCTCAGCTTCCAGACACCCGACTGGAAACTGAGAACTGAGAACCGAGAACTGGGGTCCTACGTTTCCTGCGGCAGCAATGCTTTGCCTTGGATATCCCAGGAAAGATGGTGGACGGCGTTGCTGGTGGCCAGGATGGCGGAGCGGCCGGGAGCAAAGGCGAGCCCCACCAGGCCTTGACCGGCGACTTCGAGGGACGCTTGCGCATCTGGCGTCAACTTGACGATGCCGCGTTTGCCGCCCAGAGAGGCGGCTGCGTAGAGATTGCCCTCCACATCGAAGGCCAGGCCCTGAGGACGTCCCAGACCACGATAAAAAACACTTACCGTGCCGTGAGGATCAACCCGATAGATGGAATCGAAGCTCGAGGTAGTGGGCCCGGTGACGAACAACTCGCCCGAAACGCTGAAAGCCATGTGGTAGGCGGAAACGCTGGGCTCCAGTGTGGCAAACACAAAAATCTGCCGGTCGCGGCCAATTTTGAAGATGGTGCCGCTGCGGTCGCCCACGTAAAGATTCTCTTCCTTGTCAAAGGCGAGGCCCGTAGCCACGCCCATTCCCTCGGCGTAGGCGGACATGGTGCCGTTGGACGCAACTTTATAAACAGTGCCATCGTAGCGGGAAGAGACGTACATCTGTCCGGCGCGGTCGAATGCGATGGCGGTGGCGTTCATCATCTCGGCCAGAAAGGGTTTGACGGCGTAGTTGGTGTCAATCTTGTAAATCGCCACCGGCACCTTCTGGCCGCGGGAGCCGGAGAAGGTCACATAAATGTTGCCTTCCAGATCGAGAGCTGGGTTGGTGACGGGGTGAAGGTTCTCGGCGATGGTAACCGCCACCTTCACCTCATGGGCATTGCTGGTGCTGCCGTTGGTGGACACCACCACCGGCCCGGTCATGGCGCCTTCGGGAACTCGGGCAACGAGAAAGTCATCGGAGCTGATGAGCACCGAGCCTTCCAGTTCACCGAATTGTACCCTCGGGCGGCGGAGTTCTAGTGGGCGCAGGCCGCTGCCGATGATACGAACCTCACCGCCGGGCAGAGCGGCGGCGGGGCGAACCGCATCAATGCGCGGTTTGCCGTTCACGTTTTTCTTGCCCAGCAGCCGTTCGGAGATGCCCATCCTCACAGTCTCGAGATCTTGCAGCGGAAGTTATCGCAGCCAGCCGAAGTGGAGCGCTGCCTGCAAGATGCCCAACGCATACAGGCCGGCTCCCACGTCGTCCAGCATAATGCCCGCGCCGCCGGGAATCTTTTCTAACTGGCGGAGCGGCGGAGGCTTCACGATGTCGAACGCCCGAAAAAGTATAAAGCCGGCCAGCAGAGTTTGCCATTGCACCGGTGCGGCAATGAGGGCAGTCAGCTGGCCCGCAACTTCGTCAATGACGACGAAAGGGGGGTCCGTGACGCCGCTCTCCCGAGCCACGCGAGTTGCCGCCGGAATGCCCAAGCTCACGGCGAGGCAGGCCAGCAGCACAGCGAAGAGAACCTGAATTTCCGGGCCGGCAGCTCGTGAGATGGCCCACCATAGCAGCACCGTTGCCGCGGAAGCCCAGGAGCCCGGGCCGGGGCGCATGCGGCCACAACCCAGAAAAGTGGCAATGAGCCACGAGAGCTTGCCGGCTTCGGGGCGCACTGTCGGGCTTACTTCGGTCTTAGTGTTGGGATGCAATCGTCACTGTTTTCGTAGCGCCGGCGTCTCGCCGGCTGTCGTGTGGGCATCTTGCCCACACATTCTCACCCAGGGCCAATCCTTCAGACCAGCCCGCCTGGGATTTTCCGCAACGTATTCCAGGCATCGTTCAAAGTCGGCTTGGTCACGAATCAGATGGTCGTAGTACTCCCGCTGCCAAAACGGACCCCTTCGGTCGAGGATGCGGTTAGCTTCCTTGGCAGTGAAAGATTTCCAGGAGTGTACAACCGCGGCAAGAGTGCTGGTTGGGAACACCCGAACGACCGCATGGACGTGGTTGGGCATTACACACCACGCGAAGAGGCGATATCGCTGCTCGTCGAAACACTGGAGCGCGTTGGCAACCATCTGAGCAACTGAGGGATGCTTCAAGTAGCAGGCGCCTTGCCCGACATCGAGATAGTTCTCGATATGTTCGGTGGACAGCCGGGCGATGTGCTGATTTTCGGCCGGGGTCAAGCCGCGCTGCAGACTTTTTGCATTCTCGATTATGCTGCTGCGTTCCGATTCGATCCTCTCTAAGATAGTTGCAGGCAGAGAGTCGGCGAGACGGAAAGTGACGAAATAAGTGGCACCCTCTTTTTCCCAGTGAGGAAGGCGCCCGCGCTCGCGAACCGTTACTTCGCCGAAACGGGGGCGGAACGCCCCCGAGACAGCCGCTGGGACGTCGGCGCTACGGGTGTCAGGCACATCGGCAGAGGGCAGATTGGTTTTTGCACTGGGATCAGACTTAAAGCCAGCTTCTTCCGGGTCGATGATGGGGGTGGAAATTACGTACCCCCCGCTGGCCCACTTGCCCAAATCTATAAGGCGGCAGCGCTCGCTGCAAAACGGGAACTCGGGATCGGTGCGCAGCACCAGCTTTTTGCAGGTGGGGCAGCGCAGGCTGGGTACTCGCTTACGGGGCATGAGGAAAATCAGTAATTCTGTGATCGTGTAATTGTGTAAGTTCGAGATGAATTAGTCAGCTGAATGGCTGACTAGCTAACTTGCCGCCCGGCTTAGTGCTCTGCCGATGTGCGGCCTTGCAGACTGCAACATGATAAGGGACTAACTGCAGAGTCTGCGATCGCGAATCGTCGGTTATTGAGCTAGCCAGCCAGACAGCCAGTGAGCTGGTTCTAAATTGCACAACTACCCAATTATGGAATTACACAATGCTTGCGATCAGGTCGTAGTCCTGCGCTTCCGTGATGCGGCAGCGGTAGAACTCGCCGGCGCGAACAGTCTCGCGCCTGCCGATGTCGTTGATCAGCAACTTGCCATCAATTTCAGGGGCATGCATCTCGGTGCGTCCCTCCAGCAGCAGGTCGGTTTCCTGCGATGACCCTTCCAGCAGAAGGTCAAACTCGCGGCCGACCAGCGCCTTCTTCTTGCGCTTGCTGATCTGCCGTTGGATGGTCATCAGGTGCCTGCGGCGGCGCTCGATTTCCTTGGCCGGCAGTTTGCTATCAAGGTGGAAGGCGGTGGAGCCTTCTTCGTCGGAGTAGCTGAAGGCTCCCATCCAGTCGAACTCGGCCTGGCGGACGAATTCGCAGAGTTCCTCAAAATCGGCTTCGCTTTCGCCGGGAAAACCAACGATGAACGTGGTTCGCAGGGTGAGGCCAGGTATGGCGCGCCGCATCTTTTCAATGGAACGCAGGAAGAGGCCCGCACCGCCACCGCGCTTCATGCGTTTCAGCACGGCGGGTGAGGCGTGCTGCAGGGGCACGTCAATGTAAGAACAGATCTTATTATTAGACGCTATGGTTTCCAGCAGGCGTCCGGTAATCTTGTTGGGATAGGCGTAAAGAAATCGCACCCAGCGCAGCTCCTCGATTTGCGCCAGCTTCTCCAGCAGGAGCGCCAGCCCATCTTTCAGTCCCAAGTCCTCGCCGTAACAGGTGGTGTCCTGACCGATGAGGGTAATTTCGCGTACACCATTGCGCGCCAGACGCTCCGCCTCGGCGATGACCGACTCAAACCGGCGAGAGCGGAATTTGCCGCGCAGTTGGGGAATGATGCAGAAGCTGCAAGGGTGATCGCAGCCCTCGGCAATCTTGATGTAGGCGGAGTAGCCAGGCGTGGCCAGCAGTCGAGGAGTGTTCTCGTCGTAAAGGTAATTAGGAAGATCAGCAATGGCGCCTTCCCATTCCTGGCGGGAAAAGCGGCCTTGCGCTTCCCGGACTCGGGCCTCGGGCCGGTCATTCAGAATGATGAAAGGGGAGTGGCCGTTGGCCGGAAGCAAAGGAGGTGGCGCGATGCCGGCCACGGCAAGAATCTGCTCCAGTTCACCGGTGCCAATCACGGCATCCACCTGGGGAATGTTCTTGCGAATCTCGTCGCGGTAGCGCTCCACCAGGCATCCGGCCACAACCAGGCGCTGGGCGCGCCCGCTGGTCTTGAGCTCGGCCATTTCCAGGATGGTGTCTACGGATTCCTGCTTGGCACTGCCGATGAAAGAGCAGGTGTTTACCACGATGACGTCGGCGTCTTCCGCTCGCGGCGTAAGTTCCGCTCCAGCGCGCTGCAGCAGGCCCATCATGACCTCGCTGTCCACCAGGTTCTTGGGACAGCCCAAGCTGACAAAACCCACCTTGGCCGGTTTTCGCGGCCTGGTTTCTTCGCGTAAGGGGGCTACGACTGGCTCTTTCAACGGCATGGAATCTGTTTATTTTAGCAGGCAGGTTGGGGTGGGGCGCTCAGGGCCACCGGAACGTGGCCCAAGTCCGGCTTGTATAACATCCTGGCCGTACATCAGCGGTGCGCGGAAGTAATTTCCTGGTACAACTCAGGCAAACGCTCGGCATCTTCGGTGGACTGGGCGAAACGCGCGCGCACATAATGTCTGGTGAACCGGTCGACACATTGCCGGAGGCCATCCTCGTCGATGGTTTCGACAAATTCCTGGGGAGTTTGCGCGGGCAATTTGCGCCAGCCGCGGCGGGCGGTGGCCCGGGTCATGCGTGTGTACCAAATGCTGGCCGCCAGCTGCGGGGCCTGTGCGGGCCAGCTGGCTGTGCGCCGGTTCCGCCACCCCCGCCGGAGGCGGCCTGCATTGGCCAGAAGGATGAGGATCATAACCGCGACACCGAAGCCAAATCCCCATCTAGAAGGCGCACGCAGCAGGGAGCGCTCAGCGCGACGCGCGCGGGACAACAGGAAGGCATATCGCGTGCGTAGCCAGGCCCGTTCCCCTTCCCACAGGGCACGGCCATGGGCTCCTGCGCTATATTCCAGCGTGCGCTGGTGGATGGAGTCGTAGTTGACCACCCACTCCCGCCAGAATTCGGAAGCCGCATCCAGGTAGAGTTGCAGCCGGCTCCAGCGCCCTCGCGGGATGCCCAGCCCGGCGGGCGTCGGATCGAAAGTAGTCCACCCGTATCCCGGAATGTAGGCTTCCACCCAGGAGTGGGCATCGCGGGCGCGGACCAGGTAACTGCCGGTAAGGTCGTTGAACTCGCCCCCGCGGAAGCCGTTGACTATGCGCGCGGGAATGCCCAGCGTGCGCAGCATAATGGCCATGGCGGACGCGAAGTACTCGCAATGGCCCTGCTTGCGCACAAACAGGAAATTGGCCACCGGGTCACGTGGCAGGGTGCGGGGCAAGTCCAGGGTATAGCCGTAACGCGTCATTAAGTACTGCTGGATGGCGGCGGCTTTGTCGTAAGTAGTGGTGCCGCAAGCTGTGATCTGGCGGGCTAACTGCGGAATGCGTTGGTCCAGGGGCGGCAGTTGCAGGTAGCGCGGAATTGGGGCAGCGGGTACGCTGCCGGAAGCGGAGCGGAGCAGGGCGGCTGAGGGCCGCGCCAGGTCGGCGATGACTTCATATGTGGTAATGGCGCGGTCGCGATCCACGTCGTAAAGAGCGCCGGCGGCATCCTGGGCGATCTGGCGATACGGCCCGGACAGGGAAAGGGGGTGCCCGGCGACAAAGAACACATTGGTGCCAATGGGCTCCATGAGTACATGGTAGCGAATGGTGTGCGCGAGCACTGGAGCATGCTCGGGCGCTTCCTCCAGCGGGTGCGGTGAGAATTGGCCTTCGCGGGTGCGGGCTACCACTACCTCGGGCAGAGGATTGCTCCAGTTGCGCCCGTCGAACAGGCTGAGTGTTACGCCTCGCCACTTGAGGTCGTAGGCGCCGGTGCTATCTCCTTCAATTTGCACGTGCATGACCACGGAATCGGATTGCTGGATTTCCCCAATCTGCCCCAGGCGAACGCTGTCGCTAAAGCCAGTGGCAAGCCGGCCGCCGGGAGCATAGGCGCCTAGGTAGCCGGTGGAAACGCGCGGAACACAGAAAAAAATAGCGGCGCCCCCCAGCAGGATCAGGACCAGGAAAGCGGGCCCGGCGGCGACCAGCCACCAGCCAAGGGTACGGGCTGCATCTGCGCTCTCGCGGGCACGGACGGCTGCGGCTGCCGAAGACCGCCGCATCTCCATAAGAATAAAAGTGGTTACCGCTACCAACAAAAACGCTGAAAAAGCCGCAAAAAACATGCTGTCCACCGTGAGGACGGCAGCGGCCAGCACCATGAGGAAGGAGAGCACCGCCAGGTAAAGATGGTCGCGCTCGCGGCGCACCGAGAAGAGCTTAACCACGGTAGCAAAGAGCACCAGGTGGACAGTGGCAGTAACGAAGCTGCGAGCCAGCACAAAGAAATCGGCGGCATAGAAGAGGACGTAAATCAGGGTTAACAGGGAGGCTGTCCGGTCCGAAATAACCACTTGCCGCCCCTGGGCGACCAGATACCCGCGAAACATCAGGACCAGTCCTATGAGGACGACGGAAGGGAGATCCAATTTGCCGGTGGAAGCCAGGGTGGCGAAGCCGGCGACCAGCAGCAAATAAAGCGCTACTTCGAAATAGCGCTCCAGCACGCGGCTGGTGCTGGCCGGCGTCAGAACATTGGATTGCGGATGCATCTGTAGCTATTCTTGGATAGTTACGGCGTGAATGGAAGACATAAATGGCGCTGCCGCACCCTTCGAGCTAGCGAAAGTAACGACGCCCTGCCTTCGCCCATGACAGACGGACAAGGGCGGCAACTTGGTATGCTGGAGAGAGATGAGGCTGGGAATTTGCTTTCTTCTTCTCCTGCTGCTGACAGGCTGCGCGCGGCGGCCGCCGGTTACTGCACCGCCGGCTAATTTGCCCGGTCCCGAACGCCTGCAATGTCCGGCCGGAGAAGAAGATATGCTGCGCTGGTTCACTCCGCGCGATACCTCCCTGCACGCGGAAGGCAATCACAACCCCTTGTACACAACTGTGCTCAGGGACCGCTTTTACTGGACCAAGAGCGCCAAGGGTTGGCCCTGGGACATTCAGCTTTACGACACACGATATATCTATTTGTGGATTACCGAGAACGGCTGGAGCAGCCCAGCCAGCTTCAAAGAGTTCGATGGCAAAAATGAGCCGCTGGCGCCACGCTGCCTGGCATTAAAGGGGGGCAAGGACGCGACCATCACCGTGCCGGATACCCGCTACCGGGCATTCTCAAGTTGTTCAGACTACACGGTGAAGAGCTTGCGCAAGGGCGTAAACGAGGTCTGGGGTCCTTATCTCATGAACTGGAAGGCACTGGGACGCGGCGCGCCCACTGTGGTCGTGAGCTATCGCTATAACTGCGACGAGCACTATGATTCCTGCCGCGACAAGGAACTCTATTACCTGGCAAAAGATTTTGGACTGATGCAATGGCAACACTATCAACTCAGTGCCGCGCCGAACGAATACAAGCTGGTTCAGTCCTCCGTTTTCGAACGGCTGCGAGCGGGGCAAAGCGAGCCTTATTTTCCTTGCACTGAGGGAAGGTAAGGAAATACTTCAGGTGGTGAGATCTCGGTCAAGCGAGTTTAGGCGGCAGGTTGAATTCGCGCAGAGCTAGATGCCAGCAGCGCGCGGGGGAATCCGACGAGAAAAATTGCGTGAGCAGCTCTGTGCTGCCGGATCCCAATTCCCACGGGCTAAGAAGCCGCAGAGCAAAACATATTGCGCATCATGAGCATGCGCTGGCTGCTTTTGAAAAACACACCGTCTACAACGCAAGATGAACCTCTCATTGCGCGGCTACTTTGGTCTGGTTGGTTGACTTTTTACTTCTTTCCCCGTCTTTGTTTAGATAGTCTCAGCCGACCGAGGATCTTCATGCCCATCGCCATGCGTCTTAGCACCCTGCTTCTGCTGTTATTTGTCACCGTCACCGCTGGAGCCCAGGACTGGAGCAAAATGCAACCCCCTTTGTGGAACGCGAAGCCCGACGTCGCCGGTTTCGACAAGGTTGAGAACGATCGTCTGGCCGCCGCTCAGCAGGCCGTGGACCGCCTTCTCGCAGTCAAGGGAGCGCGGACGGTAGACAACACGCTTGCGCCCTTTGACGAAGCCAACCGCCAGCTGAACAGCGCCAACTATTTCGCTTCGCTGATGCAGCAGGTGCACCCCGACGCCAAGTTTCGCGACCAGGCCACGGAGATGGTGCGCAAAGTGAGCGCGGCGCAGACGGCTCTGGCCCTGAACCAGGATGCGTACCACGCGCTCGCCGGGCTGGATGTCTCCCGCGCCGATGCCGCCACCCGCTACTACGTCCGGCGGCAGCTCCTGGAATTCCGTCTGGCCGGGGTGGACAAAGATGACGCCACCCGCACCCGCCTGAAACAGCTGAACGACCAGCTCACCGACGAGCAATCGATGTTCGACCGTAATATTTCTGATGGAACCAAAACGGTGGAGGCGGACCCGAAGGAACTGGAAGGTTTGCCGCAGGACTACATTGATCGCCACAAACCCGGCGCTGACGGCAAGGTGCGTATCACCACGGATTATCCCGACATTCTTCCCGCGCTGAAGTTCGCCAAGAGTGACGCGCTGCGCCGCCGCTTGTGGGAGGCCTTCAACACCCGCGCCTATCCCAAGAACCACGAAGTGCTGAGCAAGATGATGCAGACCCGCTACCAGATCGCGACCTTACTGGGCTACAAGTCATGGGCTGACTACAACGCTGCTGACAAGATGATCCAGAAAGGCGGAAATATCGGCGACTTCATCCAGCAAGTAAAGAGCGCCGCGCAGCCGGTAGCCGACCGCGAGTTCGCCTTGCTCCTGGCGCAGAAAAAGAAGTTCGACCCGCAAGCCACTTCAGTAAACGACTACGAGGTTTCCTACCTGCAGGAACAGGTTCGGCGCTCGGAATACAACTTTGATTCCCAGTCGGTGCGCCCCTATCTACCTTTCGCCCGCGTCAAGCAGGGCATTCTGGACACGGCGGCGACTCTGTTCCACCTCACATTTCGTCAGGAGAACGGCGTTCCTTCCTGGGATCCGGCAGTTGAAACCTGGGACGTGCTCGACGGCGGCAAGATGATTGGCCGCTTCTACCTCGACCTGCATCCCCGCGCCGGCAAGTACAGCCACGCCGAGATGGCCCCGGTGCTCGATGGAATTAAGGGGAAGCAGTTGTCGGAGGCCATTCTGGTGTGCAACTTTGCCGTGCCCACGGCGACTGACCCCGGCCTGATGGAATACGGCGACGTAGTCACGTTCTTTCATGAGTTCGGCCACCTCATGCACTGGATTCTGGGCGGACAGCAGGCCTGGGCTGGAATCAGCGGTATCAGCATGGAAGCCGATTTTGGTGAAGCGCCTTCGCAGATGCTGGAGGAGTGGATGCGCAGCCCCCAGGTGCTGGCGTCATTCGCCCGTCATTACCAGACCGGCGAGCCCATTCCCACCGAACTGGTGGCGCGCATGAACCGCGCTTCCGCTTTCGGCCGCGCTATGTGGGTGCAGCAGCAGAATGCGTATACCGCCATTTCCTACGAGCTGTATCGAACCAAGCCGGAGAATGTTGATATCGAGACGGTGTGCCCGCAGGCCACCCGCGACTACACGCACTTTGTTCCCTTCCGCGGCATCCACATGTACGCCTCTTTCGGTCACCTGGGGGGCTACTCCTCCGCGTATTACACCTATCTGTGGGACAAGGTGATTGCGGAAGATTTCTTCGCCCAGTTTGATCCCGCGAACCTGCTCGCGGGCGAAACTTCCATGCGTTATCGGCGCGATGTGTTGGAGCCGGGCGGGTCGGTTTCGGCCAACACCTTGGTGCGTAACTTCCTGGGCCGCCCGCAAAACATGACCGCCTTCCAGCATTGGATGGGAGAGGAATTCGCCTCGACGACGGCGGCCGCAGGCGCGCAGAGAAGTGGGCGTTAAGGTAATGTCGATTGCGATTTCACCAGATTGTTTTCAGCGCTTTTGTCTAGCGAATGGCCCGGTCTGCGCTAATCAGGGACAAGCCCTCGGCCAGCGCTGTGCCTCGATAATTCGGTCGGCGGGATCGTTGGGATAAGCCGGAGGGAGCTTCAGGGCCATGAGGCAGGCTCGAGCCGTGATGGGCAGCACCGCGAACCGCGCCTCAACTTCCCGCAGAAACGATTCCAGGCTGATGTCGAGGCGGATAGGCTCTTTGCTTACCAGGCTGGTAAGCTCCAGGAGCGTGATATTGGATACGGCGAGGCCATCTTCGTTTGCGCGCATGGTCAATCGCGGTTTGGGCTTTAGGTGAAAGCTGGGTTGCGTCCAGAGCTAGCCACACCACCACGTGCGTATCCACAAGAATCACCGCAGCCGTCCCCAGTCATCTATGGCCGGCGCAATAATATCGCCCGTAATTTCGCCTTTGCCGCGCAAAAAATTGTAGATTCTGTCAGCCTCTTCGTCGGCGGGCACCAGCTTGGCTACCGGCTTGCCATGCTTGGTGATCAACACCCCCTCTCGCCTGGCCCGGACCTCGTCCATGATCGCCAAGCACTGTGCCTTGAATGCGCCCGCAGGAATAGTTCTCACGGCAAGCTCCTTTACTAATGGTTATTCATACCATGGTCATGAAGTATTTTTGTAAGCGGCGGCACGTAACCGTTGGGAAGGTAGCGCGACGACGCTTTTACTTTGCGTCGTGGAAGATGATGCCCAGCGTGTAGCGCTCGCCTGACTTCACGGTGCTTACGCCGTGGCGGATGTTCACGCGGTAGTAGCCACGGCTGCCGCGCACCGACCGGTAGCGCGTGGTGAAGATAACCGCCTCGCCCTGCTGGGGCGTAATCACTTGGCCTTTGGATTGCGCGCGCGGCCGTTGCTCCATCAGCAGAAACTCGCCGCCCGTGTAGTCCCGCCCAGGCTCGCTGAGGAAGCAGGCCACCTGCAGAGGGAAGGCCACTTCTCCGTAGATATCCTGGTGCAGGCAGTTGTAGCCGCCTGCTGAGTAGCGCAAAAGCAGCGGCGTGGGCCGTTTCTGCCCGTGCCGATGGCAAATTTTCAGGAATTCTTCGATCTGGGCGGGAAAGCGCTCGCGGCTGCCTAGGTTTTCCATCCAGCGGTTGGCGATCTGCGCCAGCGGAGGGTAAAGACTCGCACGCAGCTCCTGAATCGTCTCGGGCAGCGGATCGGCAAAGTACTTGTAGTCGCCCAGCCCGAACCGAAAGCGCGCCATGTCAATGTGGCTGCGAAAGCGGGCGTCGTCTGGGTAAAGGGTTATCAGCTCCCGGCACTCCTCCGCCGTCAGCAAGGGGCCGGTCTGGGCGTAACCGTTTTCGGTGAGCGCCCGCTCCAGCGCCCTCCAGTCGAATTGCTGAACGCGCCTGGAGACACTGGCACTCAATTTCACTGGCGCCATCGCAGCCTCAGTCCCGGCGCTTTGATGAACGGGCAACACAGACGGCATCACTTCCCTCCTCCAACAGATGATCAAATCAACTCTACGAGCCGCCTACCCTGCCAGCCATCCGAAGCTTGCCCTCGAATTCCACATTTCCTCTGCCGCGAGTGCAAAACTAGTTCCACTCTTGGCTCCCAAGGTGCTGATTTTCCACAATTAAGCCAAGTTCCCTATTGCCAAATACGTCACCGTCTCAACATAATACGCGCAGGAAGAACCTCAAAAGCCGTGCACCGATACAGTCGAACTGACCTGCTGCGTATCCTGCGCTTAACAGCGCGACAGCTGACGGCATGGGAAAAGGCCGGACTCCTCGCTCCTGCTGATACCTACTCCTTTTTCGACCTTCTGCAGGTAAAAAAGGTGCGCGACCTGTGCGCCCGGCGGGTACGCCCCGCGGTGATACGCGAGTCGCTGCAGGCCATGCAGAAGCAGGTGGCGGGCATGGAAAACCCACTGCTAGAGGCGGGCGCTTACTCCACCGGCGCGCGGGTGGTCTTCCGCCATGAAGGCAAAGCACTTGAGCCCATCGCCGGGCAGTTCGTCATGGATTTTGACCCTGCCGACAAGGTGGTCGCCGCCAACCCCAAGCTGCGCGCCATCACCGCTGACGAGGGTGTGGCCGAGCTTTTCGCCCGCGGTATCGCGCTGGAAGAGGAACCGTCCACCCAAGCCGAAGCCATTGAGGTCTACGAAAAGGTGCTGGAGCTGGAGCCGCAGCACGCGGCCACTCACATCAACCTGGGCACAATCTTTTATAACCGCCAGGACTTCGCCAAGGCGGAACACCACTACCGTGCCGCCATTGAGGCCGACCCTCGTTACGCCCTGGCCTACTTCGACCTGGGCAATGTGCTGGATGAGACGGGTCGGGTGCCGGAGGCGATCAAGGCCTACAGCACCGCGCTGATGCTAGCGCCCACCTATGGCGATGCGCACTACAACCTGGCGCTGGCCTACGAGAAGATAAAGCAGCCACGCAAGGCCCTGAAACACTGGCGCGCCTATGTGCGCTTGGATAGTGCTGGCCCCTGGTCGGTTCACGCCCGCAACCAGATTCGACGTATCCTGACCAGCGACGCGCTAAGGATCGTCTATCGCGGCAAATAATTTTCTACTGTCATCCGAGCGAGCGCGAATTGAGCTAAGCGAAATGAGCGCGAGTCGAGGGACCTTGTGCTTCCCTGCTTCCCAAGCCCCAAATTCGCGTCCTCATCCCCTCTCCAGGCGTGCAATTGAGTACAATCTCTGTTTACACATCTATGTTCGAAGGAAATGTCCATGCCTGAAACCATTCTGCAGCGGCCCGCCGCGCCCGCCCCGCTCACCGCGCTGACCGAAGACGAAGTTCTCTTTCGAGACAATATTCGCCAGTTCGCCGAGGACAAGGTCCGCCCCCTGGTGCGCGAAATGGACGAAAAGGGCGTCTTCGACAAGGACCTCGTCCACCAGTTCTTCGAGCTGGGGTTGATGGGCATCGAGATTCCCGAGCAGTACGGCGGCGGAGCCGGTACTTTCTTCGAGGCGGTGCTGGCGGTCGAGGAGATGTCGCGTGTGGACGCCTCTGCCGGGGTGGTCGTAGACGTGCAGAACACGCTGGTGAACAATGCGCTGCTGCGCTGGGGGGCTGAGGAGCAGAAGAAGCGCTACTTGCCCCGCATGGCCAGTGAGTGGGTAGGCGCCTACGCGCTCAGCGAGGCAGGCTCGGGCTCGGACGCCTTCGCGCTGCAGACCAAAGCCGAGCTGCGCGGCAGCGACTACGTGCTCAACGGGCGCAAGCTGTGGATCACCAACGGCAAGGAAGCCGGCCTCTATGTGCTGTTCGCCACCGTGGACCCGGACGCCGGCTACCGCGGCATCACCGCCTTCCTGGTGGAGCGCGACTTCCCCGGCTTCTCCGTGGGCAAAAAAGAAGACAAGCTCGGCATTCGCGCCTCCAGCACCTGCGAGCTCATCCTGGAAGACTGCCGCGTGCCAAAAACGAACGTGCTGGGCGACGTGGGCAAAGGCTACAAGATCGCCATCGAAACCCTGAACGAAGGCCGCATCGGCATTGGCGCGCAGATGGCAGGCTGTGCCCGCGGCGCCTGGGAGTACGCAGCCAAATACGCCCAGGAACGCAAGCAGTTCGGCAAATCCATTGCCGAGTTCCAGGGCATCCAGTTTCAGCTGGCGCAGATGGCCACCGAGATCGAAGCCGCCCGCATGATGGTATACAACGCCGCCCGCATGAAGGACTCCGGCATGAACTTCGTCAAGGAAGCGGCCATGACCAAGCTCTTCTGCTCGCAGGTGGCCGAGCGTGTAACCTCGCTGGCCGTGGAAATCTACGGCGGCTACGGCTTCACCAAGGATTATCCGGTGGAGAAGTACTTCCGCGATTCCAAGATCGGAAAGATCTACGAAGGCACCTCCAATATGCAGCTGCAGACCATCGCCAAGCTGGTGCTGGGGGGGAAGTAAAGGTCCCCTTGTCCTTTTCTCGCTTTGAAACGATTGGTTTGATTCAAACCAATTGCTGGAACAAGACTCAGCCCGCAGGGCAAACATAATTTAGCCCACGGCGTGAGCCCCCGGACGCGTAGAAGAAAAGCACGGTGGCGCGACCAAGTTTCACGAGGGAGCGCCAAGCGAAGGTGCTTGCGATTTTCCCATTGAACCAGCACCCGCCTCCCAACTGTGCGCTTTCGAACAGGCGAGTTCGCATCCGGACATTTTCCGGCACTACCTCAGCCCTCAAACTGTGGCATCCCGTTCTGTTTCAGGTACTTGCGAAGAGCCCTGATGGACCTGCACTTGCACCTACGCCACTTAGTCATTTTGATGGAACTCCCGCTGGTTCCGATTGCGTAATCATGAACATGCGGTTCAAATCCGTGCTTCTTGCCGCTCTTCTTTCGGCCATGGCCTTTGGCCAGGCGGGGAACACTCCCCAGAACACCCCTCAGGCGGGCGTCACTACCGCCTTGACTGCGCCGTCGCTCTCCCAGGACCAGATTCGCCAACTTATTCGCACCACAGCCGACCACGACATGGAGGATGACAAGAAGCAGCGCAACTACACGTATGTCGAGCGCGAGGAAGATCGCCGGGTAGACGGCAAGGGCCGAGTCAAGTCCACGGAGATCAAAACCTACGATGTGATGGTGATCTACGGCGAGCAAGTGCAGAAGCTTATCTCTAAGGCCGACAAGCCGCTTTCCGAGAAAGAAGCCCGGAAGGAAGATGAAAAAATTCAGAAGCTGATTGATAAGCGCAGGAAGGAATCGGCGGAGGATCGCGAGAAGCGATTGCAGAAAAAGGAAAAAGATCGCGAGGATAGCCGAAAATTTGTGGGCGAGGTGGCCGACGCCTACAACTTCCGCTTCCTGGGCATGGAAATCCTCGACGGGCGGGAAAACTACGTGATTGATGCCGAGCCCAAGCCGGATTACAAACCGCACCTGAAAGAGGCCAAAATCCTGCCCAAGTTCCGCTTTCGCGCCTGGATTGATAAGGACGAAGCGCAGTGGAAAAAACTGGACATACAGTGCATTGATACGGTTTCTTTCGGACTATTCCTGCTGCGCGTGCACAGAGGTTCGCGCATCGTGATTGAGCAGACTCGGGTCAATAACGAAGTCTGGCTGCAAAAGCACATCGCTCTGAATGCGGATCTTCGCCTGGCTCTGCTCAAAAACTTTGATTTCAACGTGGATATTACGGACCGCGATTACAAAAAGTTTGGCAGCGATACCAAAATAATCATGCTGGGAGAGGCGCACGCCAAGCAGTAGGTTCCCTACGCCCGATCCCAAATGCCTGGTCGAGCTTTGCTCACGGTGCGGTCATGGCCGTTCTCGCAGTCGAGACTCCGGCCGAACGCACAGGCCTGATGGCAGCCGTGGGCGGGTTGGCTTTCATCGGAGTCGCCCTGCTCGCGCTCCCGCCATCAGCAGAGCGAACCTCGGCAGCCGCCGCTTAGCGATAGCACGTACAATATCCGTTAGAACTCCCAGGTTGGGGGGTGCGGAAGCCCTAAATATCGGGCTTCATCCACCGATGGAGCTCGCCGTCTCTGAAAATACATTGTTGGCCTGCCCGCCAATCAGCCGTATGGTGCCGACCACAATCACCAGAATGACGGCCAACATGACTGCGTACTCGGCGATATCCTGACCTTCGTCGTCTGACCAGCAGTTGCGAAGTAGTTCGCGCATGAGAAGAGATTTCCTTTTCTGTGCAAGTGAAATTTTGTGAGACGGTAAGGGAGTTCTACGCTGCTCGCGCGGAAAGTCAATCCAATATTCTTCCGTTGTTTCCATCAGATTAGAGAAATCCACAGAAAAGCGCCGCGCGAGGTTTCGTTGCTCGATGTTGCGATGGTTGAAATTTCCCTTACTTCTGTCCGCTTTCCCTTACTTCTGTCCGTGTGCGTGCGATTTTCCCCTACTTCCCGCGCGGTGAACAATCCTGGCCAGCGCCTGCGTGTAGGCTTCCATCACGTCGGGTACAACGCGGCTGTAGACAAACAATCCATGCTTGCGCGTTTCGATGAGACCAGCATCCTGAAGTACCTTGAGATGATGCGACACAGTAGCCGGCGTCACCCCCCTCAGGGAGACGATTTCGCCGCAATTCATCTCTTCCCGGGCGGAGATGGCCTCAAAAATTCTGAGCCTGGTTTCATCCGCCAGCGCCTTGGAGATCTGCTGAATCTGCGAGCGGTCCATAGCCTTGCGGGTGCAGCTTACCAGAGATTCGTGCCTCTCTTCGCTAAGTTCAGAATCATGAAACTTTATATTTAGATGCTCATCTAAATGCCCGAGCGTTGAAATTCACACAGTTTGTTGCCAATTCGACGCTGAAATCAGTTCGTTTTGAGGGGATTATGAAACGGCTCGAAGGCAAGGTCGCGGTGGTAACAGGAGGCAACAGCGGAATCGGATTAGCGGCCGCGAAGCGGCTGCAGGAAGAAGGCGCGCAGCTGGCTATTACGGGACGCAATCCGCAAACCCTGGCCGAAGCGCAGAAGAACATCGGCAACGGAGTGCTCACCATCGAAGCCGATGTCGCCAAAGGCGAGGACCTCGACCGGCTGTATGCCACTGTTTTCCAGAAGCTGGGCAAAATCGATGTACTGTTTGTGAACGCCGGCATTTACAAGTTCGTTCCCATAAGCAGCACCACGGAAAAACTCTTCGACGAATTGTTCGATATCAACGCCAAGGGCGCCTACTTCACCATTCAAAAAGCGCTTCCCTTCCTGAACGATGGCGCCTCCATCATCCTGAACACCTCCATTGCCGACGAGAAAGGTATCGTGAACAGCTCGGTTTACTCGGCAACCAAAGCCGCGCTTCGTTCTTTTACCCGCTCCCTAGCGGCGGAACTGGTGGAACGCGGAATTCGGGTCAATGCCGTCAGCCCTGGGCCCATCTACACGCCTGCCGGCTTTGCGCGCACCGGCCTTTCCACAGAAGAGATGGACGAACTGGCGAAAAACCTTCTCAGCCGGGTTCCGATGAAGCGCTTTGGCCAGCCGGAAGAGGTGGCGGGCGCGGTTGCCTTCCTCGCCTCCTCCGACGCTTCGTTCATGACGGGTGCCGAAATTCCCGTGGACGGCGGTGCCGGCCAAATTTGATTCCAACAGAGGTCACGGGCAAATGTGGGGAAGTTCTCAACTGTCAGTTTGCATCTCCTGAACGCCCCCGGACTTCAGTCCGTGGAATCAGACGGTGGTTTGAACTCGGGCTTTAGCCCTCGACTCGGGCGCGGATTGTTGTGCCGCGCCCTCGCTCAGGATGAGATGCCGTTTACGCGGTCGCGCCCCGCTTTGCCTTCAGCTCCGCCAGCAACCGGTCCAGTTCGTCTTCCTTCTCCAGCGCGGCCAGGCGATCCTCTACGCTATTACCGGCGAGCTCGGCTTTTGCCTGGCTCACGGCTGAGGCGCGCGTTACTTTCTCCTTCATGCGGTCGAACCCGGCGCCGTGGTCGTGCTCGCGCACGCGAAACTGCGCGTCGGTTGCCTTCGACACTGCCCGCGACCGCCGATGCTGCGCTAGCAGCAAGTCGCTCTTGGTCTGCGCCTCCGCCAGCTTCTGCTCCAGCTTGTGCAGCGCGCCCTTCAGGTTCTCCACCTCCGTCTTCTGGTCGGCCACCTGCTGCTGAAGACTCTCGCCCATCTGACGGTAGCTCATGGAACGCTCCAGGGCGGCGCGCGCCAGGTCGTCTTCCTTTTTGTCCACCGCCTTTTCCGCGCGGCGCATCCAGTCGGCTGCGCGCTCTTCGTTTTCTTTCTGCTTTTTCTCCAGCAGGTGCTGGTCGGCCAGCGCGATGGCCACCTGCGTCTTCACCTGCAAGAGCTGGTTCTGCATATCGAGGATCACCTGCTTGATCATCTTTTCCGGATCCTCGGCCTTGTCAATCAGGTCGTTGAGATTAGCGCGAATCAGAGTAGAAACCCGCTCTAGTAGTGCCATGACAAACCTCCTTAGCTATCTAGCTGACTGGCTGGCTAGCTGACAGTCAAAACCGCCAGCTAGCCAGCAGAATGTTTACTTCCCTGCCGCCTGCGCCTTCGGCGGGGCATCAGTGCCTTTCCCATCCAGCGTCGGCGGCGGCCCATCCGGCTTGGGGGACTTGTCGCCGATGAGCCGCACTTTGGAGAACAGCTCCGACATCTGCATGCCGGAAAGCGTCTCGAAAAGCGCGGGCACCTGCGCCGCCATCTTGGCCAGATCGCCGGTCACCTTGCTCATGCCGGCAGCGTCGCCGTTGCCGGTGGAGACCACGGTGATTTTGTCCACGTTAGCCAGCGGACTAGCCATGGCGCGCACCACCTCGGGCAGGCTGGTAATGAGCTTGTCCACCACCGCGGCCTGGTTGTACTCCTGGTAGGCCTCGGCCTTAACGTTCATGGCCTTGGCTTCCGCCTCGCCCTTTTTGAAGATGATTTCCGCTTCCGCCTGGCCCTGGGCGCGAATGGAGGCGGCGTGCCCGTCGGCTTCCATCATCAGCCGCTGCTTTTCGGCTTCGGCCAGCGTCTCTATGCGCTGGCGCTCGATTTCCGCCTGCTTGAGCACAGTGGCGATCAGCTCTTTCTCGCGGCGCGCGATCTCAGCTTCCTGCACCTTCACCTGCTGCTCCTTCTCCACCTGCTGCACCTTCACGCTCTCCGCAATCACTTGCTGCTGCATGATGTTCGACTGGATGTCGTAAGCCTTGTCGGCCTGCGCCTGCTGCCGCTTGGTCGTTTCCTGGTACTGCGCTTTCTTGACCTCCAGGTCACGCTGCGACTCCGCCTGCTTGGCCAGCGACAGAGTTTCCGCCAGCACGCGCTCCTGGTCGGCTTGCGCCTTGGCGGTGGCAGCATCGCGCGTCGCCAGCGCCCGCTTGATGGCAGTATCGCGGTCGGCTTCGGCGGCGGCCACATCGGCATCGCGCTTGATGCGGGCCACGTCTGGCCGGCCCATGTTGGTGATGTACTCGTTTTTGTCCCGCACTTCCTTAATGGTGAACGAAATCACCTCCAGCCCCATCTTGTTCATGTCGTCGGCGCAGGTGGAGCGCATGCGCTCGGAAACCATCTCCGGCTGCTTGACGATCTGCTCCACCGTCAGCTGCCCGATGATGCCGCGCAGGTGCCCTTCCATCACCAGTCGGATGAGCCCTTCACGTTCCTGCGGCGTCTTGGTAAGGAACTGCTCAGACGCGGTCAGGATGGATTCCGTGTCCGACTTCACCTTGATCTGCGCCACCGCCTCCACCGTGACGGCCACGCCCTGATTCGTGTACAGGTCTTGCTGCGGGGCCACGTCGAACGACATCAGCTCCAGCGAAAGCCCGCGGCAGTTTTCGACCATTGGGAAAATAATCGTGCCGTGGCCTTTGATAACGCGCGTGCCCCGGAAGCCGTACACTACCAGCGCTTCGTGCGGACCCGCCTTGCGATATAACCTTGCCAGCAGACTCATGAGGAGCATGAAGGCAAGCACCATCAGGCCCACGATCACCCAAACTCCGAATGCCAACTGCATAACGCCTCCTAAGAACCGCATCAATGCGCAAAACTCATGACTGCGTCCAGGTCGTGCACCAGCCGTTCAGGCTCGCGATGACCAAGGAAAACCTCGCCGTCCCAAAGATGAATGCGAACGCCCTTCTTGCCCCAGACGTAGGCGCGGGTATTGCCCACGCCGCGAATGCCGTAGCCTCCGGCCGCGCCCCAAGTGTCAACCGTGTAGTTCCGAATCTGGGACACAGGAATCGTCCTCAGGCGGAAGCCCAGGGTACGAATTTCCAACCCGGAGTCGCTGAAGATGTAATGAAAGCCGCTCCAGGCCATGATGACGGCCATCACCAGAAGCATGATCGGCAGAACCAGGACCAGTCGAACCGTCACATTGGAAGCGGCCGCGGCCAGCACCGCCAAAAGTACGACCGGCAGGGCAAGCACCAGCGCCCACAGCCGGGAAGCGTGGACTTCGTCCGCGACCAGGCTTTCGGCCGGCAATTGCGGACCGCGGCGCGTGCCGATATAAACCACCAGCAGCACGAACAGCGAGCCAAAGCCCGCGATCAGGTAAGGCGCTACGCGCACGCCGCGCCCGTAGAGGTTGTAGTTGACGATGCTGTCGGCGGCGCCGTAGAGAATGCCAACCACAACGTAGAAGAATCCCAGTAGCGTCCAGGCCGACAAGTCGGGCTGCGAGGCGCGGTAGGCCGCCATGATGGAGATAGCGGCTATCGCCGTAACTGTAACCAGAGTGAAAGCCAGAAAACCATTGGGCGACATCCAGCCATTGGGACGGCCGGCTAAGTCAAAATGCGTGGCCAGGCGCATGGGCAGGCGGTCCCACACGGTGAACAACCGCAGGGCAACCACAGGCAAGCCCAGCCAGAGCAGCCAACTGAACAACCGATAGAGGGTGCGTCCCATGGTTAGCTGCCTTCCTTGCCCCCGGCGGTGGAACTCGAGGCCTGCTGCGGGGGCGCATCTTCCATGCCCGCCATCTCGTCCCAACGTCGCACGTACGCGATCCCATGTTCGTAACGGGTAACCACCACTTCCGAGCCTCTGGCAATGGCTCTGCTGTCCTCGCTGCGCGCGCCCGCGGCGTGCCGCGTGCCGCCCTGGGTATAAGTGATTTCTCCCGTGCCACCGGCGCGAATGGGACTGCTCACTTTGCCGAGCACGCCCACCATTTCGTAGTCAGCGGGATCCATCGGGTGTTCGCTGGCCATCAGTGCTTTGAGAAAAGCGAAAATGATGGCCGCTCCGCCAATACCGCTGAAGAGGGCCACTCCTAGTCCAAGCAGGAACCATACGGTTGAATAGCGAGTGAGCAGGTAGCCGGTACCGCCGAACCAGGCCAGAAAGATAGTCAGGGTCAGGAAATTGAATACTGACACCTGGGCGCCGCCTCCAGGCCCCACGTGCGCGTGAGGCGCAGCGTGAACGTGCGCGCCGGTGTGCCCCACGTGCCACTTGAAGGGCAAGTGCCACCGCATCCCGCCACCCAGGAACGAAATCACGCTGAAGGCGAAGCCCACCACAAAGCAGACCAGATAAAAATTTTCCCAGGTCATGACTCTCGCCTCCTTTGCCCGTTGCCTTTGAGAGCCAATTCGGCAGCATGGTTCCCGTGGCGGTGATGCTCGGGCCTCAACACTTGCAGCAGGCGGTCCACCAGATGGGGGGTTTCCAGAATGGCGCCCAGCAGCACCAGGCAACGCCGAGAATCTTCGTGCTTTGCCGCTTCCAGTAATGCCTGGCTGACCTCAATGTCGCGGCGAAAGCGCTCGGCGCCGTTGATAAGCCACAGGTCGAGCTTGTCCTCCAGCGCGCCCAGGTCGGAGATCAATTCGTTGTGAAAGCCTTCGGGATCGTCCACCAGGTAACCGGGGTGCACCTTGAAGAAGTGCGCCAGCAGCATGCGGGTGGAGTTGGTCAGGTGAGGGCGGGCGCCGCTTTCGATCTGCGAAAGATAGGACTGGCTGATGCTCTTGCCCATCTCCTTTTTTACTGCCCGCACAATCTCCTGCTGGGTGAAGGCGCGGCCATAACCGCGCAGCGTGCCCTCGACTTCGCGCAGGTAGCGGATTTTCTCGCCCAGCTTCATATTGCAATCAGCAATAGTAATATCGCTAATTGCAATTGACGTCAAGGACTCGATCTCCCGCCTCCTCAAACACTTGCAATCTGGGCCCTCTGGTGCTGGCCAGCTGCTTGGACGCTTCTACTGCCACTTTGGGAAAAGAACACTGCATGTCTCTGCCCGCGGATGTTGCTGAAACAGTCGGAAACTCATCTAAGGAAAGGTAGGAAACTGTATGCGTTCGTGGCTGCGAAATCGGCCCCTGCTCGCCTATCTCTTCGCTGTGCTGGTGAGCGGAGTAGCCCTCGGCGTAGTGTTAGGACTGGAGAAGGTGGTGGGCTACATCCCCCTGCTGTTCCTCGCCTTTGTGGCCCTGGTGGAAGCTTATGCCGGCTTTGGCCCGGCGCTGTTGAGCGTGGGCATCTGCATCGCCGGCTCATTCTGGCTGATGAACACCCACCTCATCGTCAACGAGCATTTGCACAATTACGCCAAGCTGGCGATTTTTCCCGTGGTCGCGGTGGCGGTCATCTATCTCATGGAGACCAGGCGCCGGGAGCGGCAGGCGGCGCGCGAGCAATTGCTGGAACTCTCTACCCTGCTGGAAAGCATGCCGGAGGCAGTGTTCATCTTCGACCGCAATGCCCGGGTGGCCGACGTGAACCGCGCCGCCGAGCAGATTTGCGTCTGTACGCGCGAGGAACTGACGGGCGCGCACGCGAACTTCCTGGCCCGGCACCTGGGTGTGTACAAGCATGAGCAGCCCGCGGCAGTCTCCAGCCTGGCGGTCACGCGGGCTCTGGCCGGCGAAACCATACAGAATGAAGCGCGCTCGCTTTCCAATCCCGCTGATGGCTCGGTCGTAGATGCGCTGGTTTCCGCCAATCCCATGCGCGACAGTGAAGGCGAAATCATCGGCGCCCTGCTGCTGGTGCGCGACGTCACCGAAATCAACCAGCTGCAGCGGCGGGTTTCCGATACGGAGCGCCATCTCGCGATCGGGCAGATGGCTTCCGGCATCGCCCACGATTTCAACAACGTACTTAACACCATTACCCAGGCGACGGCGCTCTTGCAGTCACGCCCCGAACAGAGCGAAGACCAACGCTTCTACCTCAGCATGATTGATAACTCCGCCCGACGCGGGGCGGAAATCATCAAGCGCGTACGCGAGTACATTCGTGGCGGTACGGGCGAGACTGCGCTGTTAGACGTGCGCCAAATTATGCAGGACGCACTGGAACTCACCCGGCCCATGTGGCGCGGGGTCAGCAATCTTTCCGTAATTACGGAATTCCAGCCGGTGAGCCCGGTGCGAGCTAATGCCGCCGATCTGCGCCGTGTGTTCACCAACCTGATTGTGAATGCCATCCAGGCCATGCCGGAAGGCGGGCAACTGACCCTGCATTGCGAGGAGCGCGGCGGCAAGGTCTATGCCAGTGTGCAGGATACGGGCTCGGGCATACCCTCCGAGCAGCAGAAGAAGATCTTCTTGCCTTATTTCACCACCAAACCTACCGGCACTGGCCTGGGCCTTTCCACCGCGCAGAAGATGCTATTGGCTCACGGCGGCGATATCAGCTTCCATAGCGAGCCCGGCAAAGGCTCGACCTTTACCGTGGATCTTCCCGCCGTGGCCGTACAGGAAGTGGGAAAAGTGGCGTAAGCGTCTGTTGCTGCATGACCTACGGTTCAGTTCCTGGGTTCTCCGGCCCATGCACCCGGTTCCGGTTTTTTTCGCCGGTGCCGTAGTCATTACACCACGCCGACCAACACCACTATGGTTCCGATAATCGTGCGCGTTGAAAGTTTTACCAGGCGCATAAGAAACGGCACCTGCATCAAGAATTTTCCGGGGAATTGTTGGGCCACGGAGGACACGGGCAGGTACAGCACTGCCTTTTATGAAATTCTTAGTTACTGGGCCTGAGAACTGCATCTATGTGACAGGTGGTTCCCAAAGTAACCAGTGGTCCGGAACGAAGGGCTTCTGACAAGCGATTTGAGCCGACACGGCATCTGCCGCTTCTATTTATGTGCAGAGAGTTGCACTGGGACCGCATGCAGGTCCGGCAAAAAGGGGCCTAAGAACATTGCTCACAGTCAGTTACAAGAAACAATCGGCTGGCTCCGAAGGTGCTTACCACAGTAAGTCAGCGTTCTAACTGAAAGCGGGGTGCTTCTTGAGCGAGAACAGCACAAATACTGCAAAGCGGAAAAACACCTTACTGCCGGTGCTTACGGTGCTGTTCCTGGTGGCCTACTCAATCATGACTATGTTGATCGTGGAGCAAGGCAATACGATTGAATCGCAGAGGTTGCTGATCAAGCAGCTCTTTAGCGACAGCGCCCAACTCAATGCTATGAAGGGGCACGAGGTGCAAAAGCGTAACGCCGAGAAAGCTCATCCCAAGCCGTATGCCCGCAAGGAATCTCCGCGCCCGCGGCAGCGCGAGCCCAGGGTTGATGCACCCCAATCCCCGGCCGACCTGCAGCGCTCGGTAATATCTCTGTAAGTAGTGGGGCCAACACCGCCGTTTAACGGCGTGAGGCGGCCATTTTCGAGAAACCGGCCGATTGCATCCCGGCCACTTCCACCCGGTTTCTGCCAGCGGCCTTGGCGCGATAGAGAGCTTTGTCTGCAGCCGCGATGACCTGCTGAACTTTCTCCAGCTTCAGCTGTTCCGAACCGGCAACGCCAATGCTCACGGTAACGGAGGTGATATCGGCGGCAGAGGGCGGTTCCACCTTCATCTTCCGTTTTCGGGTGGTGCGCCGGCCTGCGTTACGCCGGTCGGCTCCGCGCACTTGACGCCGGCGATCGGCGCCGCGAAGGCAGAAGACGGATTCTTCGATGTCCTTCCGTAGCTCCTCCAAATAGGGTAGGGTCTCTGCCGCACCGCGATCGCGAAACAACACCGCGAACTCTTCGCCGCCGCAGCGAAAGGCTTGTCCGCCGCCGCTGACCTGCGCCAGCCGTGCCGCGACCATGCGCAGCACCTCATCGCCTGTGTCGTGACCGTAGAGGTCGTTGAAGGACTTGAAGTGGTCAATATCCACTACGGCGATGGCGTAAGGCCGGCCGAGCGCTGCGGCGGCTTCATTAAAGGCGCGGCGGCTGGGAAGGCCGGTGAGTTCGTCGTGGTAGGCCATGAAATAGAAGCTCTCGATCAGAGAGGCCCCCACAATGAGCGCGCCCGTGCCCAGGTAGGCGGTGGCAGCCACCCCAACCCCTCCGTGGCGCAACGCGAGCCACGCCGCCAGCATGCCCCAGAAAAAGCCGCTCTCCAGATTCCTACGGTAGAAGAACGCGCGCAGCAGGAAAATGAGGGTAGCAGCGGCGCAAACCCCTGAAGTCACCCAGGGCAGGCTGAACCTGTGCATGCCGTGGAATTCGCTGCTCACACCCAAAGCGACAAAATCAATCAGCAGCAGAGCGGCGCGGGGCACCATCGCATCCAGGGTGAAACCGCGTTCGGGCAATAAGGAAAAGACCAGCAGGCTAACCGGCAACAGAAAGGCGGCAATTGCGACCCGTACCTGATCGGCGCTCAGATTGGAAGGGCCAAATGCGGCCTCCTCTACCAGTAACAGAGCCAGCAACGCGAACAAAACGCGGGTGGAGCGGAAGCGCCAGGCGAGCAGAATCCCCGCGCACAGCACGATGTAGAAGCCGAACTGAACCCGGGCATAACTGGAGGGGGGCAGGGAGAGAAAATTAAGCAGCAGCGCGGTGGCCAGCAGCAACAGGCCGCCCGGCAGCAAAGCCAACACCGGCGTTCTGCTCGGCGAGTTCACGCGGCTTCCCCTCAGAAATGGGTGGCTCGAGCTTAACGTGGCTGGTTGGCTACGGGGAATGGCGTCCTGGATTCAGACTTTACCGGCCTGTGACTTAGATAAAAAGATGGGGCTGACCTGAGCCAGCCCCATCTTTACGCGGAAATCGCCTTCCGCTCAGCGGATCGTCTCCTCGCTCTGTAAAAAAGAGGGGTCTTCAGCGAGGAACTGCTTC
>DATFDP010000144.1:0-7828 GCA_035252015.1 Terriglobales bacterium
TCAGCGGTGGCCGCAGGCAAGCCCCATGCCAGAACCAGCAGGAGGAGAAACATTACGCGTTTGCCGGTGTACTTCACTTCACCCTCCAACCAGCGCAGTGCACGCGCCTGACCGCAAAAGGTCGGTTCCTGGAACCAGCAGCACATTGCTTGTAAGTTGCTGAATCAGAGGTGAATGCGTCTGCAGAATCAAACAGCGAGGAGAAGCTGTTCAGGCTTTGCTCTTGCCCGAATGGGCTATCTTCCACAGCGGGGCACGTGAAATGCCCCAACCCCGGTTTGGCATAGGAGAAGGCCCGCAAGAGACACCTCCAGTTGTCCCAATTTGGAACCGTTCCGGTTTGGAACTATGCTCTCCTGTCTTTGACCGCAGCCCATAGGACTCGCATCACAGGCGCATGTGACCGGCGACACTCTCCCTGCTGAAATGCGTGAAATTCCAGCAACCTGGCGGTGGGTTGCGCCATATGGCCCACCTACACTTCGGTTTCGCCTTCCTGGTTACGCGCAAGCCGCTGGTTTGCAAGCTGTTGGCGTGTTGCCCTGCGATGGCGCGCCGCGTGCTCCTGTAATAGCGGAAAGGAAGGCTCTATGGCGGGAAATACTCGCTCGACCGCACGCCGCATCTGGCAAACCCTTAGTGCGGTGCGCACCGGCATCATATTGCTAATCCTGGTAGTGATCGCTGCCGCCGCCGGCACTTTCATTCTGCAGCGGCCCACCACTGACGGGGACCAGATTCAGCGCGCCTATTCGCCGCAAATGCTGGCGTGGCTCGATCGCCTGGGTCTGACCGACGTCTTTCACGCGTGGTGGTTCGTGCTGCTCCTGAGTCTGGTGTGCCTGACTATCGTGGCCGCTTCTGTCGAGCGTTTTCCCAACGTGTGGCGCTTCTTCGCGCGTCCCTATCGCCGCCCCGACTCCCACTTCCGCGCCGCGCTGCCTATACAGAAGAAGATCCCGGTGGGTGACGCAGGGCAGGCGCTGGCTGCAGCGCATCGTATTTTCCAGAAGCAGGGCCTTCGTCCCCAGCATGTTGTGGAGGACAACCAGGTTTCCCTCTTCGCCGAGCGCAACCGCTTCTCCCTGCTGGCGGTGTACATCGTGCACGCCAGCCTGCTCCTCATCTTTTTGGGCGGGATTGTAGACGCTGTGTGGGGCTATCGCGGTTTTCTGGCGCTTACTAACGGCCAGCTGGCTAGCCAGATTCAAATGCAAAATGGCAGCACTCGGGCACTACCTTTTGCGATCCGCTGCGATGGAGCCGGCCAGGAGAATTACTCCGACGGCACGCCCAAGCGCTGGTGGTCAAACCTGGTGGTGCTGAAGGACGGACTCGAGGCGGATCGTAAACAGATTGTAGTCAACGATCCACTGGTCTACGGCGGCATCCGGGTTTATCAGTCGAGCTACGGCTCGACAGGACAACTGGATAAAGTCATGCTGACCGCCACGCCGGCGGGGATTTTGGGAGCAGGCCAGGAGATCTCGCTCGGCCAGAACGAGACGGCTCAGCTTGATTCGCAAACTTCGGTTCGCCTGGTGCGCTTCATTCCTGATTTCGTCGTCCAGGATAACCAGATCTATGCCCGCTCCAATCAGCCCGACAATCCCGCCATCCAGTTGGAGGTAACCAGCAAGAAGGCCAAGCAACCCGCCCTGGTCTGGATTTTCCCGCAGTTTCCCAACGCCTCGCACGACAGCAAATCGCCCTACAACTTTAACTTTCGTGACCTGCGCATGGGCTACTTCACCGGCATGCAGGTTTCGCATGAGCCCGGACAGTGGCTGGTGTGGGCAGGCTGCCTGGTTATGGCGCTGGGACTGTTTACCGCGTTTTATATGGTGCACATGCGCTTCTGGGCGATGGTGATGCGCGATGAGCACGGGCGCCCGGCGCTGTGGATTGGCGGCGCCTGCAATAAAAATCGCGCCGCTTTTGAACTGCGCTTCCGCAACCTGGCGGAAAAAGTGCAAACCGAATTGAAGCAAGAAGAATCACAAGGCCGCGCATCGGTGCGCGAGGCCTCGCTGGCCAGCGTTTAAGGGAGGAAAAATCATGGCTCGCACTCGCGTTGAACGGCAACCCGCAGCTCCCGGCAATCTGCTGGTGGTGCTGGTAGGACTGGGTATCGCCTTCCTGCTGTTCATGGCGTTTCTGAATGTGGTGAAAAGCGGCAACCTCTTCACCGAAGCCAACCTGCTCTACGCCGCCCTCATTTTTTATGGCGGCGCCGGCGCCTTGTACCTGGGCTTCGGGGTGACCGGTACCGATTCCTATGTGCGTTATGCCTCGCTGGCAACCTGGGCGGGCCTGTTGGCCAACACGGCCGCCGTGGCCCACCGCTGGTATGTGGCCGGGCACCCACCGTTCGCGAGCGTCTATGAAATGCTGCTCAGCTTCGTGTGGACCCTGGCTGCCCTGACCCTGGTGGCGGAAAAGAAGTACGGCGTGAAAGTGATCGGTAGCGTGACCATGCCGGTGGCCATCGTGGGCGTGGTGCTCATGCAACTGCTGCGCACCGATGTTCACCCCCTGGTGCCGGCACTGCAATCCACCTGGCTGCATGTTCATGTCAGCCTGGCCATGCTGGCTTATGCGGCCTGTGCCCTCAGTTTCGCTTTGGCTCTGATGTTTCTGATCCAGGATAAGATGAAGACAGAAACCTTTCTCGCTGCCACCAGCCTGGCGGTGACCGCCGGCTACATCGGCATCTTGACGCGCTTCGAGCGTTGGGGTGGCCTTAGCGTGGCCGCCTGGGATGCCGCCGAAAAGCAGGACATGTTCCTGCAGCGCGGCGTGCGCCTGTTCGTCACCATTCCCGACCTGGGATGGCTCTTCTGCCTGGTGGCGCTGGCTGTGGCCGCTCCCTTCGTGTGCTATCTGCTGGCCGGCTGGCGCAACGATGAGAGCTTCTTCGCCATCGGCAACCGCGCCGTGTTCGTAAGCATTCTGGCGCAGGTGCTCGCGCTGGCGGCTTTCCTGGCGCGCGCCAACGGCAGCTATTCGTCTCTCGACGCTGATGGCCTGTTTCCCACCAGCCTGGCTGCCAGCCCGTTCATTCTCTCCGGCCTGGTAGGCGGAATCTTCATCTCACTACTGTACCTGCTGCTCTTGTGGCGGCGGACTGACCTGGAACGCCTGTTGCCCAGCTCCGAGGTTCTGGATCAGGTCACCTACAAGACCATCGGCATTGCCTTTCCCCTGCTTACGTTGATGATTGCCGCCGGCGCTTACTGGGCAAACCGCACCTGGGGCGCATATTGGAGTTGGGATCCGAAGGAGACCTGGGCGGCCATTACCTGGCTGGTGTATGCGGGCTATCTGCATATGCGCATTACGCGTGGATGGCGCGGGCGCCGCGCAGCTTACTTCGCCATTCTGGGCTTTGCCGTGGTGATGTTCACCTTCTTCGGGGTGACCTACCTGTTACCTGGATTGCACGCCTATGCCTGATACGAGTCCTGACCAATCCGGGAGGGTGGCGGCAAACCCTGCTGCCATTTTTGCTTCTGAAAAGTCGCCGCGTCGCCACTCGGTGCGCATCAGCTGGGAAATTAAGGCAGTCTTGCCGGTAGCGGTGGTGCTGCTCAATGGCCTCATCCTCTTCGTGCTGGCCACGGTATCGCTGCAGCAAACCGAGCGTCATGCCGTGCTGCTGGTGGCCAGCTCCGGCGCCGTGGCCATCTGTGCGGTGATGATCGTCGTCCTGGCCCTGCTGATTCACCGTCCCGTGCGCGAATTGCAGGAGAAGATCGCACGGGTGGGCGCGGGCGAATTGGACGCTGAAGTCAGGTTTGCCAACCGCAACGATGAGATCGGCGATCTGGGCCGCAACTTTAATGAGATGGTCCGGCAGTTGCGGGAAAGCCGCGACGAGATCCAGCGCCTGCACCAGACGCAGATGTCGCGCGCCGAACACCTGGCCACCCTGGGCGAACTGGCCGCCGGCCTGGCCCATGAGATTCGCAATCCACTGGCCGGCATTGCCGGCGTCATCGAAATTATCGGCCGCGACCTGCCTGCCACCAGCCCGGCGCGCGCCGTGGTTAAAGAGGTGCGCCAGGAAGTGATGCAGATCAACCGCATCGTCTCCGACCTCCTGGAGTGCGCTCGCCCCAAGCCGCCGGAAACCCGCCTCGCCGACATTAATGCCACCGTCGAACACGCGGTCTTATTCGCCCGTCAGCAGGCGCTTTCCCAATCCATCGACATTGAGTTCCGCCCCGGCCCTTTGCCGCTGGAAGTGGAGCACGACAGCAACCAGGTAAACCAGGTACTGCTCAATCTGCTGCTCAATTCCATACAGTCCATGGAACGCAGCGGAAAAATCACGGTGGCCGTGGAACGGCATAACGGCGTGGCCGCTATTGCTGTCACCGACACCGGACGCGGCATCAGGCCGGAACACCTGCCCCACATCTTCCGCCCCTTCTACACCACCAAGGGCAACGGCACCGGCCTGGGACTGTCGCTCGCGCGCCGCATCGTGGAAGAACACGGCGGGCGCATCGAAGTGAGCAGCACCCTCGGCCACGGCAGCACCTTCACCGTCTTCCTTCCCCTGCGCCGCGCCTCGGCTCACGCCGCGGACTAGCGCTTTGTCCACAGAGATTACAGTGCGAATACTTTCCACAAGAACAAGGCCAGGTTGCTGCCGGCCAGATAGACGAAAAGTAAGGTCAGCAGAATGCGACTGGTCACCATGCTCGGTCCGCGCGGCCAGTCAGCCAGGTCGTAATAGAAGAATTCAACCACGATGCGCAATGTCCAATACACGCCAATGAAAAGTGCTAAAGCCAGCGCCACTCGGTCGCCGTGCAGTAATTCGGAGTGCAGGGCCAGGGTCAAAACTCCGAAAGCGGCGATGGTAAACACAGTGAATCCGCCATAAACCCACATCAGCTTGCGATTGAACGGCGTCAGCTGCTTCAGATCCTCGTTCCAATGAAGCCGCGTCGGCACCTGGAAGCTGGCAATCAGAACACAGAAGTGTCCAACGCCCGCCAACCAAAGAACGAGGCTGAAAAGCTTGTCTACGCCGGAGGACGCCAAATACCAAGCTGATAAGTTCGCCATCATCTTTTCCTCCCCTTCTTATCGTGCACCGATGGCGCCCAGAAAGGGCATCATGACAAGTTCCACGAACCAGGGATGGAAAAGGATGCAGGCCGGACCGCCGGCCCAAACTGCCATGAAAAGCCAGCCTCGCACGCCAGAGCCTAGCCCCAGCCGCTTGCCCAGCGCGCTGCGCTCGAGGAGAATCCCGTAGCCCTGCAGTAAAAAATAAGCGGTAGGCAGCCCATAGCCACCGCGTGCCGGAAACGAAATCACCAGGTCATGGATCAACCCCGAGGCAAGAAACGACATCAGCAAGGCGAAGCCGGCGTCAGTGCGGGCCTGTATGGGACGAAAAATGAGATCGTAAGTAAGTTGACGGAAGCCCAGGTTCCATCGCTTTCCCCAAAAATCGCCCAACGACGTGGCCAGCACGGGCGAGCGCATGATGGGCTGCGCATTTATGCCGGTGGAGCGCCAAAATAAGGAAAGCAGTTCGAATACTCCAAAGTGCAGAATGAGGACCAGGCCAAGCATCCCGACCCAGCCAGCCATCATCTCCGCTGGGATATGCCGCACCACAAACCAAAGCAGGACAGCACCGAGTCCGGTTTTGGCGCTGGCCCGCAGCCATTCACTTCTCTGCGGACGCTCTGCGCGCCATTTCACATCGAGAAAGGCTTCCGCATCCATTCCAGGCCAGGCAAACAGGTAGGCGAGACTCCGCCGGGCTCCGACACCGTCGATCTTGAGGCAGGCCTTCCACCAGCTTAGCCACTTGCAGCCCCAGAAGATGGAGTAAGCCAGAGCCCACATGAAGCACCACGGCGTCATCAGCGGGCGACACAGGCTTGTAGTGGCCGGAAGTATGGCCAACGGTATCCACGCCGGCCAGGCCGCTCTCGTCCAACTTCTAGGAGAAGTCTGTGTCGCGCTCACCATTGATGTAGTGCTCATCGTTCCGCCAATCAGTTCGAACCGCCGTTCTCAATGCTTCGGCCGACACCGCAATTGGAACAATGACGGTGATCAGCCACCCACCTGTACACCACGCGCAGCAGCGGCCGCATGCCGGGTAGCTTGGCAGCAGCATGAACCGGCCAGGCCCACCAGATTTTTCCTGCCAGGAACGTGACTGCCTGCGCTCCGCCCAGGAGCTGGCCTTCTGCAGTGAGCACCCGCATCTCCCGCAGCAGGAGGTTCGGTGCCAGGCCGAGAAGTGTTGCCACACGTGGGTCCTGCAAGGGTGCCAGGCCAAAGCCGCGCTTCTGTAAGGTGGAGCAAAAGCGGCTTGCGAAGGATTGGCAGAGCTCGCAATCGCCGTCATAGAAAATCCATCCGGCGGCGCGCCGTCCTTTTCTATCGGTTATTTCTGAAATAAGAGAAATCATACTTCACCAAAAAAGGCTCCCTTCCTCGGCGCCCGGGGGTGCTAGTCCGATTGCGGATGCAGAAGCTTGCGGATGCCACCCCGCAGCTTCGCCAGCCGCTTCATGGCGCTGGGCGAGAGTTCGCGGAATTCTTCGAATAGGCCGCTCATGGTGCTGACGAACTCCAGCATCTCCGCCATCCTCTCCCGGGCATAAATCTCGTGGGTTCCTTCAGCCTTGCCGGCTTCTGCCAGGCACTCGTGCACTACCGCAATCGTGGGGTCAAACTCGCGCCTCTTGCGCTCTTCGACGATGATGTGGAACATCTCCCACACATTCTTCAGCGATTCGAAATGCTGGCGGCGGTCGCCCAGCACGGAGACGCTGCGCACGATGCGCCACCCTTGCAACTCGCGCAGGCTGGTGCTGACGTTGGAGCGGGCCACGGAGAGCGTGCGCGCAATTTCCTCCGCTTCCAATGGGCGCGGCGAAAGAAACAGAAGAGCGTGGATCTGAGCCACGGTCCGGTTCACGCCCCAGCGCGTACCCATCTCTCCCCAATGCAGGATGAACTTCTGGGCGGCGGGCGAAAGCGGAGGTTTCTGTGTTTCTGTCATTTCAGTCAATACAGAAAATACAATAATTAGTGTTCACTGTCAAGGGGAGGGCGGCTGGCCCAAGCGAGTCAATGACTTACCTTGGCCGGAAGGGTATCAGGCTGGGCTTTCGGAAGCCGAATCCGGCAGGTGGAGGCCGCACTCGGTCTTAGAAAACCCCGGCCAGCGGCCCGCCCGCGCATTTTCCCCCAGCAAAACGGCGCGAGTGCAGTGGGTGCAGCCGATACTGGGATAACCGCGGTCATGGAGTTGGTTGTAGGGCACATCGTTCTTGCGGATGTAGTCCCGGATTTCGTCGGACGTCCAATCGGCGAGAGGATTAACCTTTACCAGGTTGAACTTTGCGTCCCACTCCAGCTTGCGGGCGCTCGCGCGGGCAGTGGTCTGGTCGCGGCGAATGCTGGTGATCCAGCCCCGAAGTTCGGTCAGCTTCTGCCGCAGCGGTTCCACCTTGCGCAAACCGCAGCAGAGGTCGGGATCCCGCTTCCACAGCTCCACGCCGTGGACCCGCTCCTGCTCGGCGGGTGAAAGATCCGGTTGCACCTTCTCAATTGCGACGCCATAGCGCTCTTCCACCTCGGCCATCAGTGTGTGAGTTTCCGGAAAGAGAAAGCCGGTATCAATTGTGATCAGCCGAAAGCGCCTCTGGATGCTGGCTGCCATGTCTATCAGCACCATGCCTTCCGGCCCGAAAGCGGAGACGAGCGCGACCTCGTTCCCCAGCCTGTCGAATGCCCACCGCAGCGCCACCTCTGCGTTCCACGTCTCCGCCGCTGTTTGCAC
>DATFDP010000145.1:0-4825 GCA_035252015.1 Terriglobales bacterium
GCGTGGACACTCTTTCCATCTCCGCCACGAGCAGCAAAGAAGACCGCAACTCGATCTCTGACGCGGCCTCAATATTGTCCTGCTTTACCCTGGCTGGTGGACTGGGAACGATCGCCGCAGTGGGCTACTTGGTTGTTCGTTCCTATACATGCCTGCCTTTTTGGGATTTGTGGTCCATTTCCATCTTCCTGGCCGGACCCAAGCTGTCCGTCCTTCAATGGCTCTGGGCACAACACAACGAGCACCGAATCCCGCTTTCTAAGATCGTTCTCTTGCTTGATTATCACCTGTTCCATGGCATGGACGTTTTTCCCCTGGGCTGCATTTTCCTGGCACAGTTGATGCTGCTTTCTGTTCTGCTGTATGCCTTCGCAACGATCGGGAAATTGCGTGGAGCCGTTTGGCGGGCGGCTGCGGGAATTTCCGCTGTTTGCCTGTTCTCGACCGCACAGTGGGAGAACTTTGTTAGCGGCTTCCAGTTGGCATTTTTCCTTGTCGGGCTGTTTTTCAGCCTGGCCATGCTTGCCGTTTTGCGCAGCGGCGCGCACGACGCCGTGCCTCGCAGCACACAATGGAAGCGTTCCGTGCTGGCGGTGCTGGCGGGGGCTGGGGCAACGTATTCCCTGGCCAACGGCATTATTGTCTGGCCGCTTATGATCTTGATGGCGGTTCTGAACCGCTGCCGCAGGAACATCATCGCCTTTGAGGCAATAAGCGGGCTCCTGGTCGGAGGGTCCTACCTATACGGCTACAAAACCCGGGCTGCGCAAACCGGTCCGTTTTACTGGATGCGTCACGCAAAGCTGATAACCGTGTACGTTGTGAAATATGTGGGTGCGCCGATGAATTTCGGCCATTTACGGCTGGCGCTTGTGTTTGGTGGGGTTGCTTTCGCAGCTGCCCTCCTCATCTTATGGAGAATTCTATTTCGCTCCAATCGCCAGCCTTTTCTGCTGCTGCTGGCGTCGTTGCTTCTATTCGTCTTAGGCTCGGCGTTCATGACGGCACTGGGAAGGCTGCACTTCGGCACTGACCAGGCTCTCTCCAGCCGCTACAGTACAGTGGCGCTGCTTCTATGGTTGTCGCTGGCGGTGTTGCTGCTGCGATTTGTCAGCCAGCGAAGTACGCTGGCGTTCGTCGTGGTCCAGGCTGGGTTGTTGCTTATAATCGCGCTCGGTGCGGCGCGATTGAAGCACCCGATGCGGCAGGCTGAGAGCAGAAAATTGCGCGCCAACGTGGCTTCTTTGGCCATGCTGACCGGGGTTTTCGACCAGCAAGCCCTTGCCGATATTTACCCGATTTCTGCAGTTCCCTGGCGGCAGGCGAGCTTTTTCAAGCAACAGAAATTGTCGATCTTTGCGACCACACGGGCCCGAGATCTGAATCAGCCCTTGTCTGCGGTTTACCACATGCGTCCTCAATCCTGCTGGGGAGAAGTAGTAACCGCTGAATCCATCGTCCAGAGTGCTGGCTCCGGTTGGCGCCTTTCTGGGTGGGCTTGGGATTCGTACAGGCACGAGGCGGTAAACGAGATTGTGTTCGCGGCTGAAGGAAGAATCATTGGTTACGCGACACCTGGCATTTGGCGGCCGGATCTGAGCGTCCGGTTTGGATCGCGCACTGCCAGGAGGGCGGGTTGGATCGGTTATGTCGGAGCCATTCCGCAAAATACAACGGTGGCGGCTTACGCGACGGTGAAGTCCGGGCTCCACGAGCAAGCTTGCGCGCTGGTGCATGCTCCCGCCGGTCCTAACGACACTGCTGGCGGGCCGGTCTCATTTACTGCCCATGCCTTCGCCCAGTAGATGCCGTTCTCCCGTAAGCTCCTCCCGGAATGGGTTTCGGACTAGCTCAAGCACTAGGAGATGCGCCTGAAATCGGGAATTATTCGGCGCGCTGCCCTCCATGCCTGCAAAATACTGGAAGCGGTTTAGGCCCGGATTGGCAGATTCTACCCGCAGCGGCGACGCATGTACTCCGCCAGGGCCTCCTGCCAGGGGCGGAATTCGGCAATGCCGGCCGAGCGCATTTGGCAGTTGTCGAGCACGGAATAAGGTGGACGACGGGCTTTGGCGCCAAAGCTCTTGCTGTCGGTGGGATGCAGCTCCGCAGTAACCTTGGCCAGCCGGAAAACTTCGGCAGCGAACTCGTACCAGGAACACTGGCCGGCACTGGTCATGTGATACAACCCATAGTGCTCCCGTTCGATCAGCGGCAGCACGCGAGCCGCCAGGTCCGCGGTCGAGGTGGGTGTAACAAGCTGATCAGCGACCACGCGAATGGTTTTCTTCTGCTCCGCCAACCGCAGCATGGTCTCCACAAAATTGCCGCCCTTGCTGCGGCTGCCGCCCATGCCATAGAGGCCGCAGGTGCGGATTACAAAATGACGCGAGCAGTAGCGCCGGGCGGCGAATTCGCCCGCCAGCTTCGAGATGGCATAAACTGAAAGCGGCTGCGGCAGGTCGCTTTCCTTGTAAGGCGTGCATTTCTCTCCGCCAAAAACATAATCGGTGCTGAAGTGTACCAGGGCAGCGCCAGCTTCTTCGGCGCTCTGTGCCAGGTTGCGAACCCCCAATACGTTCACCGCAAAAGCCTTCTCTGGATGATCTTCGCATTCATCCACTCGATGGAACGCGGCCGTGTTGATTACACATTGCGGCCGCGCGCTCGCGATCTGCTGCCGCACCGCTTCCGCCGAGCAGATCTCCAGCTGTTCGTGGGTAACCGCCGTCACCTCATGCCGCCGGGTCTCCAGCATGGGGAGCAGGTCCTGACCCAGTTGTCCGGCCGCGCCAATCAGCAGAATTCGCATCAGGTTTGACGATTCTATATAAAATCCGCAGCCCTGAGGTTATCGGCGAATCAGTTTCGATACAGATCGAACGTGCCCCCTCAAAAGGGGACAACACGCGAGCGGCAGTACCGGGGACAACACGCGAGCGGCAGTACCGCTCTGAGGAGTGCGGTGATAACATTACGGGCTAAGGAGACCTATTTTTCTTCATGACAGCAGTATTGGAGGGGGGCAGCGCCGCAATTGGCGCCCGCAAAAAGCGCATCCTCATTCTCGTGGTGGCCTACAATGCCGAGCGCACCATCGAAAAAGTAGTAGCCCGCATTCCCCAGTCCCTCCTGCAATACGACACGGAAATCCTGATCATTGATGATTGCTCGCCCGACCAGACCTTTGCCAGGGCACGCGCGACGCAGAACAATAAGGCCTTTCGTTTTCAGATCACCGTGCTCTACAACCCGGTCAGCCAGGGCTACGGCGGCAACCAGAAGATCGGCTTCCACTATGCCATCGAGAATGGTTTCGACGTAGTGGCCCTCATTCACGGCGACGGCCAGTATGCTCCCGAGTGCCTGCCCGATCTGCTGCGGCCTTTGCTGGCCGACGAAGCTGATGCCGTGCTGGGGTCACGCATGATGACGCGCTTTGGCGCGCTTAAACAAGGCATGCCCGTTTACAAGTTTGCCGGAAACAGAGTTCTCAGCTGGCTGCAGAACCGCGTGCTGCACTCGTCCCTGAGTGAATTTCATTCCGGATACCGTCTCTATTCGGTAGCCGCGCTGGCGCCCCTGCCCTTCGAGCGCAATACCAACGACTATCACTTTGATACCGAGATCCTCATCCAGTTGTTACGCGCCCGGCGGCGTCTTACGGAACTGCCCATTCCGACCTACTACGGCGATGAGATCCGCAATGTCAAGGGGCTGAAATACGCCTTTAATGTTCTGCGCTCCTCTTTGCTGAGTCGGGCACAAGACCTCAGCGTCCTCTACCAGCGCAAGTTCGACGTGAACCCTCCCACCGAGGCCAATCCCCCCTATCGCTCCAAGTTTCATTTCGAGAGCCCGCATCGCCTGGCTTTGCAGCGCGTGCGGATGGGTTCGTCGGTGGCCGACATCGGTTGCGCCGGAGGATACGTAGCGCAGGCATTAAAGCAGAAGCAGTGCCGCGTGACCGGCATTGATCAGTTCCAGGCCGACCGCGACGCCAACCTGGACGAGTTCATCCAATGCGATCTCGACCGCGGCGAGTTCCCGGTGGACGCCGGCCGTTTTGACTATGTTCTTCTGCTCGACATCGTCGAGCATTTGCGCTCTCCGGAGCGGATGCTGGACACCTTGCGCCAGGCGCGCAGAACGGGCACCGACCTGACGGTAATTTTCAGCACTGGGAATATCGCCTTTTTGGTTACCCGCCTGGGCCTGTGGCTGGGACGGTTCAATTACGGAACCAGAGGAATTCTTGATCTCACCCACACCCGCCTTTTCACCTTTCGCACGGCGCGCAACCTGTTCGAGCAGTCTGGGTACGTAGTTGAGGAAATCCGTGGCGTGCCCGCGCCCTTCCCCCTGGCGGTGGGCGACAATGTTCTGGCCGGGCTTCTCCTGTTGGCCAACAAACTGCTAATTAAAGTCTGGAGGTCGTTGTTCGCCTACCAGATTTTCATGGTGTGCAAGCCCACTCCTTCGCTGGAGTGGCTGCTGGAGAGGGCTCACGAGGCCAGCCGGGAGAAGGTCCGCGTCGAGATGGCAGGCGCAACCGCCAATTCTCCTTAGCCGCCGCTGTGTGCGAGAATCCCTGCTGCAAGGCAAGTCTCCTTTATGATCTCAGTGCTGATTTGCACCTTCAACAGCTGCCGCGTGCTGCCTGCCTGCGGTCGCGGGAACAGCAAACCTGCGGCCCACAACTACAACGTACATTCCACCACCGAGGCAGCCCAACATCAACTTCATATTTCGGCTGTGGAATATGTGGATTTTCATAACAGATGAAACCTACCGACTCTTTGATTTACTCAGCCGAGAGCAGAAG
>DATFDP010000146.1:0-6099 GCA_035252015.1 Terriglobales bacterium
AAATGATGAAGGAATGGAACGGCCTCCCCGCCGAGAAGCTGCAGGATGCTTTCTCTACCATGAAGCCGGTGTGCTGGAATTGCTACGTAACTGAGACCTTCATCCACGAACATCCCGGCCGCACCGTGATCCGGCCCTGGAAGCACTCGCCGCCCTGGGCCAGGAACTGATCGCCGTCCCGGCCTCCGGCCTGGATCTGTTCCGCACACGCCAGCGTGATGCTTGTCACAGGGCGGCCGCCCGGTGCCTGTCCTAATCCAGCTTCAGCGGCCGCTTGTCCACGTCCGCCTCTTTGACCGGGCGATACTTGTGCCACAGGTGCAAGCCGCCGGCCACTATCACCCCCACCGCCACGCTGATCAGAAAAAACCAGCGCGCCGCCGGCAACATGAACACAAGCACGGCCACGGCGATGTCCACCACAATGAGGCCCACCACCCCCCGTCCTCGCCGTCCTTCTCCCGCACCCGAGTCCGCATCCATAATTGCCGCGCCTTGCCTTCATTTTAGCCTTCCCGCGAGTGCGAGGGTCTCCTGCATTTGGCCGCGGTGAACATCGGTCCCTTCAGTAACAAGCTGAGCGGCCAAATGTGGAGACGTTCACCGCGCCGCAAATTGCTTATTCCACACAACTTCACTCCGCGCGACGGATATGGCGCATGCGCTGTGTTAGCTTTTCGGAACATACATTCGCAGTTAACTACTTTGCTACTTGCCCTCCGGCTCCCGTCCGACACAGAATGTAGCCCCCTGCAGCGAAGCGTGCGAGTCCTGTTTTGGCGAGCTCGCTTGCCCGCCCCGCTTGCAGTCTCCCCCAATTCGGAACCGATTACTGGGAGCCGTCTTCGTGTCCATTGCATTTGGTGTGTCCCTTCGGGGCTGCCGGCAGTTTCTTCGCCTCGCCGCTGGCCTTTGCGCCATCCTTTTGCTGTCCGCCACATTGTTTGCCCAACTCCCCAGGCCGGTTTCCACGCCGGTAGGTCCCGAGCACGACGATCCTCTGGCCCGCGAGCTGTGGTTCCAACGCGGCCGCATTGTGCCTGGCAAGCCGGGCGCCGCCGCCCAGTTCCTGCGCCGTGCTTATCAGAAGAAAATGCAGTTGCGCGCCGCCCGGCTTAAGATCAGCGGCTCGGCCATGACCGCCTACTCCGGCGCGCTGACCACGGCCACGCCCTCTTCCTCATCCACCACCAGCTATGGCGGTTGGGTGCCTCTGGGCCCCGCTCCCATTAACTCCAACTCCACCGGCAGTCTGGACGAACAGGATTACGGCCCGGTCGTGGGCCGCGCCACTTCTGTGGTGGTTGACCCCGGCGATCCCACCGGCAACACGGTTTACTTGGGCGGCGCTTATGGCGGCGTCTGGAAATCCACCAATGCCGCCGCCTCCGACCCCTCGGCCGTGACCTGGACCCCGCTCACCGACCAGCAAGTCACCTTGGCGACAGGCTCGCTGGCTCTTCAGCCCAGCAGCAGCGGCCCCAGCAGCGTCATCCTGGTGGGCACCGGCGAAGCCGATTTCTCCATTGATTCTTATTACGGTCTGGGCATCCTGCGCTCCGCCGATGGCGGCAACACCTGGACTCAGATCAACTCCGGCGGGTCCGTATTGTCAGGGCTGGCATTCGCCAAGATCGCCTTCAGCACCGATAATCCCAACTTGGTGGTCGCGGCCGCCACCGGCGCCGGCAATGATGAGGGCGCCACCAACGCGGGCGGCGGCAACAGCCCCGGCCTCTTCACCTCCAGCGATGGAGGCCAAACCTGGGCGCAGACTAAGTTCGAGGTGGTTCGCGGCATCGGCGCTACCTCTGTCATTTACGACTCCGCTGCTCACAAGTTCTTCGCATTCCTGCAATTCGACGGCTACTACACGTCTAAAGACGGCATGACCTGGACCCGCCTGACCAGCCAGCCCGGCACTGCTCTGCACAATTGCCCCATCGGCAACACCGGAGTGCCGGTTTGCAACGTCTTTCGCGGCGAGATGGCCGTGGTGCCCGGCCGCGAGGAGCTTTACACCTGGTACGTCACCATCGATGACCAGGGAAACATCGGCGACGGCGGCATCTACAAGACCACAAACGGCGGTTCCACCTGGCAGCAGGTTAGCGACACGGGAATCACCAACTGCGGCGACGGCGCCAACAATGGCTGCGGCACCGAGCAGGGCTGGTTCAACCTGACCCTGGCCGCCGTGCCCAATGGTTCCGGCACCGACCTCTACGCCGGCGCCGTCAATCTCTACAAGTGCTCTATCACCGCCGCCAACAGCCTTTGCGCCACCAAGCCCTTCATCAATCTCACCCACGTGTATGGCTGCGCGCCCATCGGCTCGCTGGCCCATGTCCATCCTGACCAGCACGGCATGAGCTTCCTGCAGCTCAGCCCGTCGCAGGTGGTCATGTATTTCGCCAACGACGGCGGCATTTACCGCGCCCTGAATGGCTATGCTCTGAAGTCGGGTACCTGCGGCGCCGCGACCAACCCGTTCCAGAACCTGAACGGAACCATGGGCTCCATGGCTCAGTTCGTGGATTTCTCCAATTCTCCCACTGACATGAGCACCTTGCTGGGCGGCACGCAGGACAACGGCTCGCCTGCCACCGACTCCACCTACGGAAGCAAATGGATCTCGGTGAACGCCGGCGACGGCGGCTATAACGCCATGGACCCCATCTCTGGCAACTGGTTCACTTCCAACACTGACGTCAGCGTGCAGCGCTGCGGCGCCGGCATCAATTGCCTGGCCCAAACCTTCGATCCCGTTGTGACCAATTCCACCGTCGGCGGTGACCATGGCTACTTCTATACGCCCTTTATTCTCGATCCCCAGGCCACCAGCCGCATGATGGTGGGCACCTGCCGCCTGTGGCGCGGCAACAGCGACGGCAGCGGCTTTAGCCCGCTAAGCTACAACTTCGACACAGTCTTGAACCCGGCGCCCAACCAGTCCTGCAGCGGAAACGAAACTCAGCTCATCCGCTCCATTGCTGCTGGCGGCCCTGATACCGGGAACGGCTCTTCCGTGATTTACGTCGGCACCGAAGGCGGCTTCGATCCGCTGAGTCAGAACCCTGTCTCCGGTCGCATCTGGGTAACTAACGATGCGGATCTAGGCGCATTTACCTGGTCGAGCATTAACGGAAGCGACAGTCCCTATGCCATTTCCGGCGTTGCGGTTGACCCCAATGACCCCACCGGCAACAGCGCCTATGCCGTAGTGACGGGCTTTGGTTCCGGGCACGTGCTGCAAACCACCGATCAAGGACTTAGCTGGCATCCGCTCGGCGCTCAACTGCCTGACGCTCCTGTCAACGCTATCGTCATTGATCCTGACGACAGCAGCACCATCTACGCCGCCACTGACGTTGGAGTTTTTGTCACCCACGACCTGCAGACCTGGGTGGAACTAGGGCAGTTGCCCAACGTGGCCGTGCTCCAGTTGCACATGTTCGAATCCGGCGGCGTCAAGCAGCTTCGCGCCGGCACCTACGGCCGTGGCGTCTGGTCCTACGACATTCCCTACCAGATCCGAGTCACTACTCCAGACGTCCATCTCTTCCCCGGCCAGAGCGGCACCATCAATGGCATCATCACTGCCTATAACGGTTACAGCAGCTCAGTGGACATTCAGTGCCCCGCCAACGTCACGTTCGGCACCTGCACTGGCGCCACCGTCACGCCTATACCCTCGGGCACACCGTTCTCCTTGAGCGTCACCGCCGGCACCAATGCCGCCTCGTCCGACTACTCGTTCACCATCCAGGGCACCGGCACTGATTCCAATGCCACTGTGGAAACCGCTCCGGGCGTGGTCAGCGTTGTTGATTACACTCTTTTCTTCTCGCTACCTACCGTAACCGTAAACCAAGGAGCTACCGCCGACGGCGGCGGCATCTCGGCTTTCGCCTTTTATGAGCCCGTCACTCTCTCCTGTTCCAACCTTCCCCCGGGTGCTACTTGCAATTTCTACCCTTCCACGATGCCATCGTTTGACAACCAGGGTGCGCTATTGACCTTAGCCGCTGGAGCTTCCACCCCCGTAGGGACTTACAAGGTCACCATCAATGCCAGTGCATCTGGCCAGCCTTCCCCGAAGACGGCCACCTTCTCTCTCACAGTAGGCAGCAGTCCTGACTACAGCATGACTGTCACACCCCCAATCGGTGCCGTCCCCCTGGGTGGTTCAGTGCCCCTCCAGATAACTTTGACACCGGCAGGCGGATATGCCGGGCCAGTTACTCTATCCTGCTCTGCGTTCGGTTACATTACTTGTTCTTTTTCGCCCTCCAGCACTGTGACTTTGGCCAACTCACCGGTGTCCATTTCCAGCACTGTTTCTGTTGGACTTCAACAATGGGTGTATTTGTCAACACCCTCTTTGACCCTCGTTCGATTTATAGGCACCGGCCCTGGCACGGCCAACCACGACGTGGCAGTCAATGTTCCGATCATGGACTTTTCCTTGCTTCCCCGCCAGCCGGCGGCGGCGGTCATCGCCGGCCAGGCCGGGCAGTACGAACTGTTTGTGAATTCCGTCGCAGCTCCCTTCACCAACCCGGTTTCCTTTTCCTGCTCCGGCCTCCCAGCAGGCGCCGCCTGCTCCTTCTCCCCGGCAACCGTGACTCCCAACAACTCGCAGGCCATCGTGGTGCTGAGCATCAGCACGCCCAAGACTTTGGCCGCTCTGCGTCCACCCGCCACGCCCACCCAGGCACAGCTCATGCTCGCCCTGCTCCTGCCGGGCGTGGTGATTGCAATTTCTGGAAGTGTGCGCAGCAGGAAGAATGTATTCGTTGCGCTGCTGATTGTCATGCTCGTCCTTCTGGTCCTGATGCCGGCCTGCGGCGGTGGCGGCAGCAGCTCAGCTCCGCCCACGCCGCCTCCGCCGCCCACAACTACTCCTTCTTCCCCTCCGCCGCCGGTCAGCTACAACTTCACCGTCACCGCCACTTCCGGCACGGTGCAGCATCAATTGCCTTTGACCCTGGTGGTGCAAGGAAAATAGAGATTGGAGGGAACGACGGGTGGCCCACTCAAGCGCGCTTTTGGCTTGAGTGGGGCAGTAAGTGTCTGCCTGAAACGGTTTCAGACAAGGAAAAGTGCTGACCCCCTGCTTCAGTGTTCCACGTCAAAGTAGATTCTGGCAGTCGCGCGATATTGGCTGATCTTCTTCCCATCGAGTTCCATCTCAAACTCGCTCACTCTCGCCCACTTCATCCCGCGAACGGTTTTGGCCGCTTCTTCCACCGCATTGGCGGCTGCTTTGGCAAAGCTCTCTTTGGAAACGCCCACAATGTCAATTACCTTTTGCGCCATGTCATTCTCCTTGTGTCGAGTGGTTGATTGTCTCACAGACAGGCGCGAGCCTCTGGCCCTGAATAAAAGAGGAATTTCTTGCGCGTTTTCAGAGAGGAGAAAAAAAGGGCGTGGGGCTAACCGTGCATCAGTTTCTGAATCACGTCTCTGTACTGCCGCCCGCTCGTCAGCCGAACCCCGCTTTGCAGCTCAAGTTCGTAGCAGCTGCTCAGCAGAGTATGCACGGCCACTACTCGCGACAGGTTTACCATGCGACAACGATGGATGCGGCGAAACTGGGCGGGATCCAATCGCGCTTCCAGGCTGGTGAGCGTCTCGTTCACCAGGTGTTGCCTGGAACCGCAATGCAGCTCTACGTAGTTGTTGGCTGACTCGATCCAGTCAATTGTCGCCACTGCAATTAGTTCGTAGCGCTCCCCGCTTCGCGCCACCAGCCGCTCCGGCCACTTCGTCGGCTGTGTGGCCAGCAGGTTCTGCAGTTGCCCGGCAACCGCGCCCAGCTTCTTGCCCGCGATCCGCTGCCGCGCCCGTTCGATACTCTCACCGAATCTCTCCGGATCGAAAGGCTTCAGCAGATAATCCACCGCATTGGCATCGAACGCCTGCACTGCATAATGGTCGTAGGCCGTGATAAAAATCACTGGGGGCATGCGCTGCGCACCTACCTGGCTGATTACCTCCAGCCCGGAACAGTCGGGCATCTGCACGTCCAGCAGCACCAGGTCCGGATTACACGCGGCAATTGCTTCGACGGTGTCTGCCCCGCAGGCGCACTCG
>DATFDP010000147.1:0-32746 GCA_035252015.1 Terriglobales bacterium
CGCTCCGCCGTCCGGGAGAAGACCAGCAGGGCCAGGGACCGCTTCCCAAAGGCGGAACTGGAGACGACAATCCGCAGTGAGTAGTTGGTATCTGGTAGCTAGTAGCTCGAAGGTCTCGACGACCAACTACGCTATTTTCTCCTCAGGACGAGTGCGAATCTTCCGTAGCTTCACCAGTAGAGAGATGATGGCACGTCGAGTTCGAGAGTGGACTTGAGCTATTTCATCGAAGGAACGGCATGATGAAACTCCTCGCATAATTTCTTGTCTTCCGCGTCGTCCCAGACCCTGCCGGCATTAGGAGGAAGCTGTGCCTTTTTTTCTTCCCGCTGCCGATTTTCCTCCAGAACGCTCAGGGCGGTAACAAGGCCCTCGCTGTATCCGGGTTCTGGTAGACCGACTCGTTGCCCAGCGGCTGGTGGCTTTGCGGATCAAGCCCATCGGCCAGTGACTTAACGATCTCGATTGCCTTAGTGAGCTCTATAGCAGCCTCCTTCTCAATCCTAAGGTCGCGCATAGCGATAGATTGGAAATTGCGCGTGCGCCGGATTCCGCTACTCCCGAAATAGGAACAGGGTGTCTTCGGTCATCTCCCCGCGGTGGCCGCCCGTGCCCGCCCGCGTAGCAGGCGCACGGCGTCACGGGTGAGGGCGCGCAAGAAGGGGCCGCCCCAGATGCCTACGGAAAGCAGCCCCCCGAAGAAGATGACCGCATGAATGCTGGCCCGACCTTCGCGTGCCCAGTAAACATCACGCAGGTTAAGCCACAGGGCGTACTCGTCAAGGGTGAGCGCCGCTCCCAGCCCGTAGAGGATGGCGGTGAACCTTCCCAGCCAGGTGTAGCCCCCCTGGCCGGTGCCAACTTGAAGCAGCCAGCTGTAGCCGACGAGAAGCAGCAGCAGAATTCCCCACACCAGGTGGTGAATGTGGCGGCCGTGCACGGAGAGATCGTGGAAGGGGCCCAGGCCGTCGCGAATGGCGTGGGTGAGCAGGCGCACGGCGGCAAAGCCGAGGAAGAAAGAAAGCGAAGCGAGGAAGATGCGCTCGCGGCGGGTTTGCCGGACGTGTTGTTCATAAAGCGGGCGCAGGTGCCCGGAGCGGACCGCCGAGAGGATGATCCAAAGAGCGAAAGGAGTCAGGACCACGAGGGTCCATTTGATAAACGGATGCATGAAAACAGATTGAGCCGCAAAAGGCTATTTTTCTGAGCTTAGCACGGCGTCAGAGAGAATGCAGATGTCGGGCAGATTACGATAGCGCTCGGCGTAATCCATGCCGTAGCCAACCACGAACTTGTCGGGAATGGTGAAGCCGACGTAGTCCGCCTGCATGGGCTTCTTGCGGCGCGAAGGTTTATCGAGCAGCGCCACCACGCGCAGGGCCTTGGGTTGGCGATTGAGCAGCAGTTTCTTGATGTAGGTGAGGGTCAGGCCGGTATCCAGAATGTCTTCGACAAGCAACACATTCTTGCCGGCCATGGATTGCTCTACGTCCTTGGTGAGGCGCACTTCGCCGGTGGAGTCCCAGCCGCCGTCGGGTGTGGCGGCCGCGCTGGTAGCCTGCTGTCCGTAGCTGCAGACGCCGATGAAGTCGAAGGTGGAGTCGAGCGGCACCTGGCGCGCCAGGTCGCTGAGGAAAATCGCAGCCCCCTTGAGCACGCCCACGAAGATGACAGCCTGCCCGGTGAAATCGCGGGTAATCTGCGCCGCCATCTCACTGACGCGCTGCTGAATCTGGTCACGGGAGATTAAAACCTGCAGTTCTGAGACGGGCATAGCATAAGTCACTTCAACCATGAGTGAGGAGGTTAGCACCCAGCGAAAGCATGTTCAATATCGCCAGGCCAAGGTCTACTTTTCTTCTCCATCATCAATTCTTGGCCACGTTTCCGCATGGAAGCCACGCAACTTTGGGGTTATTCCTGGCCTGCAATGTTGAACCCACAAACGATCCATAGATATCGTCGCTGTCGGCGGCGCCAAGCTGGTCGGATTTGCTGCGCGAATGAACCGAGGCCGCCACACGATATCCGAGGCTATCTAATGATTCCCGGTACAGAACGCGTGTGCCGAAAAACACTTCGCCTGATACACAACCCCCGCATCGCGACAGCATCGGTTCTTTTAGGTTGCGCATCCTCCTGCGTGGAGCTCTCGCATTATGTCGCCGACCATGATTCGCGCAGGGAGGACTGCAACCGCGCTAAGGTCGCACGCTTTGCCGCACAGACCTCAAATTATCGTTGTTGGAGCGTCCGCTGGAGGGGTAGAAGCGTTACAAACATTGGTCTCGGGGCTGCCTCGCGGTCTGCCGGCCGCCGTTTTCGTCGTGCTGCACACTGCGTCGATTGAGAGTCATGTTGCGGACGTTCTAAACCGCAACGGAAACATGGCTGCGCTTTACGCATCGAACGCATTGCCAGTTGCTCATGGGCGCATTTATGTAGCCCGTCCAAACCTGCACCTCACTCTGCAAGACCAACACATGTGGCTGGACTCGGGCCCCAAGGTAAACCGCAGTCGTCCGGCAATTGACCCGCTGTTTCAGTCGGCAGCCAAAAGCTACGGCAGCCGGGTGATAGGAGTTCTTCTAACCGGGTATCTCGATGACGGTAGCGCGGGACTCGCAGCCATAAAGAATCATGGGGGCATCGCGATCGTACAAGACCCCAGGGATGCGTACGCGCCCGAGATGCCGCGTACCGCCCTTCGTCTTATAAAAGTCGACCACTGTCTTCCCATAACCGAAATCGCACCCCTGCTGGTGAAGCTCGTCCGGGGCGAAGAGAAGGGACGAAAATAACATTAGATACACCTAGAGGACTACCATGGCTCGTCAAACCCAAACGAGAGGCAACAAATTGAGAACCCCAAGGGAGCACGAAGGGAGGGCTTCGGTTTTCACCTGCCCGGATTGCCAGGGCACGCTCTTCGAGATCGAGACGGACGGCTTGACGCAGTTCCGCTGCCGCACTGGCCACCTGTATTCGCCTCAGAGCATGCTTGAAGCGCAGGATGAAAACGTGGAGAGGCAGCTTTGGAGTGCCATACGGGCTTTACTGGAACAAGCCGAATACATCGCCTTACTATCCCAGCGACTTAAGAAAGTAAAAGCCGATATTCCAGAACAATACACAGCCAAAAGCCGCGATGCCGAACACAGGGCCACGATAATACGCAGACTTGTTACTCACGAAACTGAAAAGCGCGGAACCGCTCGGCAAGTACACACGAAATAGCCTGCATCTTGTTGAAATAGCTCGGGTTCCTAACAACGCCATCTTGGCTCATCCCGGGTAATACTCTTGAAAATGCGATCTTACTCTTTAGTTGTTGGGAGCGAGCGGGTGGGTTTGGAAGGCCCTGGCAAATGGATTAAAGCTTGTCATCCTTAGTGGAGCAGGCTCATGACAAGAAAGTAAGCCGCCAGGGGCCACCGCCATCCACGAACCTACCAGGATGCGATATCTGAACAAGATTTAGCCTCTGCTCCAAAGTTTCTGGCGAAGATGGCTCATCTTAAGTTTCAACTGTGCCACATGGTGGCGCATTTCTCGGACGCGAGCATAGGTTTCCGCGGCAGAGTAAGTCGTGGCTTCGGAAATGGAGACCACACCCGCCGTAAGCTCGTGAAGGCTTCTGAGCAAAGCCGAGGGACCCTCGAGTCTTGAAAGGACGCGATCGAATACTGCCGCAGGTTGCGGCACATCGTCGACACCGGCATCTGTTACAAGCAGGACAGGAAGTGACGGATGCACTTTCTTCAAGTCGGCGGCAAGGGCCGGCAGATCGCAGATAGGCGAGCGCGAGTCCAGAACCACTGCGTTAACCTGTGGTGAGCGGCCAGCCGTCAGTAACTCATCTTTAGTGCTTGCTATCAGGACATCGAAGCCGGCGCTCGTCAGAACTGGGCGGCGCGTGTGAAGGCTTTCGCTACAAGCGCAGAGTACCGTCGACATATTCGCCTCCGAGGCTAGTCAAAAGCCGAGTAGCAGACGAAGGACCTTTGCAGGGTAGATGCTGTTACCCTGGGCGGGAGTTGCTCGGAGCCCCAGGAGTCTGGCAGGAGTGGCCAACCGCTTCCAGCGTGAACGGATAACCCAGATCAGAAAGCACAGGTCACGCGTGGCAAGGTCTGGCCCAGGGTGTCGCCGGCACAAACTAAACGATAAAATGCTAACTCTCGATTGTCAGGTGGAGGTCGCTATGCCGCTGCCGGAATTCAAGCAACTGGTCAATGAGGCTAAGAAGGAGATCCAGGAGATCGGCGCTGAGGACCTGCGGCGCCTGCAAAATTCGCAGCAGGACTTCGTCCTGATTGATGTACGCGAAAAAGAGGACGCTGCAAAAGGCATGATTCCGGGCGCTGTGCACATCTCCCGCGGCATGCTGGAGCTCAACATTGACCAAGTTACGAGCGACAAGGACAAGAAAATTGTGCTTTATTGTGGTGGCGGCAGCCGCTCCGCCCTTTCCGCCTGGATGCTGAAGAAGATGGGTTTCAGGAACGCAATTTCCCTGGCCGGCGGCTATCGCGGCTGGACCGACTCCCAGAACAAAAAAGCTAAGTGAGGAACGATGGACCTGAAAGGCGTTAAGCTGACCTGGCTGGGACATGCCACGTTTCGCATCGAAACTGGCAGCCAAACCGTGCTGGTGGATCCCTGGGTGATGGGCAATCCGCTCTGCCCGGAGAAGGAAAAGGAAGTCAAAAAAGTGGATGTGATGCTCTGCACCCACGGCCACTTCGACCACATCGGCGACGCGGTGGAGATCGCCCGTCAGCACAACCCCACGGTAGTAGGAATTTTTGAGCTTTGCGCCTGGCTGGAGAAGAAGGGCGTAAAAAGGACTTCGGCCATGAACAAGGGAGGCACGCAGACAGTGGGCGATGTTCGCGTGACCATGGTGCACGCCGACCACTCCTGCGGCATCCTGGATGGTGACCAGATCATCTACGGCGGCGAGGCCTCCGGTTTCGTCATTGAGTTTCAGAATGGGCTGAAGATTTATCACGCGGGCGATACCGCCGTGTTCGGCGATATGCAGATTATCCGCGAATTGTATGCCCCCGACATTGCGCTGCTGCCCATTGGCGACCACTATGTGATGTCACCGCGGGAGGCCGCGTATGCCTGCAAGTTGCTTAAGCCCGAGGCAGTGGTTCCCATGCATTTTGGTACGTTTCCCGTGCTGACGGGGACGCCCGCGCAGCTCAAGCAACTGGCGAGGGATGTGGAAGTGGTGGCAATGAGGCCGGGCCAAACGCTGTAATTGAAAACTGACGATTTACGATTTGACGATTGGAGCATCTTGCCAAACGAAACTGATGTTCGCGCTTTCTGGCGCATGGGCGGAATCACCCATGGCGCTGTCGAAGACTATCTCTATTCCATCCTGCCGGAGCGCGACGCCACCTTGCGCGACATGGAAGCCGAAGCCGCGGCCCGCAACATTCCCATCGTAGGGCCGGCGGTGGGGCGGCTGCTCTACCAGCTTGCCGGCATGATCAAGGCGCGAACCATCTTCGAGATGGGCTCGGCCATTGGGTATTCCACCATTTGGTGGGCGCGCGCTGTGGGCGAGGGTGGGCGCGTGATTTACACCGATGGTAGCCGCAAGAACGCCGACGAAGCAAAGCGTAACCTGGAGCGCGCCGGCGTGCTTGACCGCGTCACCATCAAGGTGGGCGATGCGCTGGAGATCCTTTCGGAGCAGAAAGAACCCTTCGACATTGTTTTCAACGACGTGGACAAGTCGGATTACCCGCGTGCGTTTCGGGTGGCGGCCAAGCGCGTGCGCAAAGGTGGCCTGTTCGTCACGGATAATGTGCTGTGGAGCGGCAAAGTCGGGCAGCCGGCGGATAAAGCGGACGAAGAAACCAAAGCGATCCTGGAATTTAACCGCCTGCTCTACGACGCGCCTGATTTTATGACCACCATCATTCCCCTGCGGGATGGTGTGGGGGTAGCGTGGAAACAGTGATTAGTACCTGGTACCCAACTAGTACTTAGTTGTGTCCTCCGCCGGAATGAGCCCGGGTTAAAACAATGTCACGATCACCACTCTCGACAATCTAAGCGGCAGCAATGGTTCGGCGTCAAGGACCGGTAAAGGGAGATGTTCGCAGCTGCCCAGACGCTGGATAAAGGCGATTCCTGTGCTCAGAAAATGAGGGCAACCGTCCTCATATTCTGTTGACGTTAGTCTCTATTATGTGATATTGACTCTCGCGTTATTCCGCGGGAGGCGATATCGTCCTCGCATTTGTTCCGGTTTAATTTACAGGGCATGTGTCTTGCAAGTGTCCTGGATTGACGCTCCCGGAAATACGTTTCTCCGCCCAGCACTCATAGCGGGTCGAAATCTGGCTTACTTCCTTCAGTACGGCCCTTACCACCGGAACTGGGAGATGTCCGAAAAGGAGAACGTATGAAAACGATCGTGGCCTGTCTGTTTGTGGGCCTGCTGCTGCCCACCATGGTTTACGCGCAGGGTGTTGGCTCCTCAGGAGACATCCGGGGAACGGTCAAGGATTCCTCCGGGGCTTTTCTGCCGCACGTTCCGGTCAGCGTGACTGATACTGCCACGGGATTCGAGCGGACAACCACCTCCGGCGATGCCGGCGAGTTTCACCTGACAGGGTTGCCGCCGGCCACCTACGATGTGACCGCCAAGGGATCGGGTTTTGCCACCGAGATACGAAAAGGCGTGGTGGTCAGCTTGGGGCGGACGGTGGTCATTGACTTTCAATTGAGCCCGGCGTCAGTGTCAACCGTGGTGGAAGTTAATGGAGAACCGCCGCTGGTGGAAACTACACGCGGCAGCCAGGCGGACAGCATCAACCAGCAGTACATAACCGAGCTACCCATTGACCGTCGCGACTACCTAAGCTTCACCTTGCTGATGCCAGGAGTCTCGAACTCCACCCGCCTGGCCAGCGACCAGGACTTCCGGGTCAAGCAGACGCCGCAAAGTGGGCTTTCTTTCTACGGCAGCAACGGCCGCGGAAATAACGTGACGGTGGACGGCGGAGAAAGCAACGACGACACCGGCGGGGTCCGCCCCAATCTGAGCCAGGATGCGGTGCAGGAGTTCCAGATCAACCGCAGCAACTACGGAGCGGAACTGGGCGGTGCCAGCGGCGCTTCCATCAATATTGTTTCCAAGTCGGGCACCAACCGGGTGCATGGCAGTCTATACGGATTTTTCCGCAACGACGCACTCGATGCCCGCGATCGATTTGCTTTTAGTCAGGCTTTGCAGCCGGGACAGGCATTCGATCCTGCCCAGCCCGACGCGACCGGGCGGCCGGTTAAGAACACCTTGGGCCGGCAGCAATTCGGCGGCAGCATTGGGTTCCCGATCAAGAAGGACCGGACCTTCCTGTTTCTCAGCTTTGAAGGTTTGCGCCAGAACGCGCAGAACGCGGTGCCGCTGCTGACCGATACCAGCATCTTTCGCCCCCAGAGCATTCCCCAGAATGACCAGGTAGCTATCCTGAATGGATTGGCTACCGAACCTGGAAACCCCGTGGTGCCGTGCATTACTACCAACCCACTGAACCCCACGCAGAATCCCATCCTGCTGCCGGCCGCCACTTGTGCGTTTGCCTTGCAAAGCATTCTGACTCTCAACCCAAATCCCGGCGCCAATCCTTTTGTGACCCCGGGCCAGGCCGCATTAAATGGTTTTTTACTCAACCAGTTTGAAACCAACGGCGGCGTGTTCCCCTACCAGACGCGGCAATACCAGTTTTCTGCCCGTCTGGACCACCGCTTCAGCAACAACAACCAGGTTTTCCTTCGTTATAACTTCACGCATGACCTGGAACAATCTCCCGACGTGCAGTCGCTGATCGGATTTTCACGAGGCAGCTCGATCCACGATTATGACCACACCCTGCAGGGCAATTGGTTCCACCAGTTCAGCCCAGCGACCCAGAACGAGCTCCTGCTGCAGTGGAACTACTTCAACTTTGACGTAATCCCTAATGTTCCGGCGCAGCCTGGGCTCGATATCCCAGGATTTGCTAATTTCGGAACGCAGATTTTTATTCCAAACCTGAGTATCTTGCGGCGCCCGGAAGTGAGCGACAATTTCACCACCGTTCACGGGTCGCACACGTTCAAGTTCGGCGGCCAGTTCCTGGAACGGGGTAATCACACGGAGTCGCACACCTTTTTCCCCGGGCGTTTTGTGTTCGGCAATCTGCCCGGAGCGGTGCTCAGCTTGTGCCTGCAAGCGCCGGCGGCCTGCGGTCTTTCGCCCTCCATCAGTCCAGCGACGATTAATTCGCTGCAATCCGCTTCCCTGGGCGCGCCCCAGTTCTATGAACAGGGATTTGGCAGTCCCATATACAATTATCCGCGCCCGTTTGCTGGAATGTACTGGCAGGATTCCTGGCAAGTCCGGCCCAACTTCACCCTCAATTATGGCCTGCGTTACGAATTGGACGCGCAGTACGGTCAACTGCATACCGACAAGGACAATTTCGCTCCCCGGGTCTCATTTGCCTGGGACCCGCTCGGCGACCATAAGACGGCGATTCGTGGTGGATTTGGGGTTTTCTATTCCCAGGTGTATGGCCAAATTGCGGACGTAGTCCACACCTTGGGCGATGTCAACGGGACCAGGCAGATCGCAAATATTCTGATCCCGCTAACCGGCGATCCGCTCAACCCAGCCATCACCTCGGCCTCTATTTTTGGTGGCTTGTTCAAGCAGGGAAAAATTCAATGCACCACCCCGGCGCCCGGCAACGCTGCTTGCATTACGCCTGCCGACCTGGCGCCCCTGGGAGTGACAGTCTCGAACACCGGGCCGCTTCCGCCGCTGACGGTAATTTTCACTGGCCAGCCAAATTATCAGAATCCATATTCGGAACAGGCTTCCCTGGGAGTGGAACGGGAACTGGGCAACGGCCTCTCTATTTCACTGAGCGGCATTTATTCGCACACCCTCAGACTGCCGGTGGCTGTTGATACCAATGCCTTGCCAGCGCCATTGTCAACGGCCGTTTTGGCGAATGGGCAAACCGTACGCTATCGTAACTGGGGAGGGCCGGGGTGTGCGGGCCTGCTGGTCTTCAACTGCTTTGTTGATCCGCTCATCCTGCAATCCGACCAGTACAGTTCCAAAGCCTCGGCTCTATATGAGGGCGGCATTCTGGAAGTGAGAAAGCGCTTCAGCAACCATTTCACGTTCGTCGGAAACTACACGTACAGCAAGGCCTTTGACACCACCACCGACTTCAACAGCGACTTTGGACCCGTGGACAATACCAATCTATCGGCGGAACGCGGCCTGTCCGATTTTGATCAGCGCCACAAATTGGTGGTCGCCGGAGTCCTGCAGAGCCCGTGGGCAAATCCTGTGCTCTCCGGCTTTGAGCTCTCCCCCATTGTTTCCTACAACAGCGGCCACCCCTTTAACCTGTTGGCAGGTGCGGATGTGAACGGCGACCGCCACTCCACCAACGACCGGCCTATTGGCGCCGGGCGTAACACTGGCATCGGCCCCAACTACGTCACCCTGGACATGCGGCTGGCCCGTAGCGTCAAGCTGAGCGAAAAGGCGTCGGTGCAATTCCTCGCGGAAGGGTTTAACCTCACCAATCGCACCAACTTCGCCAGCGTGAACAATGTTGTGGGGCCGCTCTTCGGCTTGCCCCTGAGTGCCGGCGGGGCAGGGGCCACCACTTTCAACGTTCACGGGAACGCTGCGCTTTCCCCCAGCCAGCCCCTCGGGTTCACCTCTATTTTTGCGGCCCGGCAGATTCAGCTTGGCGTGCGCATGAGCTTCTGAAGCGGTGCGTCGCAGTTTGGGGAAGCTCTTGGCGCTACCGGCGGCAGATATTTTGCAGCCCGCTGCGGCTGCGGCTCATCGTTGGGGAGGGAAATTCGGAACATGGCTATCGCCAAAACCGCGCAGAGGAACCGAACGCCGCCAGCGGTGCCGGAGCGGCGGGATGGCGCCTCCGGGCGCGGCAGGGCTGGCGTAATTCCGCATTCCCAAACCGGGGAGGCCATGCCTGTTGCCGGCCTGCGAGAACGCAAGAAACTAAAGCTGCGGGAGCAGATCATCAACACAGCTATCCGCTTGTTCCGCAAACATGGCTACGAGAACACCCGGGTGGAAGATATCGTGCAGGTGCTGGAGATCAGCCAACCCACGTTCTTCCGCTATTTTCCCAGTAAGGATGCGGTGGTGCGCGATGTGGGCTTGCGCGGCATCGCCTGCATTACTGGGCAACTGCGTTCCGAACTGGCAAGCGAAGCCAGCACCGCCGAACACCTGCGCCGTCTATACGGCAGCCTGGCTCGCATGACCGAGGCCGACCGGCCGCTGTGGCGGGCGGTGGTGCTGAGCGGAGCCATGGATCCGGTCCGCTCGCCGGCAATGCGCAACCACGACGCCATCGCCCGCGGCGTGCTGCGCGAAATCCTGTCTCAGGGGCAGAAGCGCGGTGAGGTCACACGCGATTTTCCCATCGTCCACTTGGCGGAGTTCATGGAGGGGCTCTATCGCACTGTGGTGCGCAACTGGGCGCTCGACATTACCGGCCCCCACAAGCTGGGGGAACGCGTGCGCAGCGCGGTGGAATTCTTTCTGCGCGCGATTGAACCCTGAGAAGCTGGCGGAATTGATTGGAGCGGGAGACGGGGATCGAACCCGCGACATCCAGCTTGGGAAGCTGGCGTTCTACCGCTGAACTACTCCCGCTCAGCCTAGCTAGATTATCACCCAGGAGAGGTGAGGGGAAGCACACGGTCTGCGGCTGCCGCGCCGCTGTCATTCCCCCGCTACAGTCAACGGTGAGTGGAACCGCGACCAGCCGCCTTGCGTACCTGAGGGTAGACGGGCGTTAATCGGAGGCGCCGCAGCATGGAACTTGCCGCTTTGGTTTTCTTTCCCTTCCTGTTCGGACCGTTTTTCGGCTTCGGGTTCCTGATCTATTTTCTGCCGACGATTGTCGCCCTGGTGCGGCACAAGCGGAACGTCGTTTCCGTACTTCTGTTGAACCTGTTCCTGGGGTGGACTCTGATTGGTTGGATCATTGCGCTGGTGTGGGCCAGCACGGTGGACGTGCTCGCGGCCGTGCGCTAGGAGGCCCGCGCGCCGGACGCGAGGACCGGCTCCGCCCTAGCGGCTGCTCACCGTTGGCTGTGTCGCACATCACCGCGCTGCCCCGGCCTCGGCGCGACTATAGGACTGAGCCGGGCGCGACACACGCGCTGAAACACGAGGACGAGCGAACCTGCTCAGCTTGCGGTTCGGACGAACCGACGGTCCGTGTGGCACGCCCGGCAGTTCCCCCGAAAGGATACGAGCATGGCACAAGCTGCCTTCCCTAATGCTGCTGAAGTCGAAGCTGCGCGCTTGAAAAGCGCGGTCGCTGACGCTCTTGAGGATGGAGTACATGCCGCCCGCCGCGCCATGAAACATGGCCTCTCCGTGGCCGAAGAGATCATGGACGACGCTGCCCATGAGGTAAAGCGCCACCCCCTGCCGGTGTTGGCCTCGACCTCCGTGCTGTCTTTCGCCGCCGGAGTGGTGGTCGGCTGGCTGCTTTTTGGATTACGGAAGCGCTGACGCCGGAGTCCCTTTGCTCTCCAAATACCTGAGTGGGAAGAAGTGCGCTTTGCAACGTCGTCTCCGAAGAGGGGGTATCCCGCGTCCGGCGACGACATGTTTTTTGCTCCAGGCCTGACGATTAGCGTTAAGCTGATAGGAAAGGAGTTGGGAGATGCCCGCGAAGCCGGCCGAGAAGCCACAGAGAAGTCCTGATTCCACGCAAGCCATCGAGCATCTCAGCCGTGCTCGCCAGGTGCTGAAAGGCCTGCGCGAGAGGTTGGAAGATGCCGAGTACCACGCGCAACTGGACGAGGCGATTACCAAGGTAGAACTCGCCTTGAGCGCGCTGACTATCAAGACTGGCGGCTTCCTGTAAGCGGGTAAATCGCCTCAGGGCTCGCTTGCCGCTCGGCCACGGAGGCGAGCCCAAAGGCGGATGGAGGAAAGGCCATGGAAGTCACATTCACCCCGGAAGAGCACGAGTTGATCGCCGAAATTCTGGAGGAACACCATCGCGAGCTGCTGCGGGAAATCGCCCGCACCGAGCATCGCGAATTCAAGGCCGTGTTGCATCGCCGCGAGGACCTGGTTCAGGGAGTCCTGAACAAGCTGGCGAAGTACGCATCGGCAGCCTGAGTCGCCGCACCGGTTAGGAACAGGCAGCGGAGTGCGCGGAACGAGCGGTTGCCGCCAGGTAACTGGCTAGGCAGCTCGGCATACCGCCATCAAGGAGAGATCGTCGCGAATGGCAGCCGGACCGCGGAAAGCATCGAGATCTTTCTGGCAGGCGGCTAACAAATCCCTGGGCGAGCCGGCGCAGTTTTTTACTACCAATCGGCCCAAGCGTTCCGTCCCATAGGCTGTTCCCCCGTTATCCTCAGCCTCGGTCAGCCCGTCAGTGTAGAGCAGGAGACTGTCGCCTGTCCGCAGATGAAGCCGGCTGAGGGCAAACTCCTGGCTGCAGAACATTCCCAGAGGAAGGCCGGTGGAGGGTACTTCCGCCACTTTGTTTCCCTGAATGTGTAGGGGAGGAAGGTGGCCCGCATTACACAGCTCAACCTCGCCCGTGGATGAGGCGCGGCCGCACACCAGGGTGGCGTAATGGGCCGCCAGAGTAGTCTCGCAGAAGGCGCGGCTGGCCTGGGCTATCAGCTGCCCCAGAGGCAGGCCTGCTGAAATGAGGGCGCGAAACAGGGCGTGCAAATTGGACATCAGCATGGCGGCAGCGATGCCTTTGCCGGAGACGTCGCCCAGCATGAAATAGAGGCCGCGCTGGCCGGCATCCACCACGTCGCAGTAATCGCCGCTTACCAGGCCGGCGGGCTGGTAATGGCAGGAAATTTGCCAGGGGCCGAACGTAGCGTCCCCCTTAGGCAACAATCCGCCCTGGATTTCCCGCGCCAGGTGTAGGTCGCGCTCCAGCGCGCGCTGGTCAGCGGGAGTCAGGTGATCGAGGCAGAAGCACGTAAGTGGATCTGCCACCAGCCGTTCCGGTTCAATGGCATCATGGCAAACCTGGCACAGGCCATAACTTCCGCTATCGATCCGCTCCAACGCTTGGTCCACCTGCTGTAGTAAGTCAATCAATTCCGCGCCGGGAGCCGGACCGGTGATTGACCGCTGCAGGACATGGCGCCGCTCGAGCAGTTGCTCGCGTAGGACAGGATCGAGGGTGGTAGCCATATTTAGCTCCCGTGTTATCACCAGCATACGTGAATCGTGTTGGTCTCGACCATCCGATCTTTGTGGCGGAACTTCGCGGTCCGGCTGATGGGGACGAGTGCTGTGACCTGGCGAGCCTTTTGGAGGTGACCAAAGTGCGACCAGGTGTTTAGAGCCACACCTTTCCGACAGCTACCTACAGAACCTTCTATGATCTTGTGAATCCGGGAGTTGGAAGCCAAACGCGTATCTCAGCGCCAGCGTGAGTTTGTGTCCGCCGATTACTTCAGTTACTTTCGCCTGTTTCCGCAGCGAAAATACAATTCACACTAAGAAGGTGCGTTGGCTGAGCGAGCTTATTCGCGGTCTGCCAGGCACTTACTGCCTCCCCGCGGAAGAGAGCGATTGTCCAGGCACACCATAATGCGGCGCTCCACCCGGATCAGGTGGCAGATCCCCATTCAGATCACGAGCGTAGACTCGCGCGTTCCGTTTAACGAAACGTGTGAAACCGTGGCCGTCAACGCGCATGGCTGTGGCGTGATTTGCCATATCCCGCTCGAGAAGGGCACGCCGGTCAAGCTGGGGCTACTCCCGGACAATCGCGAAGTAATGGCCCACATAGCCGACGTGGTCAAACTGGGAGATGATGGTCGCGCCTGGCTGCTGGGACTGCAGCTGGATGTGCCCACCAACGTATGGGGTGTCCGCAATCCGCCTCATGACTGGGATAAACCAACTGCGGGCCAGGAGTCGGAAGCGGCAGCTGCTCCACTGACAGCCAGTGCCGCTGCTGGTGCAGGTGCCTCCGGCACGGCCGTTTCCACCGCAACTCTGGCAGCACCTGAGTTTTCCATCGTGAGTCCAGCCCCGCCCGCGAATCCGCCTGTGGCAGTGCAACACGTGGCGGTAGTCGAAGCACCCAAGGTGGATGTCGCGAAGCCTGCAGCTACGGCCAGCGATTCCGGGTCCGGACAAAGCGCCGCCGACAAGGGACGCGGAAACGGAGCGCAGTTCGCCGCCAGACCTTCCTTTGGCGTTCGCGACCGCGACTGGGTGGACCTGCGTAAGCAGATGGAAGAGCACCTGCAGGACCTTATGTGGCAGGTGGACGATCAGGTCGAAACCAAGCTGGAACACTGGAAAGAGCAGATGGTGGACGCCGAGGCCCGGCTGGAGTCATTGTGCCAGCTGCAGGACCGGCTGCAGGCCCACATCACCGTGCTGAGCGAAATCGTTAAGGAGAAGGTTAAGCCCGAGGAGGAAAGCGGTGCATCTCCAACTGCAGCAGCCAAGCCGGACGCGAACACGGCGGAGAGCGCGGCAGTAACCGCCTCGCAGGTGGAAGAGATCCGGCAACTGCAGCAATGGATGCAGTCGCTGATTCATCTGCTTCCACAGGCAGTGGAGCAGCATGCCAGTGAGGCTGTGAGCGCGGCGGAGCAGCGCCTGCACGGGCAAGCAGAAGAACAGTTTGACGGCATGCGCAAGCAGCTGGCCGAACTGCAGGAGCGGCTGGAAGCGGCGGCGGCAGGCCAGAAGTTGGCTGCCGAGTCGGAGGCGGCGGAAGAGGTGCGCCGCAAAGCATCTGAGGACGCGCTGCGTGCCGCTGGCGAGGACCTCAAACAGTCGCTGCAGAAATCGTTGCGCGAGGAATCTGAGAAGTTGCAGCAGGAGTTCAAGCAGGCGCAACAGGCGGCAGAGGAGGAAGCTGAGCGCCTGCGCCGCTTGCAGGAAGAAGCGGCAGCTCGCGCGGCGCAGTGCTCCGACGAAGCCGGGCAGCACATCGAGCAACTCAAGGCTACTGAAGCCGCAGTGCGTGGGATAGGCGAGCAGTTGCGCTCTGAGCTGCGCGCTACCGTAAAGTCGGAGCTGGAAGCCCAGAAGCAGCAGATTGGCCAGGCTGCGGCGGCGGTGGAGGAGAAATCAACCCGCCTGCAGACGCAGATGAACGAGCTTACCGCCGGCGCCGAGGAAGCGCGCCGGGCGCGCGAAGCGCTGGAGTCAGTGGTGGCCTCGCTGACCCAGGCCGCAACCCAGCAGATCCAGGAAGATGTGGCGGCGGGACTGCAAACCATTACCAGCGAGGCTCAGCAGCAGGCGCAGCGCCGCGACCAGGAATTCGCGGAGAAGCTGGCCGAGGCACAGCGCCTGGGGGCGGCCGCTCAGGAGCAACTGGCACAGCTGGCGAAGCAGGCGAGTGAGCTTTCAGCACGGCTCGATGAAGGACAACGCAGCCGCGAAGCCTTGCAAGTGCGGTTAGAGTCGGCAGTCAAGATGGCTGAGCAGAAGGTGGAAAGCAGCGCGGCGGGCATTCTGCGGCAGGTGGGCAGCCAGACTGAGCAGGAGATTAAGCGCCTGGAAGAGCAGGTGACCACACAGCAGAAAAAGCTGGATGAACTGACACAGCAACGACAGCAAGAGCTGCAATCGGCTCTGGACACACACATGGCGGCTTTGCGCAGTTCCTCGGAGAGCATGTTGCGCAAAGTAAGTGACGAACTGCGCGGCTCCTTGAACACGCACCTGAAAGAGGAATTTGCCAGCCAGCGGCACATCTGGGAAAAGCAGCGCGAAGCCAGCCAGGCGGAGAAAACCTGGGTGGAAGCGCGCGCCAACGAACTGGCCGGACGCTGGGAAGCACGGCTGCAGGGCTACATTGAGCGGGCCACGGGCGACGCGGTCAACAAGCTCCGCGCCGATGTGGAGAAAGCGGCAGCGGACATTATCCGCGAGCAGATGGAAGCCGTCGAAAAGCGCTTGAGCGGCTCGCTGGAGCCTCTGCTGGCTCGTGCCGAGGGTAGCAACCGCGGACTGGAAAAGCTGCTGGCGTCAGTGCAGAAGGAAACCCAGCGCGCCGAGGCGCAGAACGCCGCCTTCCAGCGCCAGCGGGACGACGCCGAGGGCTGGATGGAAAAACAGATGGAGCGCCTGCGCCAAGCCGTCCACGACGCGGTGGTGGAAACCAGCGGCGAAATCAAGGGCCGCATCCACATGGCGGTAGAGATGGCGCGCGAGCCTATCGAGCAGCGCAGCCGCGAAGCCCAGCGCCAGGTCGAGGAACTGGCCGAGCGCAAATCGCGGGAGATGACCGACCGCTTGACCGAGTTTGAGAAAGCCATGTCGCCGCGGCTGCAGGGGCAGCTGTCGGAAGTGATGAGCAAATTCCAGAAGGATACCGACGAGCTGGCCAAGAAGTCAGTTCAAAGGTGCCAAGAGGACCTGGCCGAGACCCTGGATTCCATGCTGCATCTGGTGCGCGGTAAGCGCGAAGGCAAATCGAAGTAGGCTCTACTCGGTTATAACCAGTTCTCCATTTTCCACCCGCAGATCCCTTACAAATTCCGGCAGCTTCATCTTGTCTCGGTTTTCCGGCTCAGCCAGCTTGCGCTGAAGCGCGGGATTGATCATGGAGACCGGCACGCTCAGGTCGCCGACCTTGAATTCTGTCGGCTCGAAAGTGACGTAACCATCGCGGCTGCCCAGGTGGCCGGCAACAGTGATGTAAACGTCCCTGCCATATACCTCGGTGAGGAATTGACCTTTGACCACATTATCCTCAAAGCTCACCAGCGTGGATTTGATGGGGGCCTGCTCGGCCGCGACCTGCGGCGCAGGCTGCGAAGCCGGGGTGGGACCTGCGGGCACTGGCTGCGGGAGAGTGGACTGGACGATGGCAGCGTTGACCTCGGGGGCGGTGAAATGAAACTCGGTGCCGGTTTCCCCTGACGACTGCGCATTGGCCAGCTCGGTGAGCTTTCGCTGGAACATTGCGGCGTTCTGCTTGACCAGGTCCGGTGCGAGCGCCTCGGCGACCGGCGCCGGGCTTTTCAGCCCCAGAAATATCGTGATCACCGTGCCGGCCAGCATGACCCAGCGCACTACGTGGTAGATCTTCTTCAAATGCTCCATCCCAGCTACGCTAGCCGAACCGCAGGCAGGGTCAAGTAACCTGAGGGCTAATCCGCAGGGTACAATCGCGGCCATGGGTGCAGGCGAACTGAAGGGCAAAGCGGCTCTGGTGACCGGCGGGGCGCGCCGCATTGGGCGGGAGATCGCCGTGGCGCTGGCAGATGCCGGCGCAAATGTGGCGGTCACCTATCTGAGGTCAGGCCGCGAGGCGCAAAGAATGGTTGAGCACTTCCGCGGGCGCGGAGTGCGCGGGCTGGCGCTCGCCTGCGATGTGCGGGACGAGAACAGCGTTCGCAACGCAGTGAAAAAAGTCGCTGCTGAGTTTGGCGGCCTGGACCTGCTGGTGAACAACGCCGCCATTTACGAAACCGTGGAGTTTGAGAAAATAACGGTGCGGCAATGGGACGAAATGTTTGCCACCAACGCCCGCGGCCCTTTCCTGGTGTCGCAGGCTGCGTTGAAATTCCTGCGGCGGCGCCATGGGCGCATCATTCATCTGGGCTCGCTGGGCGGGCTGCGGCCCTGGGGCACCCACGCTCACTATTGCGCCTCCAAGGCAGCTTTGAACATGCTGACGCAGGTGATGGCCAAAGCGCTGGCGCCCGAGATTGCGGTCAATTGCGTTGCTCCCGGCATGATTGATCTGGGCGACGGCCGAGATGCCGCATTCCCCAGGCGAATTGCAAGCAAGACGCCAATGCGGCGCAACGGCAGCGCCGAGGAAGTGGTGCGCGCGGTCATGTTCTTTGCCACCGCGCCTCAGTTCATTACCGGCCAGGTGTTAGCCGTGGATGGAGGGCTGGGGCTGGAGTGATGGCGAGGGCAGGACGCCCTCGCGATAGCCGGCAAGTTGCCACTTTACCTTTCTTGGTCAGTATTCCGCGGTTCGCTGCAGCCCGGTCATGATCTTTTCCACGGAAGACTCGTAGGACTTATCCCGCGGAGCTGATAAGGGTATGGCGGGCACATGGGGCGCCGTCACCCGCATAATGGGAGCGTCAAGGCAATCGAATACTTCTTCGGCAATGACATCGGAAACCTCGGCAGCAATGCCCAGCGTACGGTGGTCTTCCTGAATGATGACCGCGCGGTTGGTTTTAGCCACCGAGGACAGGATGGTGTCCTTGTCCAGCGGTAATAGGGTTCGCAGATCGAGCACCTCCACATCGAGTTGGTGCTCTTGTTTCATGCGTTCGGCGGCCAGTAACGTAAGCTGCAGAGTAAAGCCGTAGGAAATAGCAGTAATGTGCTTGCCTGTGCGCCGAACAGCGGCCTTCATCAGAGGCACTACGTATTCGCGGTCGGGCAGCTCTTCCTTAATGAAGTGGTAGAGCTTCTTATGCTCGAAAAAAATCACCGGATTGTCATTGCGGATCGAGGCCTTCAGCAGCCCCTTGGCGTCATAGGGAGTGGAGGGTGCGACTACGATCAACCCGGGCTCGTGGGCAAACCAGGGAGTGTTGGACTGGGAATGGCAGAGTCCGCCGCCCACGCCGCCACCGTAACAAACACGCACAGTAATAGGGCAGGTTTTCGCACTGGCACTGCAGCGCAGCTTGCCAGCCTGATGGCTGAGGGCATTCATGGCAGGAGTGATGAAGTCGGTGAACTGGATTTCGGGCACGGGCCGCATGCCGGCCAAGGCAGACTCAATTGAGGAGTTGATGATGATGCCCTCGGCTAGGGGCGAATCAATGACGCGCTCAGGACCGAATTCATCGAACAGTCCCTTGGTGGCCTTAAAGACGCCGCCCATCATACCCACGTCTTCGCCGATGATGTACACCCGCTCGTCGCGGCGCATCTCTTCGGCCAAGGCTGCATTAATTGCGTCAATGTAAGTCGAAACTGCCATGCACTGCCGCTGCTTATTTTAAGCGATGGTAGAAAAACGCAAAGCAAGTCATTCGTGGTCAGAGGCTTCGGGCCCCTAATGACCTACTAACGCTACGTTTCCTGAAGCAGCGATGAAAAATGCAACGGGGCAATCTACTGGCCGCAACCGCCCGGAGATTTTCAACATGGTTGTGGAAAATTATGTGGAAAACTGGGCAAGTATCGGGGTAAATGTAACAAGTGACGTAACTTCTACAAGTTGCACCTGTTAAAGTGCGCAGTGGGAAAAAGAAAATCACAGTAGTCAGGCAATGAAGGTTCGGATTGACAAGTTGCTAGTGGAAAGGAAGTTAACCCCGTCGCGGGAGCGGGCCCAGGCCCTAGTGCTTGCCGGGCGGGTGCTGGTCAATGGCCAGAAGGTCGAGAAAGCCGGGGCGGGCGTGGATTCCGAGGCGGAAATTCGCCTGCTGGGTGAGGGCCTGAAGTATGTTAGCCGGGGTGGTTTGAAGCTGGAAGCGGCACTGCGGAATTGGAGTGTGGACGTGACTGGCAAAATCTGCATGGACGTGGGCACGTCCACGGGCGGATTTACTGACTGCCTGCTGCAGCACGGGGCGGCGCGGATTATCGCGGTCGACACCGGTTACGGACAGATTGACCTGCGCCTGCGCCAAGACGCACGTGTGCGCCTGCTGGAGAACACTAACGCGCGCTACCTCAAGCCGCAGGACATCGGAGAAGGGTTGGATGTGGTGGTGGTAGACGTTTCATTCATTTCCGCGACTCTGGTGCTCCCGGCGGTCGTGGCCTCCGCATTTCCGAGTCCGGCACGCACTGGCAAACAAATCATCGTGCTGGTCAAGCCGCAATTTGAAGTGGGCAGGGAGCGGGTCGGGAAGGGCGGAATCGTGCGCGATGAGACGGCGCATGCGGAGGCAGTCGAGAAAGTAAGGGCTAAACTGCTGGAACTGGGCTGCGCGCGCACGGAAATAATGGAATCTCCTATTCTGGGAGGAGAGGGCAACCAGGAATTTCTGTTATACGGAGTGTTCTAAAAGGCTGTCCACTGACCAACTTTAGCCCCAGGCTGTACAATCAGCGATTCTGATTCAGGTACACACTGCGCATGAAATCGGCTGCCATTTTTTCCAAGCCCGCCAAACCGGAACTGGCGCAAATTGTGCCGGAACTGCTGCACTGGTTCCGAGAGCACGGCTACCAGGTTGTTGTGGATCAGGAAACCTCCGCCTACGCCGCTGGTCCCCAGGTGGTGGAGCGCGCGTCGGTAACCGCCCACAGCCCCAAGTTTGTGGTCGTGCTGGGGGGAGATGGAACGCTGCTGGCCGCCGCCCGCGCCGTGGCCAAGGCGGGCATACCGGTGTTGGGTGTGAACCTGGGTTCGCTGGGATTTCTGACCGAGGTGCCGCTTTCGGATCTATACACGACCCTAGGGGCGGTAGACCAGAACTGTTGTGGTACGGAAGCGCGTTCCATGCTGGACTGCCAGCTGCTGCGTGCGGGCAAGTGTGTCGCCCAGTATCACGCCCTCAATGACGTGGTGGTGAACAAGAGTTCCATCGCACGCCTGGCCGACTTTGATCTTTATATTAACGAGGATTTTGTCTCCAACTACAAGGCCGACGGGCTGATCGTAGCCACGCCCACCGGTTCCACCGCCTATTCGCTGGCCGCGGGCGGGCCCGTCCTGATGCCTTCAGTGGAAGGCTTTGTTATAACGCCGGTATCGCCGCACGCGCTTACCCACCGCCCCCTCGTGGTGCGCGATTCGGGGGAAATTTCAATCGTGGTCAAAGCGGCAGAGGAACATGCTTTCCTCAGTGTGGATGGGCAGGTGGGAATGCCCTTGATGGACGGCGACCGGGTGACCTGCAGGAAGTCGAAGCACCAGGTGCAGCTGCTGCGCATGAAGAAGACATTTTTTGATGTGCTGCGGGCCAAGCTGAAGTGGGGACAGCGGTAGACCAAGGAGTCAGGAGTCGGTAGTCAGGAGTCTGCGAGGGCTGTGCAACTCCAAATTGTTTGCTCACCTGGAATCCCGATGACCAAGGCCGACAATAATTCTCTTCGAGGTTGTGGCTCGCCTTTAGGGATCATGTTGCTGTTGTTAGTGGCAAGCACGATGTGGGCGCAAGACCAGGACCAGAGCCGGCCCGCGGCTGACCTGATCGTCACTAACGCCAAGGTGTACACCGTCGACAAGCAGCAGCCGCGAGCAGAGGCTGTAGCCGTGCTGGGGGAGCGAATTGTGGCAGTGGGCAGCGCCTCGGCCATTGACGCCTGGCGCGGGCCCGGCACGCAGGTGATTGATGCTGGAGGAAAGCTGGTGCTGCCCGGCTTCAACGACGCCCATGTGCACTTTATGGACAGCGGCCTGGGTCTTGCCAGCGTGCAACTGAAGGATGCCTCCAGCCCGCAAGAGTTCGCGGCCCGCGTCGCTCAATACGCAGCAAAGCAACCTGAGGGCCGCTGGATACTGGGCGGTACCTGGGATGAGCAGCGCTGGAGCCCGCCTCAGCTGCCGACCAAGGAACTGATTGATCGGGTCACGAAGGACAACCCCGTGGCTATTGGGCGATACGACGGGCACATGTACCTGGCCAATTCCCTCGCCCTGAAGCTGGCACACATAACCGCGAAGACTCCCAATCCGCCTGGAGGAGAGATCGGGCGCGACGCCCACGGCAATCCTACCGGCATTTTGAAAGACGCGGCGAAGGACCTGGTTGAGGCAGTTATCCCACCCCTCAGCCATGAGCAAAAGCTGGGGGCAGCGCGCAGCGCTCTGGCGCTTGCCCGTACGGTGGGAGTCACGAGCGTGCAGGAGATGGCCAATTCCAACGAGGACCTCTCGCGCAATCTTGAGGTCTACAAGGAGCTGGAAGAAAAAGGCGAACTGAGCGCGCGCATTTACGTGGCGCCGCTGATTGATGACTGGCAAAACTACGCCAAGGTCGGGATGCGCCACGCCTTCGGTTCCAGCCTGCTGCGCACGGGCGCGGTGAAGGCATTTGCTGACGGCTCACTGGGATCAACTACGGCCTACTTTTTTCAGTCTTACAGCGATGATCCCAAGACTCGAGGTTTGCTGACCGACGAAATGCAGCCGCTTTCCAAGATGCGGGAACGGCTAATCGGCGCCGACAAAGCGGGGCTGCAGTTGTGCGTGCATGCCATCGGCGATGAGGCCATTTCCCTAGTCCTGGATCTGTACCAGGATGTGGAGAAGAGCAATGCCGAAAAAGATCGGCGCTGGCGCATCGAACATGCCCAGCACATGGCGCCTAAAGATTTCGACCGCTTTGCCAGGCTGGGCGTGATCGCCTCGGTGCAGCCGTACCACGCCATTGATGACGGGCGCTGGGCGGAACGGCGTATTGGTCCGGAGCGCATCAAGACGACTTACGCGTTCCGCACATTTCTGAACCATGGAGTGAGGTTAGCCCTGGGCACAGATTGGGACGTGGCGCCGCTCAACCCCTTGCTGACAATTTATGCCGCCGTGACCCGAGCCACGCTCGACGGCAAGAACCCCGACGGCTGGATGCCGGAGCAAAAGCTCAGCGTGGCGGAAACGGTTGCGGCTTACACCATGGGTTCAGCCTACGCGGAGTTTCAGGAGAAGGAAAAGGGCTCGATTACGCCCGGCAAGCTGGCCGACATGGTAATTCTTGGTGACGACATCTTTAACATTGACCCCAAGCTCATTCGCAACGTTCAGGTGGAAACAACAATTATGGGCGGGAAGGTCGTGTGGCAGAGAACCCGCCGTGAAGCCTTCAACACAGAAAATCTTCAACGCAGAGGACGCAGGAGAGAACCGCCGAATCAGCTACCGTTCTTGGGCTACTGAACTGATCCACAGAAGCGCAGGTCCTTCGACTCGTGCTCGTTTCGCTCCGCTCAACTACCAGTCGCTCTGGATGACATTTTAAGATTGGTGCGACTTCCTGGAACAGCTCTGCTGAAGTTTCTTTGCGGACTCTGCGTTAAGGTCTTGCCTTTTCCAGACGGAGCAGGTCCGCCATCTTTTCACGGCGGCGGATGAGGCGCGTCGTGCTGCCATCAACCAGAATCTCCGCAGGGCGCGGGCGGGTGTTGTAGTTGGAAGCCAGCACCATGCCATAGGCGCCTACGTCAAGAATTGCCAGCAATTCTCCGTCTTTGACCGGTAGCATCTCCCGGCCGCGCGCAAAGAAGTCTCCGGTCTCGCAAATGGGGCCAACCACGTCAAAAACTTCATGATCGCCGATGGCGAGGTCGCGCAGCACCGGCACAATCTCGTGGTAGGCGTCGTAGAGAGCGGGGCGAACCAGGTCGTTCATGGCCGCATCCACCACCACGAATTTCTTGCTGTCGTTATGCTTGTGATAGAGCACCCGAGTCAGCAGCGCGCCCGCTGGCCCAATGATGGAACGCCCAGGCTCAAGCAACAGGTGCAGCTTCATGTCGCGCAGGGGTGCGGTCACAGCCTCGGCATAACGCACCGCAAAATCAGCGAACTCGGGTAATCCTAGTTGGGTATAGGCAATTCCCAGCCCGCCGCCCGCGTCCACGTATCGGATGGTATGACCGTTCGCCCGCAAACCCCGCACCAGGTCTGCGACTCGCTCCATAGCAGCGGAAAACGGCGAAAGGTTTGTGATCTGCGAACCGATATGCACGCTGACTCCGGTCACTTCCAGGAAAAGGCTGTCGGCGGCGCGAGCGTAAAGGCGGGGCGCATCCTGAATGGGAACGCCAAACTTGTGGCGATGCAGTCCGGTGGAAATGTAAGGATGAGTTTCCGCCGGTACGTCAGGGTTCACACGCAGCGCCACGCGAGCAGTAGTGCGGCGGCGCTCGGCGCGCTCGGCCAGCAGCTCCAGTTCGCGTTCGCTTTCAACATTAAAGAGCAAAATGTCTGCTTTGAGCGCAGCATCTATTTCCGCTGTGGTCTTGCCCACACCGGAGAAAACGACCTTCTTAGCTGCTCGGCGGTCCACGTGCAATACGCGCTCCAGTTCGCCGCCGGAGACCACATCAAAGCCGCATCCCATGCCCGCTAGCAGGCGCAAGATGGCCAGGTTGGAATTGGCCTTTACGGAATAGCAGACGGTGTGCGTAAAGCCGCGAAAGGCGCGCTCGAACTCCCGATAGCGCTGCCGGATGGCCCCTGCCGAGTAGACGTAGAGAGGTGTGCCAAATTTTTCGGCCAGCGAAGATAGGGGAAGGCGCTCACAGTGCAACTCTGGCGCCACAGCCGCTCGTGCGCCGCGCCTCCCCGCAGCCCTGCGGTAGACAAATCCAGGTGCCCGAAGAACACTTTCGGCCGCTTTATCGGCAGCAGACTGAGGTTTAGACCTGGCCACCTACTTGACCTTCAGGGCGACTACAGTTTGATCGTCGAAAGCCTCCACCCCGGCGGCGTGATGATTGACCGTGGTGAAGATTTCAGCCACCACGTCGGCAGCCGAACCCTCACCGGTGCGCGCCACCACTTTCTCCAGGCGCTCGCGCCCGAACAGAGTGCCGCTATGGCTGCGAGCATCCAGAATGCCATCGCTGAAGAACACGAACAGATCGCCAGGATGTGCATCAAATCCAAATTCGTCGTAATCGGCGTTTTCGAACAGCCCAAGAGGAAGACCGGTAGCCTCGATGATCTCAACTCTGCCGTTGCGCCAGTAAATGGGGCGGGGCAGGCCGGAGTTGGCGATGCGAAGATGACGTTCGTCGTCGTCCCAAACCGAGTAGATGATGGAGACGAACTGCGCTTCGATGGGACGTTCGCCCAGCGAGAGGTTCACGGCGGAGAGCATTTCTGCCGGCGAAGGCTCGACCGCGCAGTGGGAGCGCAAAATGCCGCTGACCAGGGCGGCATAGATGGCCGCGGGTGCGCCTTTGCCGCTGACGTCGCCGATGGCGATGGCGTGCCGGGCCAGCGAGTAATCGAGAAAGTCGTAGAGGTCGCCGCCGATGGCGCGAGCGGGCACAAAGCGGGCCGCGATGTCCAGGTTCTTCATTTTGGGCTGGGCCGGAGGCAGCAACCGAAGCTGCAGCTCCCGCGCCAGCATCAGGTCGCGCTCCAGGCGGCGTTCCTGTCGCGCCACCTGCTCATAGAGCTGCGCGTTTTCGATAGCTATCGCGATCTGCGCCGCCAGCGTGGTGATAGTGCGCTGGTGGTCTTCGTTGAAATACCCCACCCGCGTGTGTTCAATGTCGAGCACGCCGATGGCCTTATCCTTGTAGATGAGGGGCACGCAAAGTTCCGAGCCCGTCTCCGGGTTAAGCTCGATGTAGCGGGGATCTTTGCTGACGTCGGGTACCAGTACCGCCTGCCTGTGGCGCGCCGCCCAGCCCACTAATCCTTTGTCCAGGGGGATATCGTGCTTGACGTGCACGCTGGTCTTGAAGCGAAGCGAAAAGCGGTGCTGCAGTTTGGCGCCGGTGGGATCTAGCAGAAGCACGCTGAACATCTGGTAATCAATCAGCCGGTTGATAAGCTCACCAACCCGCTTGAGCAGCTGGTCAAGATTCAGGATGGAGGTCAGTTCGCGGCTGATCTCGTTGAGCAAAGTCAAGGTGCGCGCCTGTCGGTTGGTGCGGGTATAAAGGCGGGCATTCTCGATGCCGATGGCCACGCGCGAAGCGATCAGGGCCAGCACCCGCCGGTGTTCTTCCGTGAAGTAGTTGCGATGAGGCGCCTCGATGTCAATTACGCCAATAACGCGGTTTTTCACGATCAAAGGCACGGCCAACTCGGAGCGCACCCGCGCGATAGCGTTGATATAGGCGGGTTCCTCGGCCACATCGTTGACCAGCACCGTGTCGCGGCGCAGCGCAGCCAGGCCGGTCACGCCTTCACCGACTTTAATGCGGATGCGTTCCGCCACTTCTGGAGGGTGGCCAATCTGGAACCGGATGCGGAGTTCCTGTGTTTTCTCATTGAGCAGCAGGATGGCAAATATTTCGTAGTCAATGATGCGGCGCACCAATTCGGCTACGCGCTTGAGCGTGGTCTCGAGCTCGAGCGAGGTATTAACCGCGTCGGCCACTTCCAGCAGGAACGATTCCAGCCGTTCCGGTGAAACGCTTTGTGTTTGCGTGGTTCCCACTATGCTTATGATACCAGCGCGCTAACCTGGGCGAACCGAGCGCATCAATGGGGACTGGTCACCCGGCGAGCACAGCCATTACACTTAACTCGTGAAGATTGCCCTGGGGCAGATCAACACGACTATAGGTGATTTCAGCGGCAACGCCGCCAAAATCATCACTTTTTCGAAGCAAGCGCAACAGGCGGGCGCGGGGCTGATCCTATTCCCGGAGTTGGCCATCTGCGGCTATCCGCCACGTGACCTGGTGGAGCGGCCTTCGTTCGTAACCCACAACCAGGAGGCGCTGGAGCGTATTGCCCGCGCGACCCAGGGCATTACCGTCATATGCGGGGTGGCCACCCCAGCCGAAGTGGAAACGGGCAAGCGAGTGATGAATTCGGCGGCTCTGCTACGAGACGGACGGGTGGCTATGATGCAGTCCAAGATGCTGCTGCCCACCTATGATGTTTTCGACGAGATGCGCAATTTTGCTCCCGCCCAGAAGCAGGAGCTGTTTTCCTTCTGCGGCAAGAGAATGGCACTGACCGTCTGCGAAGACGCATGGAACGACAAGCACTTCTGGCCACGCCGCCTGTATGGTTTTGACCCGGTGGAGGCGCTATTGAGCGCTGGGGGCAACTTCCTTCTCAATATTTCCGCTTCGCCATTCTGGGTGGGCAAGCGGGAATTCCGGCAGAGGATGCTGGGGACGGTCGCCCACAACGACAGGGTACCAGTCGTCATGGTGAACCTGGTGGGCGGCAACGATAGCCTGGTGTTCGACGGCTCCAGTTTTGTGCTGGCCCCAGACGGACGCGTGGTGGTGCAGGGCAAATCGTTCGAGGAGGACCTGATCTTCTTTGATCCGGACGCACTGGCCGGCGACTTGCATGAGCAGATTGAAGGTGACGACGCCAGCGCCTACGCCGCCCTAGTGCTGGGCACCCGCGACTACTGCCGTAAGTGTGGGTTCACCCGCGTGACCATCGGGTTGAGCGGCGGCATTGATTCGGCGCTCACAGCCTGTATTGCCGTGGACGCGCTGGGAGCGGAGAACGTGTTGGGCGTCAGCATGCCGAGCCAGTATTCCTCGTGCGGCAGCATTGAGGATTCACGCGTACTGGCTGCCAATCTGGGAATTCGCTTTGAGGTGCTGCCTATTGGGGAGCTGTTCGACAGCTATCGCAGTACGCTGCGCCCCGCCTTCGACAACAGACCCGAGGATGTGACTGAGGAGAACATTCAGTCCCGAATCCGCGGTACGCTGCTGATGGCGCATTCCAACAAGTTCGGCGGGATTGTGCTTTCCACCGGCAACAAGTCGGAACTGGCGGTAGGTTACTGCACGCTCTATGGCGATATGGCAGGCGGTCTGGCCGTGATTTCCGACGTGCCTAAAACCATGGTTTACCGGCTGGCGGAATATGTGAATTCTCAGCGCATCCGGATTCCCAAGGCAACCATCGAGAAGCCACCCTCAGCGGAGCTGCGGCCAGATCAGAAAGACACCGATACTCTACCGCCCTACGATGTCCTGGATCGTATATTGGAAGATTACATTGAAGACCTGAAGACGCCGGAGCAGATTGCCCGGGAGCGCGGTTTCGATTCCGGCCTGGTGCGTCGGGTGGTTTGCATGGTGGACCGCGCCGAGTACAAGCGTCAGCAGGCCGCGCCGGGCCTGAAGATCACGGAGAAGGCCTTCGGCATCGGACGGAGGTTCCCGATAGCGGCGAAGTACGAGTAACAGGAGAATTTGATTTCACCGCAGAGACACAGAAAAATTAAAAAAAAGGAATGTCAATGCCCCACGTCTCCCGCAGATTAGCTGTGTTGTTAATTTTTGCTTACGCCAGTCTGAGCTTCGCAGCCCAGAAACCGGCGTCCGCCAAGGCTCACACGGCAGCTCCGGCAGCAACAGCGCCGCACCTCCCGTCGGAAGCCACGGTGAACGATTTTCTAAAGCATATGTTCGGCTACGACGCTTCTATCACCTGGAAAGTAGAATCCATCAAGCCCTCTAAAGACCCTTCGGTGGCCGAAGTAAACGTGATCATGAGCGGGAAGCAAGGCTCGGAGAGACTAACCTTCTACGTTACTCCTGATAGCCAGTACGCCATATCCGGCAACATGGTGCCATTCGGTTCTGATCCCTTTGCCAAGGCTCGGGCGGAACTGGAGCGGGGGGCAAAGGGGCCATCTCGCGGTCCGGCCAATGCGCAGGTCACGCTGGTGGAGTTTAGCGACCTGCAATGCCCGCATTGCAAGGAAGCGCAGCCCAACATTGAAAAACTTCTGTCCCAGGAACCCAACGTGCGCTTCATCTCCCAGAATTTCCCCTTGCCCTCGCACAACTGGGCCTTCAAGGCGGCATCCTTCGCCGACTGCGTGGGACGGGAAAACCCTGCCGCATATTGGAAGTTCGTGGACAGCGTTTACAACCAGCAGCAGAACATCACGGAGTCGAACGCGGACGATAAGCTGACGGAACTGGCTACTGCCGCTGGAGCCGACGGGAAATCTACACTAACCTGCGCGGCTGAGCCTGCTACCCGGCAACGCGTGGAGCAGTCGGTTGCCCTGGGAAAGGCTGTCGGGGTGACCGGCACGCCCACCTTGTTTATCAACGGCCGCGGGACCAGCATGGGCGTTCCGGTGGAAGTGTTGAAGCAGATAGTGGACTTTGCTGCCATTGAGAAATAGTTCCCGACCGCAGGCGCGCCGGCTGCGGAGGAAGTTTGGCGCGGGTGCCGGGAAAAAGCGATAATTCTGCCAATGGCTGATCCCGCCATCCTGACCCCCGGCTCGATGCGCGCGGAGAAGCGCGCTGTGGCCGCCAACTCGGTGGTTGCCGCGATCGGCATTACTGCGCTGAAGGTGGTTGTCGGCATCTCCACAGGCAGCCTGGGAATTCTCTCGGAAGCCGCCCATTCTGGGCTGGACCTGATTGCCGCCCTGATAACCCTGTTTTCAGTACGCGTCTCGGACAAGCCGGCCGACGCCGACCACCAGTATGGCCACGGAAAAGTGGAGAGCTTTTCCGCTTTCCTGGAAACCGGCCTGCTGCTGCTCACCTGCCTATGGATCATCTACGAGGCCATTATCCGGCTCTTCTACAGGCATATTGAAATCGAACCCAGCATCGCCGCTTTTGTCGTCATGTTCCTGTCCATGGGAGTGGATTTCTGGCGCTCGCGCTCGCTGGGGCGGATAGCCGCAAAGTATGACAGCCAGGCACTGGAAGCGGACGCCCTACACTTCAGCACCGACATATGGTCAAGCGCAGTGGTGGTGGTGGGCCTCCTGCTGGTGACCTTGGGACGCGCCTTCCGCGTGGAATGGCTGCGCGACGCCGACCCCATCGCGGCGCTCTTCGTAGCCTGCGTCATCATGTACGTGAGTTCGCGCCTGGCGCGCAAAACCATTGACACTCTCCTCGATGCCGCTCCCATCGGAGTACGCGCCCGCATTATTGAAGAAATTTCCAAGCTCGAGGGCGTGCTGGAGTTGGACCGGGTGCGCATTCGACGCTCCGGGAACCATTACTTTGCCGATGTCTCCGTGGGACTGGGGCGGAATCTTACCTTTCAGCGCTCGGAGCAGATGGCGCACTCGGTAAAGGCCGCGGTGCACCGAATATTGCCGGAAGCCGACGTCATGGTGCACTCCATCCCCCAGGCGCACGGCGGGGAAAATATTTTCGACCGCATTCGCGCCGTGGCCATGCGCAATAATTTGAATGTTCACGACGTGAGCGTGCAGGACCTGGGGGGCAAGCTGCACGTGGAGCAGCACTTGGAACTCGATGAGCAGCTCAGCCTGCTGCAGGCGCATGACCGTGTCACCACCCTGGAAACCGAGATTCGCGCCGAGGTGCCGGAAATCTCCTCCATCCTCACCCACATTGAAAGCGAGCCTTCCACGATCGAGCCGGGAGACGAAATTGGAGAGAACCGCGACCTCGAGCGCCGACTGAAGCGAATTGTCAGAGATTTCCGGGAAGTACTTGATTTACACGATGTTCAGATCAAGCGTGTGCGCGGGCGGCTGTATCTTTCTTGTCACGTAACCATGTCCGACAATTTGCCCCTGGCGCAGGTACACGATGTGATCACCGAACTGGAAATTCGCTTTAAACAGGCCGCGCCGCAGCTATTCCGGGTTCTCATCCATCCCGAACCGCAAGCGGATAATACGAGATAAGATGACAATGATTACAGCGTTCGCCAAGTGGACCGACAACGAGCGTTTCCTGGGTCAAGCCACGAGCGGCCACGCCGTGGTGCTGGATGCCGCCAAAGAGAAGACTGCCAATAGCCCGATGGAACTCGTGCTCATTGGCTTGTGCGGCTGCACTGCCACAGACGTGGTGAACATCCTACGCAAGAAGCGTGAGCCTTTTACCTCACTGGAAGTGCGGGCGGAGGCGGAGCGCGCCCCCGAGCCACCCACGGTGTACACCTCAATCAAACTTACCTATCGAGTGGGAGGCCATGTCTCAAGAAAGGGTATGGAGGACGCTGTTCGCCTCTCCAAGGAGAAATACTGCTCGGTTTCCGCTATGCTGCAGAAAACGGCAACCATCACCGCCAACATCGAATACATCTGACAATTTAGGGAGACGTTCTGGTACTCTTGAGCGTCCCATCCGCCTATGAAAAGCCCGATCATCGTTTTTACCCAACCCGGCTGACCGCCTTGCCGAACGGTAAAGGCCTACCTCTCGGCGAGAGGTATCGAGTTCGAGGAGCGCGACGTCAGCAGCGATGCCAATGCAGTCCGAGAGCTGGTGGAAACCTACCAAAGCCGCTCTACGCCCACGCTGGTCATCGGGCAGGAGGTGATGATCGGCTTTGACCCAGAACGCCTCGACGAACTTCTTGCCGGTTAAGGCGCATACTCTCCGCGGCTATCTCTACATTGCCGCGGCCGCGCTCTGCTTCGGCATTTCCGCCACCTTGGGCCGGGCCGCCTTCACCGGACGCTTGCTGGCCGGAGCGCAGGGGCTGCGCTCCATCGAGCCGGTGATTCTGGCCCAGACTCGCACTACATTTTCCTTGCTGCTCCTGGCGCCTTTTTTATTGTGGCGGCGCGGGCGTGAGGGAATGGCGCTGCCGCGCGCCGATTTTGTGGGCTGTCTGGTGCTGGGCGTGCTGGGCGTGGCTGGCTCCAACTATCTGTATTACTTTGCCATTCAGAAGCTCAACGTAGCCGTGGCCATCATCCTGCAATACACGGCGCCGGTCTGGGTGCTTCTCTACATGGTGGCGAGAGGCCGCCAGCGCGCCACGGGCCAGCGCGTAAGCGCGGTGGCACTGGCCGTCATTGGCTGCGGCTTAGCGATCGGGATCGTTGGGGCTGGGCGCTTCAACCTGAACAGTTGGGGACTTTCAGCAGCGCTGGCGGGAGCGTTTACTTTCGCCTTCTACAACATCGCCGGGCACGACCTGCTCACGCGGCACGATCACTGGCGCATCCTCGTCTATGTGTTGTTGGGGTCGGCGCTGTTCTGGCTGCTAGTAAACCCGCCGTGGAAGATTGCTGCTGCCCGCTACACCGCTGCCGAGTGGTTGTTCCTGCTGGTATTTGCCGTCGTGTCGGTGCTGGTGCCGTATCTGTTTTATTTTGCCGGTCTGCGTCACCTTGATGCCACGCGCGCCATCGTTACCAGCTGCCTGGAGCCGGTGTTCTCGATTGTGATTGCAGCCATCGCATTGGGAGAGTTGGTGAGGCCGGTGCAGGTGGCGGGAATTGCTCTGGTGCTGGTGGCGACCGTGCTCGTGCAACTGCCCAGTACAACCGATGCGGAGTCCGCTATTCTTGAACCGGTGGAATAGCGAACTCCGCTGTGCAGACGCGAGAGAGAACTTATTTCAGAGCGTAAGAATGGGCGCTGCGTAAGGCGGCTCTGGCAGGATGCAGGGAAGAAACGACCTTCATCTGCTCCCAGTCGTAAGCAAATTCTTTGCCGCAATCCAGGCACACCACGTAAGTGCCGGTAAGTCCGGCTGCGACCGAGCGCTGCTTCAAAATTTTGCTGCTGATTGGAAAGCTGTAATGCTGGTGACCGCAACCGAAGAACACATCCCACAGAGCCGAGAACAGATCCCTGAGAACCGAGAACACATTCCTACCCCCTGGCCGGGACGCAAAACCACAACTATGGCCCACAGAACCTTTCAGCTACTTAGATTCAGCTCTGGAACAAAAGGTTCCTAATCTCCAACATTTCCCGGAAATCCTTGCAGGACAGGCATCTAGGGCACACAAGGGCTCATAGATGGGAGTCATGCTGAGGCGTTTTATTTCCAAGCATCTTGCGAGCAGTACCGAGCTGTCCCAACAGGTGCGAGATCGTTCACGGCTCAAAGCCGTTCAGGATAACGCCACCGTTACTCAAACGATGACCTACAGATCCCGGCGGCTGAAGCGGCGAACGGCCAAAAACAACGCCAAGGCGGCATACACACCGGCATACGCGACCATGGTGGTGCTGGGCAGGGAAGCGGAACTGAAAGGAGAGAAGTTGAGCACATTTGCCAAAGGTGACTGCATATCGTTGGCGGCACGCCGCCACAGGGTTTCGCTGGGCATGAGCACGCTGGCCACAATTCCGACGTAAACGGCGCTGCTAGTGTTGGTAACGGCGCCAATCTGCTCGATC
>DATFDP010000148.1:0-42246 GCA_035252015.1 Terriglobales bacterium
AGACCGGGGCGCTGGGAGACGTCACCAAAGTTGAAATTGTATGGAATTATCACGGCCCCAGGTGGAGGGGGCGACCGGAGTCAAAGCAGGTGCGCGAGCAAGATACCGACTGGCGCAAATGGCTGTTGACCAAACCTTATCGTCCTTTCGATCCGCAGATTTACTGCGAATTTCGCCTGTACAAGGAATTTTCCAGCGGAATTCCCGACCAGTGGATGAGCCATGCGACCGACCTGGTGCATTGGTTCATGGACGACAATTTCCCTCGATCCGTGGTGGCACACGGCGGCATTCTCGCGTGGCACGATGGCCGGGAGAATCCTGATACATTCCAGGCGCTGCTGGAGTATCCCAAGGGGTTTCTGGTGAGCTATTCCACCAGCTTTGGCAACGATGCTCCTTCGTTCACCCGCTACATGGGGAAAAAGGCAACGCTCTTCAATCACGGCGGAGAAGGCAGCCCGCGCTACAGCCTGGTGGAAGAGAAAGGAAATCACGAAGACAATCCGGATATAGACAAGCAGCGGGCGTCGAAAGACATTCTCCCGCCCGGCGAAACCAAGCTGCCGCCCATGGGCATGGGCGACCTGACGCTGGAGCACACGGCCAACTGGTTCGAGTGCATGCGCTCCCGCCAACAGCCGCATTGCACGGTGGACAATGGCCTTTCACATTCTGTCGCCTGTATCATGGCTGCCGAGGCCTATTGGTCAGGCAAGAAGCAGTACTGGAATGCAGCGACAGAGGAGATTCAGGACTATCCTGTGGAAGCGTGAACCCTAAGAAGACGTGCACGGAAAATAGGAGGAGTTGCAGCTATGGAGCTGCGCTCCTCCTTTAGTTTGTCCTAAGTTCTACGAAACCACAACCATTTCAATTCCCTTTCGCCTACCAAATAAACTTCAAAGCAAACTGAAGCTGGCGGTTGGCGGCGGCGGTGCTGTTGATAGTGTTGAAGTCCCCAATCTGGCTGATATCGACCGGGCCGACAGGGAACCTGCCGGTGGGATCGTATTGTGGATACGCATCCACAAATGGGGTGGGCATAGAAAGGAGCGGGTGATTCAAAAAATTAAAGGCTTCGAACCGGAACTGCACGTTTACGCGCTCCGAAATGGCCGTCGTCTTCATGGCACTGAAGTCCAAGCTGGCGAATCGGGGACCGCGCAGAACGCCGCGGCGGGCGCTGCCAAATACCTCTGAATCGGTCGGCAAAGCAAAAGCGGACAGGTTCCACCAGTTCAAGAAGTTCTTGGGGCCACCGTTGGGATCGCCAACCAGGTCGCAGTAGTCCTGCTCGAAACCAACATTGTTGACGGCAGCATCGCTAGCCGTGAGACAGGAGGCCGAAAAACCACTGCGGATGAAGCTGATGCCACCGATCTGCCAGCCACCCAATAGCTTTTCTACTGGGCCAGACCAACCAGCGCCCCAGCGCTGGCCCTTGCCGAAGGGAAGCTGGTAGAGAGCGCTATTGACCCAGTTGATCTTGGCATCGAAGGCGGAAGGACCGTAGTCCAGCTTGAAATCATAAACGTGAGGCGTAGACATGCCGTTCCCGCCATCCCGAGTTCCTGAGGCGGTGTCCAGGCTCTTGGACCAGGTGAATGAACTCAGGAATGAGAAACCGCCCGAGAACCTTTTCTCGGCTCTCGCCTGCAGCGCGTTATAGTTGGCCGAGGTTTCATTGGTGAAGAGATTGTAGAAGTTGGCGAGAGAGGCGTAGCGACTCGGCAGGTATGCGACCGGCTGCAGCACTCTATCACCCTGCATCACGGGATAGGTCTGGTTCAGGTCAAGCAGGTGAGGCAAGTGGGTGGAGGCCGAACCTACGTAACCGAGTTCCAGAACCAGATCCTTCGCCAGTTCCTGCTGGACGCCCACGCTCCACTGCTGAATGCGGGGAGTCTTCAGGTGCGGATCCACAGTAAACATGGAGGGCTGAATAATGGTCTGGGAAGTGTTATTGAAGATCTGATCCACCACAGACAATTTGGCCTTGCGGATGAACTTGGCGGAACGCGGAGCGTTGCGGGCAAAGTCAAACCAAGGGTCAGCATTCATGGGAGAATAGAAAATCCCTGCTCCGCCGCGGACCACCGTCTTCCCCTTGCCGAATGCCGGCGACCAGGAGAACCCAAAGCGTGGCGCTATGTTCGTCCGGTCAGTAAACACCAAGTTGTGGCCCAAGCGGTTATCACGGACGTAAGGCAAATAGGTTGGTGAATTGGGATTGGAGTCAAAGGTGACGGGAGGAAAGCCAGCGTAGGGATCGCCGCTTCCAGGCCTTACGACGACGGGTATCGGCCCGCTGAAGTCCACGTTCACCATGGCGTCGTCGCCGTCATGCCAGAAGGGCGCCAAATCATAACGCACGCCGAAGTTCAAGGTTAGATTGTGCTTGAGTTTGAAATCGTCCTGGGCATAGTAGGCCTGCGTCCAGCGGAAGAGATGCACATGGGAATCGCCGCTGGCTACTTCCGAATCGTTGCTGATGCCCAGCAGCATGGAAGCCACTGACAACCCCCCAGTCCCATCCAAAGCCGCCGTAGCCGCTGCAGGAAAAATGAACGCCCCGCGGGCAATGTTGTGCGACAACAGGTTGAGATTTTCGTGGCGGAGGTTTGCGCCCACCTTGATGATGTGCTGTCCTTTGATCACAGAAAAATCGTCGCCAAATTCGTAGCTAGCCTGCACTTTCTGCAAGGGATGGCCGAACGCGTCTTCGCCAAGGTCAAGGAAATTATCACCGTCACCGGTGAAGCTGGGAGTGCCAAAATCAATGGGATCATTGGAAGCGCCTGGAATACCAAGTGCGGCAACGACGTTGGTAGTACCGGCCAATGGACCGACTCGGCTAGAGTTCACGCGCAACCAGCTCACCCTGGCCTCATTTATTTTGGTGTTACTGATCGTCCAAGAATGATGCAGGGTAAGGTTCTGCGTCTTCACGGCCTCAACGAGCTGCCGGACTGATTGTACATTGTTGTTGGTATTGTCCTCCCGGCCCCAGGAATATCTGCCCCATATGCTGGTCTTCGGGGTAAGGACGTAATCCAGGCGTCCCGCGGCTTGGTCGAAGTCGGTCGGCAGGCCTACAACTCCAGTGAGGTTGTTTACTAAACCGGAGCGGTTTGCCGTTGGAGTGTATTGTGAATTGGCGAGAAACTTTGCCGTAGGACCATTCCAACACGCTTGCGGGATAGTGTTGTTAGGCCAGGGAACGTCGGTATTCGGGTTGGGATTGAAGCATCCCGCGGGCAGGGTGTTGCCAGAGATAAAATTCGTCAGATGCGGCATGAAGATCGGGATGCCATACTCGGAAAAATTGCCATTGCGGGCGTTCGCCGTGGGCACAGTAGCGACCTCGGTGGAATTGGTGCGGTCGCGCAGGCCTTCGTAACTGCTGAAAAAGAACAGCTTGTTTGTCAGGATCTTCCCGCCCGCCGTTCCGCCGAACTGGTTGCGCCGAAAAGGCGGTTTGGGTGCATTGGGAGTGCCGGCGTTGATATCGTTGAAAAAGTCCTTCGCGTCCAGGGCATCGTTCCTCAGGAAGTCGTAGGCGGTGCCGTGAAAGGCATTTGTGCCGCCTTTGGTAACGGCATTTAACTGTGCAGCGCCACGGCCGAACTCGGCGGTGTAGGAATTGGTTTGCACCTTAAATTCCTGAATTTCATCAATGGAAGGCAACGTCCCAAAGGTGTTGAAGTCCGGCGAAGTGTTAGTAGCGCCGTTTAAAAGAAAATTCGTGTCCTGAGCTCGTGCCCCACCCAGAGAATATTGGTCACTAACTCGCCGGCCCACATCGCGCACTTCCTGAAAGGCGGTGTTGCCGTCTTTGGTAAAAGTCACGCCCGGCCCGAGAGTGGCCAAATCCAGGAAGTTGCGGCCGTTCAGCGGAAGATCTGCAACGTGCTTGTTGTCAATCACCTGACCGACGGTACTCGACTCTGTATCGAGCAGCGGCGCCTCGCCGACTGTGGTCACCGTTTGCGTCACCTGGCCAACACGCATGGTGACGTCCACGCGAGCCCTCTGGTCAACCTGCAGCTCAAAGGGCTGAATCACAGCGGTCTGGAAACTTTCGTGCTTTACCGTTACAGAATAGTGCCCTGGGCGGAGGCCAGTGACGACGTACGCGCCTGTATCGGTTGTGCGCGTAGCATGTGGAACGTTGCGGTCTACATCGGTGACGATGACGTTGGCACCTGCGACCACAGCGCCGCTGGGGTCGTAAACCAGACCGGTTATGCTGCCAGTCCCGATCTGTGCCCAGACCATAACAGGCAGCAGCAGAATCGTCAGCAGAGATGCGGGGTGAAGCAGAGTTCGTGCAACGTGGATTGCCTTAGTTCTCGACATGGGAAAGTCCTCCACGGCAGAGGCCGGCTTGCGTCAAAATATCCCCGGGGGTCGAGCGTCGGATCGGAAACTACCTATGGGGTGCGTGTGCTTCTAACACGTCTATTTGAGCAATGTCAAGAAGTTTGCAGATTCCAGTTAGCTGGGCAAACAACGCGCACAAATGTGAGATGAGTGTGTCACCAATTCGGGATCAACACTGCAATTGTGAATACGTTCAGACTCGAAGGATCTGCGCCAGCGTCCCACCCAGGATCATTTGCTGGGTGCTGGCGGGGACATCGCAGGCCTTAAAAAAAGCTCGGTACTGGATCACCACCGTCTCAATCCCGTCGAGGCCGGCGTCCGACCCGAACACCAGCTTTATGTAGGCGCTCGGGTCATTGGCCGGGGTGGCCGTTTTCCATTCGCCCTGTCCGGACCACCAGAAGATCTTCTTGAAGTCATCAAGGCGAGCGCTCATTTTGGTGAGGGTGGAGCCGCTCAGGTCGAAAAAGATGTTCGGATTCCAACGCGCGACTTCCGCCGCCCACTCATATTCTGGGTTGCCGCAATGGGCGCCAATTACCGTGAGTTTCGGAAACCGGCGGGCAACTTCCTCGAGGTGAAACGCGCGCATGCGGTAGGAAGCGACGTCCTCTGGCTGGTCAATATTCCGGCGGAGAACGATGCCAGTGTGGAACATCAGCACCCAGCCATACTGGTTGGCGAGTTCGTACACCGATTGGTAGGGAGGGTCCGTGTAAGGCTTCTTCACGAATTCCAGTTCACCCAGACCACGGTATCCGAGTGTGTGAAAATCCTTCACTTGCGCCAGAACATCCGGTGCGTCCAGGTCCACAAAGCCAAAGGGAACTATCTGCCGAGGATAGCGCTTGGCGGCTTCCGCCACCTGCAACCGCTGAGAGTAAGGTGTCAGCAAGCAGGCCGTAAGATTCATCCGGTCCGCCACCTTCAGCAGATCGCGAATGAAATTGGGATTGTTTTCTTCGAAGTGAACATGAATGTCTACAATGCGAGTATCCTTAGCAGGGGCTGTGGAATCTTCTTCGAAAGAAAGGGCCTCAGCCGCAGAGCCGCCCAGAGTTTGCAGGGGAAGTGCCGTGGCCGCCGCGGTTACTGTTTTTAAGAAGCCTCGGCGGGAGAATTGAGCGCACATAGGTCCTCCGCCAGAAAAAGATACTCCAACGAATGAGCGTCACAATTAAGAATCGCCGACTCCGGTATCAAGCTGATCCCGCCCGCATCTGAATTTGTCATCAATGATGTCGACTTACAGCAAATCTGGGGAAACCGCGGACGCCTGCCGAGAAATTCCGAGGGTTGGATGGTAGGCACGTGGGGACTCGAACCCCAGACCTCTACCGTGTCAAGGTAGCGCTCTAACCAACTGAGCTACGCGCCTACACCACACATATTTTAGCAAAACAGATCACTCTTTAGCAGACTTGGGCAGCGGCACATACAAGCAACCGTAGGGCCGATTATTCGAGCTCGTTGAAACTTTCCTCAGGCTCTACTCTGCTCGAACCAGTGGCCAAATTTTGCTCATGTGCGGTTTTCCTTCATTGGAGTCATTGCCCTGCCGGGATTCGTCTGCGCGGCGATAAGAGAGCAAGTCAGCGCCAGTCGGGTCACACGCAGCAGTTGTCCAGTCCACAATCACAGTGATTCTTTCGAAGGAGTTGCAAACTGCGTCCCAGACGCAGAAAATCGCTGTGTGGAGCAGATATCCAGGACGGTTATGAGGGCAGACGTCGCTCAGGAACCTTTTTACGCCGGCGCCATGGTGCTGCTGGCGCTGGGCGATCCGCGGGAGAAATTCTGGGGTCAGTTGCTGGCCCTGAGTGAAGCCGGCATTAGCCTTCGCGGCATTGATCTGGAATCGTTCGACGACTCCGCCGCCATGATCAAAGCTGGTGAACCCTTTACTCCGGCCACGGTTTTCTTTCCGATGCACCGCGTAGAACGGATGGAACTCGACGTACATGCGGGTGGCTTACCCTCCATATGTGAGCGCTTCCGGGTTCAGACTGGGCGCGATCCCGTGCGCCTTTTCGGAGATGCCGCCCCTCCGGGAGAACAGGAGTGAAGCTCGGTCAATTTTTCCATCTTCCCAACCAGCTCACCCTGCTGCGCATCATCTTTCTGCCCTTCATCGTGCTCAGCCTACTGGGCAGGCACAACGAGTGGGCGCTTGGCCTGTTCGTGGCTGCTGGAATCACCGATTTCTTTGATGGCCAACTGGCCCGCCGCCTGCACCAGCAGACCACACTGGGCCAATACCTCGACCCGATTGCGGACAAGATGCTGCTCAGCACCATGTTCCTGGTGCTTTCCCTATTGCACCGCATTCCCTGGATGTTCACGGTGGTGGTATTTGGGCGGGACATTTCCATCCTGCTGGTGAGTGCGGTGCTTTACGTCACCGCCAATCTGCGGGACTTCCGGCCCTCTGTTTTCGGCAAAGCCAATACCACTTCTCAGGTGTTGGCGGTCTTTCTGGTTCTTCTGCTGCCCGTCTACCGAGCAGAGTGGATCGATATTGCGCTGTTTGTAGCCTTGTGGGCCACGTTCGCTTTCACCATCATCTCGGGCGTCCACTACGCGTTTCTCGGCACCCAGCGGTTGCATACGGCCCAACAGCAGCACCCCTCCGTTGGCGATCAGGCAAGCCGGAGGCCGCCAGCCGTCGACTGATATCGGCATTTGACCGCCTTTTGCGCGCACCCCTAAAATCAAGTTTCACCTGAATTTGGCACCGCCACGATGCCTTTGCGCCTGTTCAACACGCTTTCCGGCAAGATTGAGGAATTTAAGCCGCTCGATAATGTTACTGTGCGCATGTACGCCTGCGGGCCCACGGTTTACGATTACGGCCACATCGGCAACTTTCGCACTTTCGTTGCGGTTGATGTGCTGCATCGTTTTCTGCGCCAGGACGGCTACCCGTTGCGCCATGTCATGAACATTACAGACGTGGACGACAAGATCATTCGCAACTCCGCTAAGGCCGGCATCAGCGTTCGCGACTACACCCAAAAATACGAACAGGCCTTCCTGGAAGACATTGAGACTCTCAGCATTGAGCGTCCCGAACTGGTGCGTGCCACCGATCACATTCCGGAGATGGCGCGCTTCATCGCGCAATTGGAAAAGAAGGGCTACGCCTACCGCACCGATGACGGTTCCTATTACTTCCGCATCGCCAAATTCCCTGCCTATGGAAAGCTTTCCAAAAAGGATTTCTCCGGCATCGAGGTAGGCGCGCGAGTCGATGTGGATGAATATGACAAGGACAATGCCCGCGACTTCGCCCTGTGGAAGGCGCCCAAACCCGGCGAAGCGTTCTGGGAGACGGAAATCGGGCCCGGGCGGCCGGGCTGGCATATCGAGTGCTCGGTGATGTCCACCATGCTGCTAGGGCCCACCTTCGACCTGCACGCCGGCGGCGAAGACTTGGTGTTCCCGCATCACGAGAACGAAATCGCGCAGTCAGAGGCGGAAACCGGCCAGCCGTTCGTGCGCTATTGGTTCCATGTGCGCTTCCTGCTGGTCGAGGGTGAGAAGATGTCCAAGAGTCTGGGAAACTTCTACACCCTGCGCGACCTGGTGCTGAAGGGCCACAAGCCTTCCTCAATCCGCTTCCTGCTCGCGTCCGCACATTACCGCACACAGCTGAACTTCACGTTCGAGGCGCTCAAACAGGCCGCCAATTCGGTCGAGCGCTTGCGCAACTTCGAAACGCGCCTTAAAACGGACCGCTTTCCACAAGGGCCCGAGGGTGCGATTGGAGAATTGGCTCGCGAAACCATGGACAACATCCGCGCTGCACTGGAAGACGATTTGAACACACCGCAAGCGCTGGGCGCACTGTTTGAGATGGTGCGCCAAGCCAATGCCGCGGCTGATGCCGGCCAAGCCACAAGAGACGATGTTCCGCCTCTGATGCAGGCATTGCGGCAGTTTGAAGAAATCTTTGCCGTGCTGCGTGACGACGACGCTGTTCGAATGCGTCGTGTCCTCGATTGGGCCAAGGCGGAAGGCAAGCTGGAGCAAGCGGCGAAGGAACTGGTGGAGATTGCCGGCTCCAATGGCCTGCCTGATGAGCAGGTAGACGCCCTGGTCGCCGAGCACGAGCGTGCCCGCAAAGCCCGAGATTTCATTAGATCCGACGCCATTCGAGCGCAACTTGCCCAGGCAGGCATTGTGGTGGAAAACACCAAGCAGGGTGTGCGCTGGAAAAGAAAGTAGTCCCGCCTTCGGATTGGCTGCTCTTTCCCGGCCTGAGCAGGTTATCGCCGCACAGCTCTATGCGAAGAGGAGTTCTTTCGCCCGCTGTGTCGCTTTCACCACCGCCTTAATCAGGGTGACGCGAAGCTTGCCTTCTTCCAACTCGAGAATGCCGTCAATTGTGCAGCCTGCCGGTGTAGTCACCGCGTCTTTAAGCAGGGCCGGATGGCTGCCGGTTTCCAGCACCACGCGGGAGGCGCCCAGCGTCGTCTGGGCCGCCAGCAATGTAGCCAGGTCTCGGGGAAGGCCCACTTTGACGCCCGCTTCCGCCAGCGACTCCAAAATGATGTAAATGAAAGCAGGCCCGCTGGCGGAGAGGCCGGTCACCGCGTCCATGTGCTTTTCATCCACCGTCACGGTTTTGCCCACGGTGTCAAACAGGCGGCAGGCCATGTGGAGATGCTGGCTGGTGGCGTGCGACCCGGCGCATACCCCGGTGATGCCGGCGCCGACCATGGCGGGCGTGTTGGGCATGGCCCGTACCACCGGCACCTTGGCCGGCAGGCGCTCTTCTATATAGCTGGTGGGCACGGAGGCGGCCACCGAAATCACCACCTGCTCGGGGCCGATCTCGGGCCGAATTTCCTGCAAGACCTCTCCCACGGCCTGCGGCTTCACGCAGAGCAGAAGGATGTCCGCGTCTTTGGCCGCAGCCGCGTCGTTGCAGGTCACCGGAACGCTCCATTGACGGGCCAGGGACTTGGCGCGCTCCTGGTGCGCCACGGTGGCACACAGGTTCTCGGCGGCAACAACGCCGCTCTTCAGAAAAGCTTGCAGCAGGATGCCGCCCATTTTGCCAGCGCCCAGCACCGCCAGACGCTTCTTCGCGAGTGTCTCGCTCAACGTAGTTCTCCCAGGAGGAATGTAGATGAACTTTGATGATGACAGATGGCGGGCTTTTTTTCTAATGCGGAGGGCAATCTTCGCCGGCGGCAACCAGCGGGCTAAGTTGGATAGCCTTCTCTGGACGCTCAGGCGATGATGCCGAGAGCGCCCTTGGGCAGCTGCGCCACCTGGGTTTGCGACAAACCGAAATTGTCGGCAATCAGCGACGGAGGATTGGCCGCCAGCCACGCGGAGATGGAAATCTCCTCATAAACCGGGCTGTTGAACAGAATCAGGATCCGGGTAGGCTCGTCGCCAATCTGCTCCACGAAATGCCCGAAACCCTGTTTGATGAATGCAATCTGGCCGGGCGCGAACTCCTCGGTGGCAGTGCGTCCGTGGGCGCCAAAAATAGTGACTCGCGATTTGCCGGAAACATAGAACTGCCACTCGTCGGCGTTGGGATGCCAGTGCATTTCTCGCAACGCTCCCGGCTTCAAGTCCTGAATGACTCCGGTAAGTGTGGTCTGAATAGGAAATTCCTTGGACGAAACAATGCGCTCCTCACCGCCGGGAAACTTGTACGGTTTGGAAGCCAGCAGCCGGTACTTGTGCGGAAACTGATTTTCGTTGGGGTCGCCATTGCGCAATGGCTCCGGCACTGCTGGGGGGACCTTGCCGGGGATGATGTAGGCTTCGTCCTTCGGCATGGACGCATACACCCCTTGCGGCAATCCCAGGTTGCGGGCCAGGACGCTGGGCGGGGTGCGGGCTATCCAGTCGGTAATGCTGAAAGTTCCGAATTCTGAAAAGTTGCCGTCGTCGAACACCAGAATAAAGTGGGTCTCTTCCGGTCCCAGGCACTGCAGCGCATGTCCGTGTCCCTTGGGGAAGTACCAGACATCTCCGGGGCCGAAATCGGCCGACTCTGCCTGGCCATTGGGAGAGATGACAGTGGCGCGAACATTGCCCGTGATCACGTACGCCCATTCCGCCGCCACCGCATGCCAGTGCAGTTCGCGCAATCCTCCCGGTTTCAACCGCATGGAGACGCCGGCCATGCTCTCAGAGATGGGGAATTCTTCAACATTGGCTTCCTTGGCAGAACCGCCGGGTCCGAACCAGCCTTTGGAGCTCTCAATGTCGTACTTGAAACTCTGCAGGGGAGCATGCTTGGCGCCGCTGCGCGGGGCGGCCAGCGCGGGCGCAGGTGTGGCCAGCGTGGCGGCAGCAATTCCTGCCGCGGCCAGCGAAGCTCCGCCCAACAACTCGCGGCGAGTCCAGACTGAAGCATTTCTTTTTTCCTGGCTCATAACTTTCCTCCCGGGACGCGCGGTACGTTACTGCTGATAGGAAAAGCAGCGCCGTAGCCCACAGTAGCGCTGCCACGCGTAGAAAATAATTTTACAAATATTAAGACAAGCTTAAATCCATAGTTCAGCCAAGCCGCGGAACCGCGCCGAATTGGCGAATTAATATTCCCCCGGCGTGACCTGGCCGGCCATCGGATTGAACGTCCCGGCGGCGTCTCCAGCTGTGTCGAATACCTCAAAGATTGTGAGCAGCCGAGTGATGCCAAGCAGGTCGCGCAAGCGCGGATTCAGGTTGGCCAGCTTGATCCCGCCACCCACGTTGCGGGCCGAGGCAAGCAAGCCCACGAGCACCCCCAGTCCGGTGCTATCAATGTGTGTAACGCCGCCGAGGTCAAGCACAATCTGATTGCATTCAGCCAGCGCTTCCTTCACAACGTGGCGCAGCTTCGCTGACTCGTCTCCCAGCACGATTCGGCCAATACAGCCTATTACGCTGCTCCCCCCCACGCTCCGGGTGGTCAACTCCACTGGCATTTTTGCGACTCCTGAACAGCGTTGCCCGGCCGAAACAATACCCTCTCCCAGGACGCGATGCAACCCGTGGTCCTTGGAACGCAACTTCATTCAAACATTACAGAGATGTTACATGGCCCGCGGTTGCAAACATCCGCGGTAAGAGCTATCTTTTGCGTCACTCGCCAGCGGGCTTGGGTGGGAACTCAGTTGCGAACCGCGTCACCCACCGGGTTGCGAAACGGCTCGTCAGCTCGCACCAACACTCGGGAGAAATGGGGATGAGCATGGATGCTGCCGGTCGCAAGCAGCGGCAGTGGGTCAGTCTGATTCCTTATGGCGTCACCGAGCAGCACCCCAACGCCTACAAAGACATCGCATCCACCATTTGGGAAAATCGCGACAACCTAGCCTACGCTTGGCGCATTTTGAACAACGGCTGCTGCGATGGCTGCTCCCTGGGCACGATGGGCATACGCGACTGGACCATGAAAGGCGTCCATCTCTGCGCCGTGCGCCTGCAATTGTTGCGGCTCAACACCATGCCCGCCATGGACTGGCGCAAGCTGGAAGATGTGGGTAGTTTGCGCGGTCTGTCCGAAAGACAACTCCGCAAACTCGGCCGGCTGGCCGTTCCCATGATCCGGCGCCGCGACGAAAAGGGCTTTCGCCGAGTCTCCTGGGACGAAGCGCTGTCAACGGTTGTCGCAGGTGTGCGCAAGACTGACCCACGTCGCATCGCCTGGTACATCACTTCGCGCGGCCTGACTAATGAGGCATACTACGCCCACCAGAAAGTTGCGCGCTTCCTGGGCACCAATCATGTAGACACCAGCGCCCGCATCTGCCATGCCCCCAGCACCATGGCCCTGAATGCGACGGTAGGCTGCGCCGCGACCACGTGTTCTTACAGTGATTGGATTGGAAGCGACCTGATTGTTTTTGTAGGCAGCAACCCGGCGAATAACCAGCCGGTGACCACGAAATACCTGTATTACGCCAAGCAGAAGGGCACCAAGGTTTTTGTTGTCAATCCGTATCTCGAGCCGGGGCTGGAGCGCTACTGGGTGCCCTCGGTGGTCCGCAGCGCGTTATTCGGCACGCGCATTGTGGACGACTTCTTCCAAGTGCACGCCGGCGGAGACATTGCGTTCTTCTATGGCGTTCTGAAGTTCCTTATCGAAAGCGGCTGCGTGGACCGCGAGTTCATTGCCGAGCGCACCGTGGGTTGGGAGCAGGTGGAAGCCAAGGCGCGAAGCCTTTCCTGGGAAGAACTGGAGCGCGGCTCCGGCCTTGGCCGCGCCGACATGCAGCGCTTCGCGGAGGTGTTCGGCAAAGCCCGCAGCGCGGTAGTGGTCTGGAGCATGGGCATTACGCAGCACAGCTATGGCAGCGACAACGTGCGCGCCCTGGTTAATCTGCAACTGGCGCGGGGCAACGTGGGCCGGCCGCATACTGGGCTGATGCCCATCCGCGGCCACAGCGGCGTGCAAGGTGGAGCGGAAATGGGCGGTATGCCGGGAGCCTACGTGATGGGCTCGGCCGTAAGCGAGGAAAATGCCCGCCGGTTCGCCGGCCCGGAAATGTGGGACTTCGAGCCACCATCGTGGAAGGGCTTGGGCGCCGCCGAAATGATTCTGGCCGCCGGTCGGGGCGAAATTGACGTCCTGTGGCAGAGTGGCGGCAATTTCAAGCAAACTCTGCCGGAGCCGGATTTGGTCCACCAGGCGCTCGGCCGCATCCGGCTGCGTATTCATCAGGACATCGTTCCCAATCCAACTATGCTGGTGGATCCGGCGGATACGGTGGTCCTGTTCCCTTCCCGCACGCGTTACGAGCAGCGTGGCGGCGGCACGGAAACCAGCACGGAACGTCGCGTGATCTACAGCCCCGAGATCCCCGGTCCGCGGCCCGGCGAAGCTCGCGACGAGTGGGAGATACCTGTGCTAGTGGCGCGCAAACTTGATCCCGAACGTGCCGATAAAGCTTTTCCCTGGAAGGACACGCAGGAAATTCGCGAGGAAATTGACCGGGTGTGCCCCACTTACAAAGGCATCGCCAACCTGCGCAAAAAGGGTGATTCCTTCCAGTACGGCGGCCGGCGGCTGCTGACGGACCGCTTCCTGACTGCTGATGGCAAAGGCCACTTCACCGCCGTGAACCTGCCGGAGGAAAAAGTACCGGAAGGACGCTTCCTTCTGTCCACGCGCCGCGGAAAACAGTTCAACAGCATGGTGCTGGCGGAGAAGGATCCGCTCACAGGTGCGAAGCGGGACGAGATCTTCATCTCGGGTGAAGACGCGCAGCGCCTGCGGCTGCAGAACGGCGATGCCATCACCCTGCGCAATGAACTGGGCGAACTGCACGGACGAGTAAAAATTGACCGCATAAAACCTGGTTGCCTGCAGGCACATTGGCCGGAGGCCAACGTGCTGATCCCCGCCGGCCGGCTCGACCCCAGCGGCGTGCCCGATTACAACGCCACCGTTGAACTGGTGACCGCCGCCAGCCGTCAAGCAGTGGCTACCGCCGCCGATTAGTGCTGCCCTGGAATTTGGTTACGGCTAAGTCGTCGGGGCCTCGCGTTTCGCAACCGAATCTTCGCAAACCATAAGGAGCCTTCGATGACATCGGACCGCCTCCCCAACCGCTGGGGCATTGCCGTGGCTGCCGTCATCATGCAGATCTGCCTGGGCGCCGTCTACGGCTGGAGCGTTTTCAAGATTCCCCTCATGCGAACTGAGCACTGGTCTGAAACCCAGGTGCAGCTCAATTTCACGCTGGCCATCTTCTTCCTGGGCGTAGGCACAATCATTGGCGGTCTATGGCAGGACAAGGCGGGCCCCCGAAAGGTAGCCAGCCTCGCCGGCCTCATCTACGGCATCGGCTATATGCTCGCGGGTGTATCAGCCAGGCATCATTCCCTTAATGGCCTGTACATCGCTTACGGCGTTCTCACCGGAATCGGCATGGGAATGGGATATATCTGCCCCGTGGCCACGCTGGTTAAGTGGTTCCCCGAACGGCGTGGCTTGATGACCGGCGTGGCCGTGTGCGGATACGGGGCCGGCGCACTCATCATGAGCCCAGTCGCGGCCCGCGAAATCCTGGCCTACGGCGTTCCTACCACCTTCTGGAGCCTGGGCATCGTTTATCTGGTGCTGGTGGTCGCGGCAGCTCAATTCTACGCCAATCCTCCGCAGGGCTGGCGCCCTGCGGGCTGGGAGCCGCGTTCTGCCGTAGCCAAAGCGGCAACTAGTTACGACTACACTGTGCGCGAAGCGATGGGGACATGGCAGTTCTGGCTGTTATGGGCGATGCTGTTCCTCAACGTCTCCGCCGGCATCATGATCATCAGCCAGGCCTCGCCCATGGCGCAGCAATTGGTGCGTATGACGCCCGTAGCGGCCGCCGGCATGGTGGGCCTGATTTCCATCTTCAACGGTACAGGACGCGTGTTCTGGGCCTGCGCCTCCGATCACCTGGGGCGGGCGCGCGTTTACTTTCTGCTTTACGCCATCCAGGTAATTATCTTTTTCTGTTTGCCGCGAATTCACAACGTGACGTGGTTCAGCGCCGCTTTCGCCCTTATCGGATTGTGCTACGGCGGCGGCTTCGGCACCATGCCTTCGTTTACGGCCGACTTCTTCGGCGCCAAGTTTATGGGCGGCATCTACGGCATCATTCTGCTGGCCTGGGGAGCGGCAGCAATTCCCTCCCCCATCATGATTGCTCGCCTCCACCAGGCCACCGGGCGTTTTGATACCGCCGTGTACGTGATTGCGGTGGTGATGCTGCTCTCTTTGGTCTTGCCGCTGATCGCGCGACGACCGACCAAGATTCCAGCTTCCACTGCTGCTGCGCCGGGCGCCGTGGCCGCAAGTTAACTCAGGCATCGGTCGGCAGGCTCTGCCTGCGCTCGCCTCATTCCCGAACTTCGGCAGCGACGGTTTTCGCCGAGCCGAAGGGCAGCCCCTTCTTTTCCGGCCCAAGTGCAACCACCAGCGCCGTGAAGGTGAAAAGAATCAGCATGGAAAATCCCAGCGATTGGGTGTAACTAAACCGCTCGGCAAAAATGGATTCGACATAGGCCACGGCCGACGCGCACAGCACTCCGAGTTGATACGCAAATCCAGGGAAGAATCCGCGCAGTTGATCGGGAGAGAGTTCATTAATGTGAGCGGGGATGATGCCCCATGCTCCCTGTACCATGAATTGCATCAGGAAAGCGCCCAGAGCGATGATCGCTACTTGCGGCTGCAGAATCCAGAGCGGAATCAAGATTGCGCCTACAACGATGGCGGTAATCATCGCTCGCCGGCGCCCAAAGGCGTCGGAAAACAATCCAAACGCCAGGCCGCCTAAGATGGCGCCCACCATGGAGATGATGGTGATGGTGGCAATGGCGTGTACGTCAAAATGGTAGTGGCGGCGCAAGAAAGTGGGATACAGGTCCTGTGTGCCATGGGAAATGGAGTTCATGCCCGCCATCAGCACCACCAGGTAGGCAAATAGTCGCCAGTTCTTCGCAATAGAGCGACGGTAGGTGCCCCAGTCGGTACGCGACTCGTGCCACACCTGGCTCTCCTTTACCTTGGAGCGAATGAATAAGGCCAGCAGGGCGGGCAGGCCGCCGATGAAAAACATGGGGCGCCAGCCCCAATGGGGAAACACAAGGAAATAAACCACCGCCGCCAGCAGGTAGCCGGTGGCATAGCCTTCCTGCAGCAGGCCGGAAATCCACCCCCGCGACTTAGCCGGTATGGACTCCATGGCCAGCGACGCTCCCACGCCCCATTCCCCGCCCATGCCAACACCGTAGAGCAGCCGCAAGGCGAGAAAAATTCCATAACTGGGAGCCAGGCCGGAAAGCACCTCGATCACCGAGTAGAAGATGAGGTCGATCATTAGGGGAATCCGCCTGCCGTAGCGGTCTGCGAGCAGACCGAAGACCAGCGCCCCCACCGGGCGGGTGGCCAGGGTGGCGGTCAAGGTAAGGGCAATCGCCGGGATGGAGCGGTGAAATTCGGCGGCCACCGCCGACAGCACCATCACCAAAATGAAAAAATCAAAAGCATCCAGTGTCCAGCCCAGAAAGGCGGCTACGACGGCATTGCGGCGGTTGGCCCGCTCCTCGCGCGAAACAGGTGCATCTGCCATCGTCTCCCCCCAAGTCCCTCTATGCGGCGACCACCCAAGGCGGCAACAGCTTAGCAAAAGCGTAAAGCCGCAACCCGAGACTTGCCCGCTAGTGCGCCGTTAAGGTCGGACTAATATGTTCCACGATATTCTTCGGAACGCCCTTCGGTTGAACGTCATCACCCTTTGCACGGAAAAATGAAAATGAGAGCTAAGCAACACATACTTTGCCGCGAGTTTGCTCCCTCCAAATTGGCATACCATCACAAATGCCTTGGGCTGCTGTTCATCCTTCCTTTCCTGGCCTTGAGCCTTTGGGCTGACGCCCAGGAGATTCCCGCCAACGAGGAATCGCAGCCGCTGGTGCTGGTGCGCATTATCCCTCTGCCCGGCGCCGAGGGTCGCATTGATCACATGGCCGTGGACGTGAAGGGTGGCCGTATTTTCGCTGCAGTTTTCGGCAATGATACGGTCGAGGTCATGGACGTCCGGCGCGCCAGGCGCATTTACACCATCAGCGGCGGGCTGAATGAACCCCAGGGCGTAGCCTATATCCCCGAGGGTAACCGGGTTGTGGTCTCCAATAGCGGCAGCGGCGCATGTCAGATTTTCGATGGTGATACGTACAGGCCGATTGGCACTGTCAAGTTTCCCGACGATGCCGACCAATTGCGCTACGATCCTGCCAGCAAACGCGTCTACGTGGGGTACGGTGATGGAGCTGTCGGCGCCTTCGATGCGGTTACCAACCAGCGTGTAGGCCGGGACTTCGAACTCGGCGCCCATCCTGAATCTTTTCAACTGGAGGCGGGCGGCACGCGGATCTTTGCGAATCTGGCCTCCATCAGCCAGGTTGCGGTAATCAATCGTCTCACAGGCAAAATCATGAAGTGGCACCTTACCGAAGCGGGCACCAATTTCCCAATGGCCTTGGACGAGCACCATCGTCGGCTGTTCATCGGCGCGCGCAGGCCGGCGCGACTGCTGGTGCTGGACATGGATTCAGGAAAAATGATTGCGAGCCTGCCGGGCGCGGCGGACACCGATGACATGTGGTACGACGCCACCCGCAGGCGCATTTACGTTCCCAGCGGGGAAGGATTCATCTTCGTCTACCAGCAGGTCGACCCTGACCACTATGCCCGCATCGCCAAAATTCCCAGCGCTATCGGAGCCCGTACCAGCGCCTACTTCGGACAGGTGGGAAAGCACAACAGCCTCTATGTGGCGGTTCCTGCGCGCGCGAACCGCGGCGCGGAAATGTGGGTGTATGAAACCCGCGATTGAGGCGGGCAGGCGGGAGCTTCACTCCCGAGTCAGGGGATACGATAGATGGCTGCCGCGCCGGCGGAACTTGCCAGAGCTCCTGCATTCAACGCCGACTTCACCTTGCTGCTGGGGACATAAACAATATCTCCCGGATTCATCTGAATATCAGCTGCCTTGGCGCGCAGCAGATCCTTCATGGGCACGGAGAGCTCCTTCAGGCCGGAAGGAGTACGCCGAACCATCTTCGTGCCCGATACCGCGGCCAGGTGAGTTGGCCCACCCGCAGCTGCCAAAACCTGCAGCAGGGTCACTCCACCACTGGAGTTCAATGCATATCCGCCGGGCTTATTCACTTCTCCCAGTACGTAAACGATGCCCGCCTGCGGCACCACCACCGTGTCCCCCGGCTGCAGTTCTACATTGGCGCGCGCCATCTGCGGGGGATCGTTCGATAAATGTACGGTAGTCAGCTCATCGGTATTGCGATGTGAAATCGTGATCGTATTCGAGGCCTTCTCCGTCAAGCCGCCCGCTGCTTCCAAAACATCGAGCAGCCGGTGAGGTCCCAGCACGGAAAAAACGCCCGGCTTCGCCACCTCGCCCGCCACCGAAATCTCGCTGTTCGTGTATTCCTTCACGAACACCGAAACTTGCGGCTCCTTGACGATATGTTTTTCCTGCAGCTGCTGGGTGATGGCCTGTTGCGCCTGGTCACTGCTCAGGCCGGCGATGTGAACATAGCCCACCAGCGGCAGCGAAATGTTGCCGTCACTTCCCACCCGAGTGTGCCCGGAGAGGTCAGGCGCGCCGTAGACCGTTATGTCCAGCTCGTCCCCCCGCCCAATCACCAGGGAAGAATCCGCCTCCCTCGCAACCGGTGACATAGTCACCGTAGCTGGCGCTGTGGCTGCCCCAATTGAGGCGCCGCCTATCGAAACTTGCTTATCTGATGGAATCGTCTGGGATCGAGCAGTTGGTGGAAATCCCAAAAATCCCAAAATGCAGGCGCACGTAAGCGCGACGAAATACTGCTGGGCACAATTTTGTTTCATGGCTTTGTGGCGCATTCTAAGCCGGATGCTGCCACCGCACAAGACTCAATTCTTGTGCGCGAATAATTTTCCAGAAAGCCACACCGAAGCCCAAAACAAAACCGTCACAAGCAGGCTAATCCACCCCCGGCTTTTCCGTGCTCCAGGTCGATCCCCTGCTCACTCGCCGGCAAAGGCAGTGGTCCCAATCCAGAACTCCGCCAGCTAACTGAGAGGCATGGATTCCTGTGGCGAAGCTCGTTTCCTGCGGGCGGAGAGGGCGGATGACATTTACGGGAAGGGAGAGGTCGTCGGCGACGTTATCGCGCCAGCCATAAGTGGGGGAGGCTCGTGGACACGCGCATGGTCGTTTGGCTGGCTTTCGACCCGGCGCAGCTTCCATCCATAGCACGGGCTGCGATTGAGCATGCGGGCCAAAAGGAGGATGGTCTCGTCGTTTCCGACATCACCCTTCTCCAGCTGACAAACCTGGTCAGCAAAGACCGCATCCGCTTGGACAACAGTCTGGAATCATTTTTTCAGGAAATTGGGATGCGCTTTGCTGTGCTGCCTATCACTAACCGTGCGGTGTACTGCCTCTGAAACTCCCTCCCGCTTATCCTAACGATCCGGCCGATCGAATTATCGGAGCCACAGCGCTGGCTGAAGGCTTATCTTGGATTACTGCCGAGCGGGCAGTCCGCCATGCCAAGGCACCACAAATCATCTGGTGAAATCCTCCTGGTGCGTGGCATCTAAATAAGGCAAACTGTGGTGCAATTTGGGCCTCCAGGGCGGCGGCTGGCACTCCCCTCGCGCCTTTACCACGCCAGCTCTTCAATTTAGAATCAACCTCGGGCCGAGATAGCTCAGTTGGTAGAGCAGCTGATTCGTAATCAGCAGGTCGCCGGTTCAAGTCCGGCTCTCGGCTCCAGCCTTCTAGTGCCGTGTCGGGAAGTTTTTTCTCGGCTAACCCAACTTTCTGCACCACTCCCGGCACCCACATAATCTATGGAAGGGAAATAACGGCCGGACGCACGGGCTGCACATTCCAGCCAGGGGAGAAAGATGATGCCTGCGAGAGATCATTTGACGGTGGTTGGTCTGGGAGGGTCGATGGCCCAGCATTCCAGTAGTCTGGCGGCTCTGAAGATTGCGCTGGAAGGAGCCGCCGAGTCAGGTGCAGCTATCGAACTGCTCGACATCCGCGAGCTTGGGCTTCCCATGTACGAGCCCAGCAATCAGCAGCCGCCCCAGTCCGTCCTGAAGCTCTGTGATGCGATTTATCGTGCCGATGGCCTGATCTGGAGCAGCCCCATGTACCACGGCACTATCAGCGGATCGTTTAAAAACGCGCTGGATTGGCTGCAGCTCCTGGGAGACCGCAATCCGCCGTACCTGACCGACAAAGTGGTCGGTCTGATCAGCACCGCCGGCGGTGTGCAAGGCCTACAAGCGGTAAACACCATGGAGTTTGTCGTCCGCGCGCTTCGTGGCTGGGCTGTTCCTCTAGTAATGCCGATAGCACAAGCCTGGAAGGCCTTCGACGAGCATGGAGTTCCGCAGGATAGCCGCCTGACGGACCAGTTGCATGCGTTGGGAAAGGAAGTGGCGAGGGGCTCCTGCCAGTTTGCGCTGGAGCCGCCGACCAGGGGTGATGCGCAAAAGGCGGAAGCCGAGATCACTCCCGTCAGTGAACGGGAGGCGAAATCCGCTTAGAACTCCAAGACGGAAATATCCATGGAACCGAAACTATCGCCCGACCAAATTTTGCGCGAAGAATTCAACCGCTGGGCTGAAGCCGGCCGCGGCGAGGAGATGGAACGCCATCACCTCGATATCACCGAGAAAACCATCCGCCTCATGGACCTGCGCCCCGGCGAGCGCGTGCTCGACCTGGGCTGCGGCGCCGGCTGGGCCACGCGCCTGCTCGCTCGCCTGGTCTCCGACGGCCCGGAAGGATTCGGCCAGGTGATCGGCCTGGACGTTTCCGACGAGATGATTCGGCGCGCACGCGCCGCCTCCCGCGATTTTGAAAATGTCATGTACGTGTGGGGCTCGGCGCAGCAGATTCCCTGGGAAGAGAACTTTTTCGACAAGGCGCTATCAGTGGAGTCGTTCTACTACTATCCCGACCAGGAGCGGGCGCTGGCGGAGTTGTTTCGCGTGATGGCCCCGCACGGGCGCCTGTTCATTCTCATTAATCTCTATAAGGACAATCCTTATTCGTTGCGCTGGGTGGATGAACTGCAGGTGCCCGTGCACGCTCTGTCCGAGGCGGAGTATGTGGAGATGCTGAAGCGCAATGCGTTCGAAAAAGTCGAGGCGCGGCGCATTCCAGACGACACGCCCACGCCCGACGAGTACAGCGGCAAGTGGTTCAAGAATGCCGCCGAGCTGCGCGAATTCAAGCGCATTGGAGCGCTTTTGCTCATGGCGGCCAAGCCTGATGTGCGCGTGGCCGCGCCGGGATACCAGATCTATTAGTTCCCAGTACCTGGTTCCCGACCCGAGTTCCCAGGTAATGCTTTCAGGAGCTAATGCGCGCGGCTATCGCGAGCTGCACAGCGCCTGCCGCTTCGACTCCTCCTGCTGCGCCAGCGCCTGAAGACTCGCCGCTTCATGCTGCAACCTGCCCAGCATCATCTCCCACATGTCAGCATTCACCTGCAGAGCATCGCGCACTGTGCTGTCATGCACAATTCCGGCGTCGTTGCGCAGCATGGTGAGCAAGGAACGCAGACCCGAGCTTTCCTTCAGCATTGCGTCCGCTTCGTCGCGATGGCGCTGCGCCATGGCCTGCCACTCCTGCTCACAGGCGGTGTTCGCGGCGCGTGGTGGCGTCGACCGGCTTTGCGGCGCTGCTGCCCAGAGCACCCCGGCCAGCAGGGAGAGTGCTAAGGACGTGGTGACTAGCCTCATGTGATCCCCCGAAGACATAACAAATTGCGTCTTTACCATAGAGCCTGTACGGGAAAGACTCCGAATGTTTTTACAAATGGCGCAGGGCGATAGCCTGCTCCGTCAGCTCAATTTGGGGGTATCCTATAAGGAGCGAGGTGGGGTATGCGGAGTCTGCTGCCGGTTGGGTTCATGGTTCTGCTGCCGCTGGCAGCGCTGGCGCAGTATCGAGGCATGCCCGCCAGAAGCGCTCCCATGCGCGGGCCGATGGCCATGCGTACGGCCCCCATGGCACGCCCATTCATTGGCCGATCCATGCCGGTGCGGGGAGGGTTTCATTTCCGGCCGTCCGTGCCGAGACGTGTAATGCCGTTCAGGCCGCAGGGTCGCCCGGGATTTCATTCCGGGCACATCGGCTTGACCTTCGGGTTCGGGCACGGAAATTTTCCCTTCGGCGTGCATCCGGACAACCGCTGCTTCTCTGATGCCTTTTTCGATCCTTTTTTCTGCACCCGCACGCCCACTCGCTTCTCGTCGTTCGTTCCCTTTTCGTCCTTTTTGCCCTTCGCTTCTTATCCGTACTACAGTATGCCCCTGTACGACGAGTCCAGCTACAACGGTTCCCGCGACACGGAGCAACTGGAACGGGCCAACGCTCAGGTCAGCGACTTAACCAACCAGATTGAACAACTGAGGGAAGAGTTGGGGCGGATGCAGGAGCAGCAGAGCTCGCCGCAAGCGGCTGCAACGCCCGCGCCCAAGGCGAATGATGCCAAGGTAGAGCCACCGGTTTCCACCACTCTGGTATTTCGCGATGGCCACCGCAGCCAGGTGGAGAATTACGCCATCGTGGGCAATACGCTGTGGGTGTTCAGTGACCAGAGGCGAACCAAGATTCCCATTACCGAACTGGACCTCAAATACACGGAGCAGGTAAACGAAGAACGCGGCGTGGACTTCACGATTCCGACTTCAGCCAAGTAAATGCCGCCAGCTCAGGTGTGCTGCCAGTTCCACACCGGCACGCCTTTCTCGTCACGCAGCACGTAGGCATCGCTGCCCTTATCAATTTCGCGCGCCAGAATGATGGAAACCCCATTATCCGTGGTGGGGGAGCCGATGACTTCAACCTCATCGCCGGCCTTCAGCTCGATGCCCATGTCCTTAATGAATCGCTCCGGGCACAGGTAAACATTAACGGTATCGCTGGCAGTTTTCAGCACCAGGTGCATGAGCGCGCTGCGGCCCTGGCCTTCCAGTTTCATTTCCTGAACGGTGCCCTTGATCTTCTTCTCCGCTTTTAAGTCGTACTTGAGAGCGGGAGCTTTCGCCGACGCATGCTGGGTTTGCGCTGCTGCCAGGCCGCACATGCCCAGCAGAAGGAGGCATACAGAGCCTGTTTTAATAAGTGTCGCTCGCTTTGCTTTGAACATAGCCCCTCCCCGTAGATAGACAGGAGCCAGAGCGGGAATTAGGGTTCAGCTGAGGAACAGGACAGGCTCCAGCCTCTCCTGAAGGCTCGAAATCGAGCCCACAATATCACTTTTTGCTCGGGCGAGTACGAACAATTTTTAGTACCGCGGCGCTCTATATCCCTTTTCTGTCAGGCGCTTCTGCAGTTCCTCATGCATGCGATCGCCCAGTCGCTCGCCCCAGGCACGACCCGCCTCCACCGATTCTTGCTGGATTTCCGGCAAAGTGGTGCTGATTTTGCGTCCCAGCGGGCTCTCGTAAAACGCGATGAGCTGGCGTATCTCCCGATGGCTGAAATGCTTATCGTAGATGGGCAGGATGGCCTTCATCAGTTCATCGGGGCTGGCCTGGCGCTTGAACTCCAGCGTGAAATCCTGCCAGAACTGGTCCGGCACATCGGGGCGGGCGCGGCGCATAGCGGCAACTTGTGCGTCGATGTCCTGGTCGAAGAGGTCGCGCAGAATGCGCCTCGTGCCTACCAATTCCATGAGTTTTTCCGTGTCCTGGTGCTTGGCGCTGACCGTCTCGCTGGCGTGTGATTGGCTGGCCGGCCTGACCTGAGCGGCGGATAGGGCAGCCATTCCCAGGCACAGCAGCGCCATGGCTGGTATTCGCATTGAGTTCTCCTTGCCTCAGTCAAAAAAGCGGTATTTCAGCATGTGGAACAAGGCGGCCACCCCGTCCTTCCAACCAATCTTCTTGCCCTCTTCGTAGGTGCGGCCGTGGTAGGCAATGGGCACCTCGTAGATGCGGCAGCCCAGCCTGGCCACCTTGATGGTCACTTCGGGCTCGAAGCCAAAGCGGTCCGAGCGCAGGCGGATGGTCTCCAGTACCTCGCGCCGGAACGCCTTGTAGCCCACTTCCATGTCGCTGAGGTTCAAATTGCACAGCAGGTTGCAGAACAGCGTGAGAAACTTGTTGGCCTGGAAGTGCCAGAAGTAGAGCACGCGGTGGGCGCCTCCATGGAAGCGGTTGCCGAAAACAGCGTCGGCCCGCCGATGCAAGATGGGATCGAGCAGCACGGGGTAGTCCGAAGGGTCGTATTCCAGGTCGGCATCCTGCACAAGGACCACGTCACCGGTAGCCTGGGCGAAGCCGGTGCGCAGAGCGGCGCCCTTCCCCTGGTTACGCTGGTGGAAGTAGAGCTTGATGCGGCCGCGGGCCTCACGCTCCAGTTCGCTGAGCACTTCGCGGGTGCCGTCGCTGGAGAAGTCATCTACGATGACCAGCTCCATCTCCAGGCCAGCGGCTCCGGCTTGCAACACGGTGCGCACCACCTGCGCGATGGTGGCCTTCTCGTTGTACACCGGCATCACCACCGAAAGCGTGGTCAGCGGCTTGAGCGGGTCGCCGATGACGCGTACAGGCTTCACCACCGTGCTGCTTTTCTTGCTCGCTTGGGTAATCAAATAAACCCCCAGGAGGAGCATTTCCGGCTCAATCGGGTGCCGGTAACGCGGATGCGGGAATACTAAATAATAAACGGCGGGATAAACCAATATGAGCCAGAAAAAGAGCGTTGCGCCGGGAATTTTGCGACGCAGCGCCCGCCCCAGTCCCCACAGGGCCAGCACCGAAGAGGCCAGGAAGAGCGAGTTCTTGATGGGCGCGAGGGCGGCAATTTTGGAGGAGCGCGGTAGCCCCGCCCAGAAGTAAATGCAACGCTTAGCGCTCAGGCCGGCAAAGCGGGCGGGATCCTGGGCGATGTAGGCCAGCGCCTGCCGCTTGCGCTCCGCGATGTAGCGCAGTTCGCCCAGGCGCTGGAATTCGCGCATCTGCAGCACGTTTCGCGTAGGGTGCAAATACCACATCCAAGTGCCATCGGCGCCGGGCCCGTTGCCCAGGCGAAGTTCGGAGCCAAGATTGTCGCGAATGAGGATGAATTTTCCAAAAATGCGGTAGTTGCGCGCCGCCCATGGCGCTACGAGCAGCGCGAAGAACAGCAGGGCGAGCGCAGTTTGAGGAAGCCAGGAGCAACGAGCCTTCAGCCGGCGGTGCCAAATCCAAGCCAGCGAAACCGGCAGGAACGAGAGCAGAGAAGGATTGCAAAGCGCAGCCACTGCCCAGAGCACGCCAAATAGCGCCCATAGCCGCAGGCCCCTCACTTCCTGCAGCTTGAGGGCGCCGAGGAAAATAACAGCCAGCAGCAGCGCCGAAAGGCTGGTCTCCCACACCCACTTGGTGGACCAATACATGGTGAAGGGCAGCACCGCCCACATCCACGCGGACCACAGCGCCACCGTGTAGCCGAAAGTACGCTTGCCAATCAGGTAGATGGGAATGGCGGTCATCGCAGAGAAGAAGCTGTTGATAGTGAGCAGCACAAATGCGGAAGCGTTGCTGTAGATGCCGAACACCCGAAATATGCCAGCGGTCAAATAAGGATAGAGCGGAGGCTCCCAGGCGGTAGGCCCTGTGGGCATCTGGAAGGGATTGCTGAAGCCGTGCCCTGAGGCGATGGAGGCAGCGATGCGCCCCATTTCGTAACCAAAATCGAAGTGCCCCTCGGCGCTGCGGTAGCGATAAGTGTGCAGCACGAGAATGGCGCCCAGCCGCAGCAGGAAGCCGATGGCCACCATCCAGAAGAAAGAGTCTCGCCAGCCGAAGCGGGGTGCGCGGGCGCTAGCCGGCGCCGAGGCCGCCGATTGCGAGGTAAGTGTGTTGACAGCCATCGTCGGGAAAGTTCCCTATTCTCTCACGCGATGCACGTATTGCCCCTTCAGGTCTGATTAATGTTAGTTTCGGCAGTATTTCTGTCTCAAGAGAGTGACAATGAAAGCCTGGAAGGCAATTCTCCTGGCCATCGCCATTGTCGCCACTGTGGCTTCCATCTGGGCGACGCTGGTGATTCGGCGCGGCTTTCGCGCCACGGCCGAGCCTTACGCCTGGGAGGCGGTCCTGGCCAGGCGTGTGCGCGACTTGGCCATTCCCACCGCCGCCCGCCAGCTGAAAAATCCGCTACAGGCTACCCCGCAGAACCTGGAGGAAGGGCGCAGCAATTTCCTCGCCCGCTGCGCGCTTTGTCATGGCCAGGATGGCAGCGGCGTAACCCCGGTCGGTGGCAATCTTTATCCACGCGTGCCTGATCTGCGCAGGGCTCCCACCCAGACTCTCAGCGACGGCGAAATTCACTACATTATCGAAAATGGAGTTCAGCTCACCGGCATGCCCGCCTGGGGCAACCCCCACCAGCAGGGCAGCGACGAGAGCTGGAAACTGGTGCTCTTTATCCGCAGCCTGCGTCCGCTGACCCGTCAAGAGGTGACCCAGCAGGCAACCACCGCCGCCCACGCTCATTACGTTGGCTCACAATCCTGTGCGAAGTGCCACCAGCAGATTTATCAGCGCTGGAAGAAGACGCCCATGGCCAACGTGGTGCGCGATCCCGCTACATACCCCGAGGCGATGCTGGGTGATTTCTCAGACGCACCTTTCAGCCGCAATCAGATCGCGTTGGTGTACGGAAACCTATGGAAACAGAATTACTTCACCAAAGTCGGCGATCTTTACTATCCCCTGCCCAACAAATGGGCTATTGCCCAGCGTAAGTGGATGCCGTACCTGGTAAAGGATGATTGGTGGGCACCGTACTTCCCGCCGGACAACATGCAGCGCCCCACCGCCACCCTATGTGACGGCTGTCATTCCGTGAACTACAACGTTGAAAACCATACCGTTACCGAATGGAACGTAGGCTGCGAACGCTGCCACGGCCCAGGCAGTGAGCACGTGGCGCATCCTACACGCGGCAACATCCTCAATCCCGCGCGCATGGATTATGTTGCCGCAAACGATGCCTGCATTCAGTGCCACTCCCAGGGCCGCCCGCTAGCCACTCCTCTGGCCGGCAAGGTTTACGACTGGCCGGTTGGTTATAACGTGGGTCTGAACCTGCAGAATTTCTGGCGCCTTGAGTCCCACCCCCTGGGAAGTTCCGGCTTCTACTACTTCCCTGACGGCACGGCGCACAAAAACCGCATGCAGGGCAACGATTTTGTGCAGAGCGTGATGTACCGCCGCGGCATCACCTGCTTTAACTGCCACGACGTGCATGGCACCGGCAACTACGCCCAACTGCGCAAACCCGCCCAGCAGATCTGCCTGGACTGCCACGGCCCGCTGTCGCCCAACGGCCCGCGCACCGCCACCCTGGAGCAGCACACGCATCATAAAGCGGGTACCGCCGGCAGCTATTGCGTGGATTGCCACATGCCCCAGATCGAGACGGAAAGCGCTCCCGGGGCGTTCGTGCACGCCCACACTTTCCGCTTCATCTCCCCGGAGGTGACCGACAAGTACAACATTCCCAATCCCTGCAACTCCTGTCATAAGGACAAATCAACCGCTTGGGCGCTCGATGCCATGCGCCACTGGCCGGAGCGCTCCCCCTGGAGACTGGAGTAGGACAGCTTCGACTCTGCAGATTTTGCCCTAGAGCAAGCCCGGGGCTTGCAGGGCTGTGTATACTACTGCCGCAAAAGCACGCCATTTCTTCGCCGGAGGCACAGTGTAGCTGCTATGGGCAGTCTCTCCCCCACCGTATCCAGCACCGCTGCCGTCTCCAACCCTCCCCTAATCTTCCCACTCCAAGCCGGCGGCGATAACCGCCGCCGGACAGCGCCCAAGGGCCACACCCAAGCAAGCCGGGGCCGGATGCGGAGCGCGCCCCGCAACCGTATCCTGATGTTCGGTAAGATTCGCGAATTGGCCTTGTATCGGGCGGAGGTGCTGCGCGCTCACGGTTTTCTCGTTGCTATACCGGAGAGCAAGGCGGAGGCTGTGGCCGCCATCCGCCGCGGCGATTTTGATGTTGCCGTGCTTACCTATACGCTTTCCAATGACACGGTGCAGGAACTTGTGGAACTGGTACGGCAGTATCGGCCCGATTGCCGGCTTGTCACCATTTCCGAAACAAAATATCCCGACCCGAAGATCAATCCCGATGCCAATGTGCTGGCCGACGACGGTCCCAAAGCGCTGATCGAGGCGCTGCGAGAAACCTTGCGCCGGGGCTGAAGTCCTTTCCCTTTTGCTGTTTTTCGTGTGGCTGAAGCCGCTTGCTTGCACATCGGCATCCTCTCGAAGGATCGTTTGACACGTCCCTCCTCCCGCCCTAGACTGAAGCCTTTGGCGGGCGAGTGGCGCAAAGAGCACGTCAGGGCTTCTCCCCAAGACCCCAGAGGACCCATGGCCTGGCTGCAGAATAAGTTTGAAAAGAACTTCCTCATCACTAGCGTAGATTACGTATTCAACTGGGCGCGCAAGTCGGCGCTGTGGCCCATGACCTTCGGCCTGGCCTGCTGCGCCATCGAGATGATCGCCTCCTCGACCGCCCGCTTCGATATTGCGCGTTTCGGCTCCGAAGTATTTCGTCCCAGCCCGCGGCAGAGCGACTTGATGATCGTGGCCGGCACGGTGACGCTGAAGATGGCGCCGGTGGTCAAGCGCATCTACGACCAGATGCCCGATCCCAAGTGGGTCATCTCCATGGGCGCCTGCTCCTCAGTGGGCGGCCCGTTCAACACCTACGCCGTGCTGCAGGGCGTGGACCGCATTGTGCCCACCGACGTCTATGTCATCGGCTGCCCGCCGCGCCCGGAGAATCTTTTCTACGCCCTGCTCAAGTTGCAGGACAAAATTGACCGCATGAGCTTGGCCAAGCGTCCCACCGAAGTAAGGCTGAATGAGAGCATGGTGGAGAATTTCAAACGCCAAGTGATGATCGCGCAGACGCTGCAGCCGAAGTAGCGCAGCTACTAGCTACTAGCATCTGGCTGGTAGCCAATCCGATTCAAGCTAGTAGCTAGTAGCTAACAGCTGGCCCATGCCCTTCACCCGCATCGCCGCCAAAGCCGACCTGCCTGAACCGGGAGAAGCCCGTGAATTTAGTGTGGGCGACAAAGTAGTGTGCGTGGCCAATGTGAACGGCACCATCTCCGCCATGGATAATGTCTGCTTGCATCGTGGCGGCCCCCTGGGCCAAGGCGTGATCATGGAAGACAAGGTGGTCTGTCCCTGGCACGGCTGGGAATGGGACCCGCAGACCGGACAGGCAGGACATAATCCCGGCATGCGGATCGCCGTCTACGCGATCAAGGTGGAAGGGGAGGACGTGTTGATTGACATGCAGTAGCTGGTAGTTGGTAAGTTGTAGCTGGTTTGTTCCCGACCTGCTGGTCAGCAGACCAAGTCTACTAACGACCAACGACCAGCTACCAACCACCACACCACCGACTCCAGACTCCTGACTAGCGATGTGGTACAACACGCTATGCCTTATTTTCTGGGCATTGATGGCGGCGGCAGCAAGACTACCTGCCTGTTGGCCGATGAGGAGAGGGTGCTGGTCAGCGCCAGTGGTCCAGGGAGCAACCCCATTCGTGTAGGCGAAGAGCGCTCGCGCCAGGCGCTGCACCAGGTGGTGCGCGAGGTCTGCGCGGCTGCCAAGATCCAGCCTTCGCAAATTGTGCGCACTTGTGTTGGCATGGCGGGGGCCGCGCGCCCGCAGATCGAAAAACAAGTGCGCGGCGTGCTGACGAGTCTGGTAGGTGGGGAAATTGCCGTCGCCGGTGACATGATTATTGCCCTGGAAGCCGCTTTCCAAGGCGGCCCCGGGTTGATTGTCGTAGCAGGTACCGGTTCCATCGCTTACGGACGCAATGAGCGCGGTGAAACTGCGCGTGCCGGGGGCTGGGGCTTTGCTATTTCCGATGAAGGTTCGGGCCACTGGATTGGCCGCGCTGCAGTGGCTGGCGCCATGCGCGCCCACGATCTGGGCGAAACCTGCGTGCTCATCAGCAGCATTATGAATATCTGGCACGTGGGCTCGCGCGAAGATGTGGTGCGCGCTGCCAACGCCATCCCGCCGCCGGACTTTGCCGAGCTGCTGCCTCAGGTGCTGGCCGCAGCCGCGGCCGGCGACTCGCGTGCCAACGAGATTTTTACGCAGGCTGCCACCGAATTGGCCCAACTGGCCCGGATCGTGGCCGAGCGCTTGTGGCGCGCGCAGCAGGTATTTCGCGTTGCTCTGGCCGGCGGCGTCTTTCAGAATTCGCCACTGGTGCGCCAAGTGTTCAACAACAGCGTGCGCTCGCTGCATCCCGAGGCAGAGATATACGCTAAAATTGTGGAGCCGGCGCAAGGGGCGCTGTGGCTGGCGCGTAAGAAACAGTAGTCAGGAGTAAGGAGTCGGTAGTCAGCAATGCCCACTGCCGACTGCTGACTACCGACTACGATGTCCGAAGAACTCACAAACCTGATCCACAGCCATTCGGCGGATGAGCTGAAGCGCGCCGCTGCTCACGATGGGCTCAGCGAAGAGTTGGCGCTGGCACTGCTGGAGCGCCGCGACCTGCCCCCGGAGGCACTGGAAGCGCTAAGCAAAAATGCTCAGGTTCTGAAATCACGCCGCGTGCTGGTGGAGATGGTCGGCCATCCCAAAACGCCGCGGCACGCCTCGCTGCCCACCATTCGCCATCTCTACTCATTCGAGCTGATGCAGTTGGCGCTTTCGCCCACCGTGCTGGCCGACATCAAGAAGGCAGCGGAGGAGACGCTGGTTTCGCGCCTGGAGAAAATCACCCTGGGCGAGCGGATCACGCTGGCGCGGCGGGCCTCGGGGCGCGTGGCGGCGGCGCTGCTGCTCGATTCCGAGCCGCGCGTGATCGAGGCCGCGGTCACCAATCCATTTCTCACCGAGGTTCTGATTGTCAAAGCGCTGACGTCGGAAAAAGCGCCGGCGACCCTAGTGGAGCTGGTTTGCCGCGATGGCAAATGGTCGCTGCGCCGCGAGGTCCGGATTGCCCTGCTGCGCAATCCATTTACCCCCGTGAATGAGGCTGCGCAACTTGCGCGCACTCTTCCCAGCGGCGTGCTGCACGAACTGCTGCAGGAGTCGCGCTTGCCGGAAGTCACCCGTACCCTTCTGCAACAGGAACTGCAAGGTCGCGAACAAGAGGAAAAGGAAGCTCGCGGCATTTAGCCGGCACGCTCCCGCTGTAATTAATATGGAAGCGCCGCTTTAGCGCCGCTATTGTTGATTCAAGCTCGGTGAGAGAATTCCCTTGAACCTCAGATAAGAATCCGACAGAGCCAGGGATCTTTCGACTGCGCTCGGGATGACAATTCATGTCAGGCAGCATCGCTGCGCTCGTGGTGGGAATCCAGAAACGTGCTGTAGCCGCGGGCGGTGCACAGGATGGCAAATCCTAAAAAGTGGTGTCGCAGAGCGTGGCGCTCAGGAGGACCGGTAAGCGAGTCCAATCAGAATAAGAACCCTCTGCGTCCTTGGCATCGTTCGCGGTTTTAATTTGCGGTTTCTTTGTGGAAGTGTTCCAGGATCGCTTGCGCCTGACTGCGTGTGACTACGGCGGAGAGAGCCGCTACATCCGCATCTTTTACTGCCTGCAGGCTGCCGAAATGCTGTAGCAGGCGACGGGTGGTGCTGGCGCCCACGCCCGGAATCTCCAACAGTTCGGTGGAGCGGTCGCGCATCTGCCGGCGCTTGCGGTGGAAGGTCACGGCGAAGCGGTGTGCTTCGTCGCGAATCTGCTGCACCAGGTGGAGCACCGGGGAGTGGTGGTCGAGCACTACCGGCTCGTCTTCCTGGCCATACACGTAAATAATCTCTTCGCGCTTGGCGATTGCCGCCAGAGGCTGATTGATGATCTGCAGCCCTTCCAGGGCTTCGGCGGCAGCATGCAGCTGTCCGAGGCCGCCGTCAATCAGCACCAAGTCAGGCATTTTCTGCTTTTCCGCTTCCACGCGCTTGTAGCGCCGTCCCACCACCTCGCGCATTGATGAGAAGTCGTCCACGCCCTCCACAGAGCGGATGATGAACTTGCGGTAGTCCGACTTCTTCATCCGCCCGTCTTCCCAGACCACCATGGAAGCCACCGTCTCCGCCCCCTGAATGTGGGAAATATCGAAGCACTCGATGCGCTTGGGCAATTCGGGCAGAGCAAGGGCGTCCTGCAGCGCTTCCTGCACCGCCTGTGCCGCCGGCTGCATCACGCGGAAGCGCTGGTCGAACGACTGCTTGGCATTGTTGCCCGCCAGATCAATGAGCGAGCGCTTCTCCCCACGCTGGGGAACCACAATATGAACTCTTGTGGCGCGAGCCCCGTCGTCCGCGTGGGTCTCCGATATGAGCTCGGCCAGTGTTTCCCGGTCTTCAAAATCCACCGGCACGTAAATCGTGCGCGGCACATAGGGAGCGTCAATGTAGAGCTGCTTAATCAGGGCGGAGAAGAATTCACCGGGATTGAAAGCGGCCCCGGCTGTGCGCTCCTTTCCTTCCCCGCCTTCTTCATGAGAAGCGTGAGTTACGTCTCCTGAGATGTTCCCAGCAACCTCTCTATCATTATTTGCTTCCGCAGGTGTGGGCAGCTCCAGAACCGGTATCTGGTCCCAGAAGAATTCCCGCCGGTCCAATACCCGTCCACCCCGCATATGAAACAAATTTATGGCCAGCATGCCGTTCTCACAGTGGTACCCGAAAACATCGGCGTCGTCGCTCTCGGTGGAAGCAATGCGCTGCTTTTCCTGCAGTTGTTCCACAGTGGAGATCAGGTCGCGATACTTGGCTGCCTGCTCGAAGCGCTGGTCAGCCGCTGCCTGCTCCATGCGCCCGCGCAGCGAGCGCACAAGGTCAGTAGGCCGCCCTTCCAGGAACATCTTGACGTCACGCACCGCCTCCTGGTAGAGCTCGGGCGTGGTGAGGCCGAGCACACACGGACCCTGACAACGGTGAATGTAGTACTGCAGGCAAGGACGAGGATGGTACCGGTTCAAATCTACCTTGCAAGAGGGGATCAGAAAATGCCGGTGGATCAGGTCCACAATGCGGTAGGCCAGGTTGGCCGGGAAGTAGGGGCCATAGTAGGCGCTGCCATCTTTGCGCAGCCGCCGTGTCACGTACACCCGGGGGTAGCGCTCGCCCAGCGTCAGCTTCACATAAGGATAAGTCTTGTCATCCCGCAGCAGAATATTGAAGCGCGGCTTCTTCTGCTTGATAAGGTTATTTTCCAGCGCCAGCGCTTCCTTTTCATTGTCCACCACGATGTAGTCCACATCTGTGGCCTCGCGCAGAAGAGTCCCCGTTTTGGCGTCCTCCGCCCGGCCCAGCAGGAAATAGGAGCGCACGCGCGAGCGCAGGTTCTTGGCCTTGCCGACATAGATGACCTCCCCCTCGGCGTTCTTGTACTGATACACGCCGGGCTGCATGGGCAAAGTCCGGATTTTCTCGTGCAGGTCCATAGGAAACAGCAACGGGCTGCCTAGCTGGCTAACATGTAGGGTTCATCTTTGATCATAGCGGGTTTGCCCGCAGGAGTTCCGAAGTTCGCAGGTCTTAGCGGCTTGAGGGTGACAAATTCTGGCATACTTCGGGTGAAAAATGTTGCCTGCTTGTCGGCCAGATTTCCGGCTCGTAAGGTAAAAATTCTACGGCTTAAGCCGGGTTTGCTTACCCGGACATTGTCCAAGCGGAGCACCACCTCTGGGGTTTTGCCGGAAGTCATTGATTGGCTTACAATTAGATGTCTTTACCTGGCGGTGCGATTGGCAGCGCACGTGCTGAATCAGCAAACGAGGACCGTGTAGGCCGGTCCCACGCATGGAAGGAGTCTTCCTCATGAATCGGATTTTCCTCTCAGGATTGTTGGCGTCCAGTCTGTTTCTGAGCGTCGGCTGCGCCAGCAAGAAGTACGTCCGCAATGAAGTTACACCCACCGTCAACAAGGTCAACGAACTAGATGATCTGACCGCCAAGAACAGCCGCGACATCAAGGATGTTGATGCGCGCGCCCAGCAGGGCATTCTGGCGGTGAACAATAAGACGGCAGAAGTTGAACAAAAGGCTCAGAGTGCCGGCCAGGCTGCCGACCAGGCTCAGCAATCGGCCACCACCGCCAGCAACCGGGTCACTTCGCTGGCCAATACGGTCGCCAACCTGGACAACTACCATCCGGTGGTTGAAACCTCGGTCCACTTCGCCTTCGATAAGGACAATCTGACTACGAAAGCGAAATCCGCCTTGGATGAACTGGGCGCCGAGATTCCCAAGACCAAGAGCTACATCATCACCGTGGAAGGTGGTGCGGACGCCATCGGCAGCCAACAGTACAACTACGGCTTAAGCGACCGCCGCGCCGACTCCGTGATCCAGTACCTCGCCTCCAAGTACAACGTTCCGGCCCACAAGATCTACCTCATTGGACTGGGCAAGGATAAGCCGGTGGCCACCAACAAAACCGCTGCCGGGCGTGCCAAGAATCGCCGTGTGGATATCCGCCTGATGACCAATACCACCGAGGGCCAGCAGCAACAGCAGCCGGCGCCTTCTACCGGTCCGGCGGCCCAACTGACGCAGCCCCAGGGCGCACAGAAATAGTTTTTCCCTCCTCCCCGGAGGACTTCGCCAACCAGGCCATCCCAATGGATGGCCTGTTTTTTTGCCGGAGATGCGGGCATCGTGCCGTTGCCACAAGACAATCACAGCAGCTGTGCTCCAATGGGATGAACGATTGGTGTTCTCACTCCCGGTCGGCAACTTTATAAAGAAAGGCGCGGGATACCCCCGCGCCTTTCCCTGGTTCGCTCAGCTGCAAAGATTCGACTCACACCTACGACACTACCAAACCGGCTTGCCGTTCTCATCGCGGAACACGAATGAGTCCTGGCCACGGGTGATTTCGCGCGCCAGAATCGTATCGGCGCCGTTGAATTTTACCTTCGAGCCGGTAACTTCGATCTCATCGCCCTTGTTCAACAGCATTTCGTAGCTCTTCATGTACTTAGTGGCGGCCAGATGCAACTCAATCGTGCTGCCATCCTGCACTTTCAGCGTGAGATGAGCTCCCATGGTGCCGCTGATAGGGCAGTTGTAATCGCGCACATCCGCCACCGTGCCCTTGATTTTGACCTCTGTGGCTTTATCGTATTTGGGCACATTTCCGTTGGCGGGCGCCTGATTAACGGCCAACGCCACGCAGGCCAGCAACGCAACCAGCACAGCCGATGCCCAGGCTTTCATAATCATTTCTCCTTGCCGCAGGAAGACTACCAGCCCTGGCATCTTGATTATGGAAGGAGAGTGAACGGAGTACTGTGAGGTTCGTCACAACTGGACGTGAGCCTGGTTACAAGGTAAGTTGCCGGGCTCTCATCTTTTGATCCGGGAATGGCCCGAGATGAAGCTGCGGGAAGGGTGAGGCCGGCGTGAACAGTTGACAAATAGAATAAATATGTATATGCATATAAATGAGGCGAAATGAAAAGCCAATCACCAGCCTCGCTATCGCCTCTGCCTTGCGCCTGCGCTAACCTGCGGCGCGCGACCCGTGCGGTGACACGCATGTATAACCACACACTCCGATCGGATGGCCTGGAGATTACCCAATTCACCATCCTTATGGCCCTAAGCCAGACCGGCGAGACCACCCAGGGACGACTGGGCAAGCTGCTGGCGCTGGATTCGACTACCCTGACGCGCACCCTGAAGCTGGTGAAGGAGAGAGGCTGGGTAAAGGCCAAGCCGGGAGATGACCGCCGCCAGAATCTCCTGATGCTCACGGCAGCGGGACGCGACCAGTTGCAGAGAGCCACACCGCACTGGAAACGGGCCCAAGAAAAGTTGCGAACAGCGCTTGGCGAAGCCACCTGGAGCCAGTTGGGCGAATTGCTGGCCGAGGTGACGCGGGCGGGAGTTGAGGAATAATTTCTTGTTGCTAATGGGCGGCAGTGGAAAGGGGCACCCAAAAATTCACAACTGGCTGAACACTCCTTGCACCATGAAGCGAGCGATTTTTCGCGGAGAAGCGCCCTAGCGGCTGACCGCTTCCTTTGCCTCCTTAGGTTTGTCGGTGTCCTTTAGCTTGTCGAGAATGCCGATGGCAACCTCGATCAGGTCCTGGTCAACCTTGCGGTTCTCACCGATCGCTTCAGCCAGGGAAACGGAAACGATTTTGTTGCCACGCAGGGCAGCCATGCAGCCGAATTCGCCGCGGTGCACCATGTCAATGGCTCCGATGCCGTAGCGCGTAGCCAGGACGCGGTCGAAGGCGCTGGGCGAACCGCCGCGCTGGATGTGGCCCAGAACCACGGCGCGAGTCTCGAAGCCGGTAAGGCGCTCGATTTCGTGAGCCAGGATATTGCCGATGCCGCCCAAGCGGACGTGACCAAACTCGTCGGTCCCCGTAGCGCTGACTACAGGGGTGCCGTGCTGGTGCTCGATATCGTTGGCGAACTTCGCGCCTTCGGCGGCTACCACGATGCTGAAATAACGTCCGCGGGCATGGCGCAGACGGATGGTTTCGGCGACTTCCTCAATATCAAAGGGCTTTTCGGGAATCAGAATGACGTCGGCGCCCCCGGCAATACCGCTGTACATGGCGATCCAGCCAGAATCCCGGCCCATCACCTCCACCACCATGACACGGTTGTGGGCCTCGGCGGTGGTGTGCACGCGGTCAATGGCGCTCGTGGCTACGTTGACGGCAGTATCAAAACCAAAGGTGAAGTCGGTGCCGCTCAGGTCGTTGTCAATGGTCTTGGGCACGCCCACAACCTTCACGCCCATCTGGTGCAAGCGCAGGGCCACCGAAAGGGTATCGTCGCCCCCGATGGCCACCAGGGCGTCCACTTTGTTCTTTTTCAGGGTTTCGGCGCAGCGGCCCAGCCCGTTTTCATATTTGGCAGGATTGGTGCGCGAAGTGCGTAGAATGGTGCCGCCGCGGGGAAGGATGCCACCCACGTTGGAGAGGTCGAGAGGCTCGGTCTTGTTCTCCAGCACTCCCCGCCAGCCTTCCAGGAAGCCGACGAATTCGTCGTGGTGGTGGAAAACGCCCTTGCGCACGACGGCGCGAATCACCGCGTTGAGGCCCGGGCAGTCGCCCCCGCCGGTAAGAATCCCAACTTTCATCTGGCACTCCAGTTAACGCATAGTCTCGCCCTGGCGGATGTAGAACCGGCGCTGGCGATCGTTGCGACTCGGCCCTGAACCTGGCCCTGGGCGGGAAAAAATAGACTACCACGTTTGTGGGAGCAGACCTCGGCGGAGGACAGGCGTTGTCCAGATTAAAGCGTTTTTACCGCGCGTAAGATGCGCAGCTTAGTGCCTGCGCGCGCCATCCAGCGGCAGGCCGATGCTCAAGCTCAATATGAGTGCCGTGGGCCGATATTCAGGGCCTGCTGTCCGCGCGGCAGGGTGCTGAAGGCATAAATCTGAGCAGGAGGGGGCGCGGGCGTTGGCTTGCGCGATTCCGGTGTCACCGGGGTGGAGGTGGACAATTGCTGATTCGCTTCGATGCTGAAGTAGTAGTGAGTATCGGATTCTAAGCCTCGCAGCACAACCCGGTGCGTCGTCGGAGTCCAAGGTGCATTCGCCGTTTTAGAAAGGTTTTGCGGCTCAGTCCCGTAGTGGACCACGAACGCGTAAGGCAGATTCGCAGACCAGGCGACGGTGGCGGAATCGGGAGTAATTTGCTCGAACAGCGGGCCGTTGGTGATGCGCACGTTGCTATCGCGGCTGTACCCCAGTGGCTGAGTGGTGAACAGTCCAATGGCGCTCCTGGAGCCGTCCGGCTGTAGGATGGCGAGGTAGTAGGTGGTGGCGGGCTGCAGTTTTTTCATGCTGACTTCGTGTGTGCTGGTGGTCCAGGGTCTCTGCACACGATAGGGCTGGTCAGTGGGCGAAGTGCCATAGACGAGAATGCTCTCTTCCGGAGCCGTCGTCTGCCACCAGACTACGGCGGAGTTGCTGGTGATTTTCTCCGGTATGGGTCCGGCGATAACCTGAGGATCGATTGCCGAAGAGGCACTCTGCCCCGACCCTGGCCAGGATCGAGCCAGCAAGGGTGGCCCGAGCGCCAGTACCAGCGATGCCGTCAAAAGTGCGATACCTCTCCTCATCTCTCCTTGATTGGTGCCGTTGAAAGCAGTGGCTGGCTTGGGTTTTGACGAAACAGTGGCAATCAGTTGGATGTTCTCGGGCGCAAACAGGGTGCCTTTTGGGCCATCTACAAGAACGCTCCTGAAAAAGGAGAGAAGCTGGATCGGGAGCTGTTCCGAGTGGCTGGTAATCAGTAGCTGGTAGTTGGGTGATTGGAGCAGTCCCTAGGCACCTCCCAGCTACCAGCTACCGATGGTGTAAGATTTTTGCCATGCGGGTCCTGGGTATTGACTGCGGTACCGAGTACACGGGATACGGTGTAGTCGAACAAGCGGAGAACGGCCGCCTGAGTTGCCAGGCGGTAGGGGCGATCCGCCTGAATAGCCGCGAACCGATGCCGGCGCGGCTCAACAGCATTTTTTGCCGGCTTAGTGAGCTGATCCAGGAACACCGCCCGGATGATGTGGCGATTGAAGATGTGTTTTATGCCCTGAACGTCAAATCGGCGCTTAAGCTGGGGCAGGTGCGGGGCGTGGCCATGCTGGCGGCAGCTACTGCCGGGCTGCCCGTGGCAGAATACGCGCCTTTGGCCATCAAGTCGGCGGTAGTGGGCTATGGCCGGGCGGAGAAGTCGCAAGTGCAGCAGATGGTCAGCCGCCTGCTGTGCCTGGAATCTTTACCCGAGCCTTCTGATGCCGCGGATGCGCTGGCCATCGCCATCTGCCACTTGCATACGGCGGCGACGCTGGCCCGCCAGGGTGCGGCGCAAACCTAGGAAGACGATCATGCGCGTTGGCCGCTTCATGATAGTTACAATGCTGCTTGCCTTGTCCATGGCGCTGCTGGCGCAGGTCCCGAACCTGCACCCGCAGCAGACTTTCACCCCGGAGCCGATTGTCAGTTTCTCCCTGGAATTAGCGGGAGCGGTGCCTCCCTACTATTCCATTTCCGTGGAGAGCACGGGCAATGCCGCTTACCGTTCCAGTCCGATACCGGGGGACATGGAAGGCGATCCCTATATCACCAAGTTTGTGGTCTCGCAGGCTGCCCGCACTAGTATCTTTGATTTGGCGAAGAAGCTGCACTACTTCAAAGGAGACTACGAGTACCACAAGGGACGGTTGGCCAATACAGGCGCTAAAACGCTGTACTACACAGACGAGAAAACCAACAACTCCACGACATATAATTATTCCAGCAACCAGGAAATTCAGGAGCTAACCAAGCTTTTTCAGGGCATCTCAACCACGCTGGAGTTCGGGCGACGCCTGCAGTACTACTACGATCACCAGAAGCTGGGGCTGGATGACGAACTGAAGCGCATGGATCAAATGGCACAGGAGGGCCAACTGGACGAACTGCAGGCTGTGTCCCCCATCCTGCGAAAGATCGCCGACGACCCACAAGTGATGCACATTGATAAGCAACACGCGCAGCATCTGCTGCAGTTGGCCTCAGCCAGCCCGCGCCAGCGCTGATCGGGCCGGTCTCGCGGGCAGGTCGAGTTCGAAACGGATGGCTCCCTCCTCCTCCGGCGTGCCGCGCCGTTCCGGCATCTCCCGCAACTTGCTGAGGGAATAATGGCAGGCTTCATCGTCGTAAGAGTCACTGAGGGGCGGCAACAGGTGCTCGGCACAGCTTCTCGCCCCAAGATTGCAAACCTCTGCTCCTCAGGCATTTGCCGGGCCCTGCCGGCAACTCTGGTTGCAACCGGGGGTACAATAGGAACGTCTAATAAGGGAGAGGATTTTCCCCCAGGAGTTCCCTATGACCCAGCGAGTAAGCAAAGCGCTTCTCCTGCTGGCGGTGTTTGTCTGCGGGTTGTTCACCATCTCCGCCTTTGCCGACAGCCAAGTACGGATAGTTCGCCTGAGCGACCTTGATGGCGACGTGCAGATTGACCGCGGCACGGGTTATGAAAAAGCTCTGCGTAATATGCCTATCACCCAGGGTGCGAAGCTGTCGACCAAGGCGGGTGGGCTGGCCGAGGTGGAGTTTGAAGACGGCAGCACCGTGCGCCTGACGCCCGACACTATCTTGGAATTTCTCCAGTTATCGTTGCGCGATTCCGGCGCCAAGGTGAGCGCGGTCGAGGTTAACCACGGAACTGCCTACTTCAATATTGGCAAGCAGAAGAATAACGAATTCATGGTCCAGTTCGGCGACCAGCATGTGGCCGTTAAGGACGCGGCGAGCTTCCGCGTTGAACGGAATGATAAGCAGGCAAAGCTTTCCGTGACCAAAGGCGAACTGCAAGTGCAGGGGCCCGCCGGCGAAGTGAAAGTAGCCAAGAATCACACGCTGAACATCAACCTGAACGAGAACGGCACTTACGAGGTGGCCAAGGGCATTCCCCCCGACCAATACGACAAGTGGAATAAGCAAGAGGGTCAGTTTCAGAATCAGTACAACTACAACAATGCTGCCACCAACTCCTGGCCGTACAGCTACGGCCTGGCAGACCTGAACTACTACGGCAACTATTTCTATCAGCCGGGCTGGGGCTGGCTCTGGCAGCCCTACTACATGGGCGCGGGCTGGGATCCATTCATGAACGGCGCCTGGACTTGGTATCCGGGCGTGGGCTACACGTTTGTTTCACAGTATCCGTGGGGCTGGATGCCCTACCGCTATGGCAACTGGGCGTTCGTGCCGGGTTGGGGATGGTGCTGGCAGCCAGGCGGATTTTACGGCTGGAATGCAGCGCCTGTGGTGGTGAATGCCCCCGCGGGATTCAAGGCTCCTATAGCACCTCCGGTGAAGGCGGTGGCTATTCATCCCACGGTGCCGGTCAGGCCAACTCCGCGTAGTCCTGTTGCTATGCGCGAAGGCGCCTCCGGTGCAGTGATGTTGGGCGGCAGGCCTGGGCGCATGGTGACTAACGTTCCAGTCCATGGCGGCAGCATGCAGGCGGGGCGCACAGTAACCAGGGACACAATGGGCCCACACGGAACCACGATGACTCCGCGCGGCTCCATCGCGCGTTCGCCGGCAATGAGCGCGCCGCGTATGGGCGCGCCGCGCATGGGGGGAGAGCGCATGGGAGGCTTTGGTTCCTTGGGCAGGTCGTCAACCGCTGGGTCTTCGCACCCAGCTTCCACGTCCGCCACGCCGCACCACTAACGCAAAGCGGATTGCAAGTCAGGGCGACCTGCGGGTCGCCCTTCTTGTTGGTGCTACGAGTGGTGCGTGCTGCCGCCCCTACGGCGCTCTGGTTCTGGGGCTTAGTGAACCTAGGCCGATGGGGCTGACGAGAGGCCTGGTTCGGAAATCTGTTTCAACCTTGGTCTTACTTTTAGTAGCTCTTTTGCTCCTTACGAGCAGCGACGAGCGACGACCAGCTACCAACCATCAACTAGCTCTGAGTTGTGACTCTTTTCTGATTATTTGCCGTCGTGATTCCAGCGATGCCCCACCAGCCCCGCCTCAAAGGAGCGCTGGTCCAATCGAGCCAGGTGCTTGGCCATGCCCGGCTTCAGCAGAGGGTAGTGGTGCACTTTGAACAGGTAGAAGGGAACGAACCAGACTGGCTTGTCGGTGGTCATCCAGTTCAGCTGGTCGAAGCGGGCCAGATTGATGGGACGTGAAAAAGATCGCAGGGAGAGCTGGCGGCGCAGGTTGAAATAGCCTTCGAAGTAACTGAGGGCGAGTTCGCGCAAGTTGCGGTAAATGGGCTGGCGGCCGCGGCAACCGGAGTAATTGGACTTGGCGATAGCACCCCAGGCACCGCGCATGCGGTAGACGGCGACCACGTGGTCGGTGTCGCGTTCGGCCTCTAAGTCAATCACCAACGGCGGGTAGCCCAGCACCCGCAGGGCGGCGGCGGCAAAGATGGCGCCCTCCAGGCAGTGGGCAGTGCGCTCGCGCAGCACACGGCGGGGCGACCAGGCAGTGTCGGCCAAGTGATAGTCCATTTCATCCAGGAAGCGCTGGATGCCGTGCGGAATCTTCAAGCCGCGTAAACGGCGCAGCTCCGCCGCGGTGAAACCGAAATTGCCGTTGAGCATGGGTCGAGAGCAGTGTGGGGCGGGGTGGATGGAATTGTCAACGATTTCAGTTCAATTCCTAGTACCCATTACCTAGTGACGCGCACTCGACTGAGAACTGGTACCAGGGTACTGGCTACGGCCCTCACTCCAACGCCTGCGCCAGCTCTCCGGGAGAATCTACCAGCAGGTCAGGGGGAAGCGTCTGCAGGGTTTGCGGCGCAAAGCCGTAGGTCACTCCGCAGGTCCAG
>DATFDP010000149.1:0-32389 GCA_035252015.1 Terriglobales bacterium
CAGCGTGGCGGAAGCGAGTGGGAGTCGAACCCACCGAAGACAGGCAAACCTGCCTCCCGCCGGTTTTGAAGACCGGGAGGATCACCGGACCCCATGCGCTTCCGCTTTCAATCAGATTAACTGGGTGGGAAGGCTACTGACAAACAGCCGATGTCGGCCCAAATGGCTTTCAACAAACCTAGCATCCGGTGGCCCACTTAAGCCGGTTGTTGGCTTGAGTGGGCAAGGATTGGGGCGGGGCTCCACGACGATCCCACTCAAGCATGGAAACGCTTGAGTGGGCCACTCGCCTGTTGCTTGCTAAGCCTTCCCTCTCTGCGCCACCTTGGCCCAGGTGTCTTTCAATGCCACGGTGCGGTTGAACACGAGCTTGCCGGGGGCGGAGTCGAGGTCCAAGCAGAAATATCCCAGGCGCTCGAACTGGTAGCGACTGCCCACGGCTGCCGTGGCCAGCGACGGCTCCAGCTTACAGCCGCGCAGCACCTCCAGAGAGTTGGGATTCAGGTTGGCGGTGAAATCCTGACCTTCCTTCACCTCGTTGGGATTCGGCTTGGTGAAGAGCTTGTCGTAAAGGCGCACTTCGGCCTCGAGCGCGTGCGCGGCTGATACCCAGTGGATGGTGGCCTTCACCTTGCGCCCATCGGGCGCATTGCCGCCGCGGGTGGCAGGATCGTAGGTACAGTGCACCTCCACCAGTTCGCCGCGTTCATTTTTCACCACGCTCGAGCAGGTCACAAAGTAGCCGTAGCGCAGCCGCACCTCGCGTCCGGGCGAGAGCCGGTAGTAGCCCTTGGGCGGCTCTTCGCGGAAATCCTCCTGCTCCATGTAGAGCACCTTCGAGAATGGAACCTTGCGTGTGCCTGCGGCGGGATCTTCGGGATTGTTGATCGCCTCCATCTCCTCCACTTGACCTTCGGGATAGTTGTCCAGAACCACTTTCAGCGGCCGAAGCACGGCCATCACGCGCGGCGCGTGCTTGTTCAAGTCCTCGCGCACAAAGTGCTCCAGCATCTCCAGTTCGGTGATGCCGTTGGTGCGCGAGACGCCCGCCGCAGTCACGAAATTGCGAATTGCCTCGGGGGTGTAGCCGCGCCGGCGGATGCCGGAAAGCGTGGGCATTCGGGGATCGTTCCAGCCGCTCACGTAGCCGTCGCGCACTAGTTGCAGCAGCTTGCGCTTGCTCAGAATGGTGTAGGTGAGCCCCAGGCGGTCGAATTCGATTTGCTGGGAGGGGAAGATGTCCAGCTCGCGGATGAACCACTCGTAGAGGGGCCGGTGATCGGCAAACTCCAGCGTGCACATGGAGTGGGTGACGCGCTCGATGGAGTCCGACTGCCCATGCGCGTAGTCGTACATGGGATAGATGCACCACTTGTTGCCGGTGCGGTGGTGTTCGGCGTGCAAAATGCGGTACATCACCGGATCGCGCATGTTCAGGTTCGGGGACGCCATGTCAATTTTGGCGCGCAGAGTGCGCGAACCATCGGGGAACTCGCCCGCCCGCATGCGCTGAAACAAATCCAGATTCTCCTCCACCGAACGGTTGCGGTAAGGGCTCTCCTTTCCCGGCTGCGTCAGGGTGCCGCGGTATTCACGGACCTGGTCCGCGGTCAGGTCGTCAACATAAGCTTTGCCGGCACGAATGAGCTGCAGCGCCCACTCGTAGAGCTGGTCGAAGTAGTCGGAAGCGTAGTACAGGCCTTCCCAATCAAAGCCCAGCCAGCGCACATCTTCCTGAATGGATTCGACGTACTCGGTCTCTTCTTTCTCTGGATTGGTGTCGTCGAAGCGCAGGTTGGTGTGCCCACCAAACTCATCCGACAGCCCAAAGTCCAGGCAGATGGCCTTGGCATGGCCGATGTGCAGGTAGCCGTTGGGCTCGGGCGGGAAGCGGGTCTGCACCCGAGCGTTGTACTTGTTTGTCTTCAGGTCTTCGCGAATGATGTCGCGAAGGAAGTTGGGCGCGTTTGCAGTAGCCGGCGCACTGGCTCCGCTGCTGGCGGCGTTCTCCTTAACGGCTTCAAAGTTTGGATTGCGGTCGCTCATGAAATCTTGGTTTTCTTCGGTACCAGCGGGCTAGCTGCCGGCTGGCTGATGAATGTTTTCAATTCCCTGGTCAATGCGCGCCAGCGTTGTGTCCTTGCCCAGCACCTCCAGTGTCTCGAACAGCGGCGGCGAATTCTTGCGCCCGGTAACAGCTACACGAATGGGCTGGAACATCTGACCGGCCTTGACGCCCAGCTCCTGAGCTGCTCCGCGCAGCGCCTGCTCCAACCCCTGGTGCGTGAACTCGGCATTGCGCAGCACCTCGCGCGCCCGCTGCAGGACGCGGCGCGCCATCTCCAGATCTCCCTTCTGCGGAATCAGCTCCATCGCGTCGTAAGGTGGCAGCTTCTCGTGGAAGAAGAAGTCGGCCACGCTCAGCACCTCGTTCAGCAGGCGAATGCGCTCGCGCACCAGGCGGGTGATCTCCAGCATCTTTTCCTGCGAAACCTTATATCCGGCCTGGCGCACGAGCGGCAGCAGCCGCCGACACAACTCCTCCACCGGCAAGGCGCGGATGTGCTCGGCATTCAGCCAAAGCGCCTTGGGATCAAAGCTGTCGTCCGGCTGGGTGGGAGGCTCCTTGAAGTTAATCACCGCGTTGGCGCGGTTGATGCCCTCGAGCGAAAAGGCCTCCACCAGCTCCTGCCGCGAAAGCATTTCGCGGTTATCTTTCGGTGACCAGCCTAGTAGGCACAGAAAGTTAATGAACGCTTCGGGAAGGAAGCCTGCATCGCGGTAAGTGGTGACGCTCACCACCGGCCCATGCTTCCGTTTCGACAGCTTGCTGCCATCCGGCGCCACCAGCAGCGGCAGGTGGGCGAATTTCGGCACGGCTGCGCACGCTGCCTCAAAAATCAGCTGGTGCTTGAAGGTATTGGTCAGGTGGTCCTGGCCCCGAATGATGTGGGTGATGCGCAGGTCAACATCATCGGCGCAGGAGGCCATGTGGTACGTGGGCATGCCATCGCTGCGCAGCAGGGCGAAGTCTTCGATATCGGCGGTGGATTTACTCTGCTCGCCGTAAACAATGTCAGTAAAGCGGATTTCCCGCTCGGTTTCCCTCGGCACGCGAAAGCGCAGCGCAAACGGCTCGCCCGCAGCTGCCCGCCCGTCGCTCTCCTCGCGCGACAGTTCCCGCATCCCCGGATTGAACAGCCATGGACCTTGCGCGCTGGACTTCTCGCCGGTTTGCGCGGGGGTGAAATCGCGGTACGCCAGCCCTTTGTGGAAGATGGCCTGTGCCATTTCGCGGTGCAGGGGCAGCCGCTCCGACTGCTTGTATTCTTCATCCCAGCTCAGCCCCAGCCAGCGCAGGCCCTCGAAGATGGAGTTAAGCGAAGCTTCGGTGTTGCGCTCCACATCGGTATCGTCCACGCGGAGCACCATGATGCCGTGCTGGCGCTGGGCAAACAGCCAGTTAAACAAGAAGGTGCGCGCGCTGCCGACGTGCAGGAAGCCGGTGGGGGAAGGCGCAAATCGCACTCGCACCATTAATTTGAGTATAACAATCGCGGCGGATGGCCTGCAGGAGTGTGGAGGCGGAGGCAAGCATAAACAACTTTGTCACTGCGGGTTAAAGCCGATGTACGCGGATTCAATGAGGGGAAATATCCGTTCCACCCGTGGACATTCGCGGGCACGAATTGTCTGCCCGAAGCTGCGTGGGAAAAACTCTGATTACCGCGGGAAGCCGTCACAGCACGGATAGGAGTTTCTCGTCTATCCTTTGCGAGTGGAAATCCTGAACCAGGTCTACTCCTCACTGACGATGAAGCGCCGCTACGAGGTGTGGTTCGTGCGGCTGGGCCTCGCCGACGGCAGTGGCGGGTGGTGGTTTCGCTATCTGCTGATGAATCCAGGTCGGGGCGGCTGTGCCAACGATCCCTCCGGTCTGCCGGTGCAGGTGTGGGCCACGTGGTTTCCCGCCAAGGGGAAGCCCCAAAGCTTCATTCAGGGCTTTGTGTTGAAGGGACTGAACCTAAGCCCGCGCGGACCCAATCCTTTTCATTTTGGTGTAGCCGACAATTGCATAAACGAGGGCTCCTGCCGCGGCCGCCTGCAGGTTGACGGGCAGGCGATCACGTGGGATCTGCGGTATGCGTCCAGGTTTCACACCACACTGAGCAATAAAGGCTGGATTGGCTTCTCACGCACGCCGCACTCCGACGCCATCTTTTCCGGGGAGATCACGTTAGATGGACGCAAGTTCCAGGGCGACCCGCTCGGCTTTGGCGTGCAGGGACATAACTGCGGCTACCGTCACCGCAACTTCTGGAAGTGGACCCACGCCTACTTTGAGCGCCGGGGTGCAAGCCCCAGCACCCTGGAAGCCCTGGTGTACGAGATGCCGCTGGGCCTGGTGTTCCGCAAATGCGTGTTCTGGCACCAAGGCAGGGAATACGTTTTTCGCAAATTGCAGGAGGCGCCAAGCGAGTCGGGCGCGCTGCAGTGGATTTTTGGCTGTTCCGGGAAAGAGGGGCTGCACCTGGAAGTCGCCATTGATGGCCGCGGCCCGGGCGTTCACCGCGTACCTTATTTAAAGACGAACTGCGCCGGCACATTCGATGTCCTGAACAACAGTCTGGCCGGCGCGGTTGTGCGCCTGCAGAATCGAGACGGGCGCGTGGAGGAATTAAGAACCTCTTCCGGTGCGGTTCTGGAGTTCGCTGGACGGGCTGCAGGCGTATATTTGCCAATGCCGCAGCCCGTATGGCGAAACAGAATTTAGCCCAGGGCGAGAGGCCTGGCCCTCGATGCCAGATTGAAGTGAAGCCCCGAAGGGGCGGCACAACAGCAGTCTGTCAGAACTTCTTCGGCGTAATCCGTTCCACTCCCATATAAGGCCGCAGGGCCTCGGGAATCACAACGCTGCCGTCGTCCTGCTGATAATTTTCAACAATTGCCAGCCAGGTGCGCCCAATGGCCAGCCCGCTTCCGTTCAATGTGTGCACAAATTCCGTTTTATTTTTGCCCTCCGGCCGGTAACGGATGTTGGCGCGCCGCGCCTGAAATGCCTCGAAATTTGAGCAGGAAGAAATTTCCCGGAACAGCTGCTGACCCGGCAGCCATACTTCGAGGTCGTAGGTTTTAGCCGAGCTGAAACCCAGGTCTCCGGTGCTAAGCGCCATCACTCGGTAGTGCAGCCCCAGCTTTTGCAGTACCTCTTCCGCATCGTGCGTCAGCTTCTCCAGTTCGTCGTAGGAATTTTCTGGCCGGCTGAATTTGACCAGCTCAACTTTCTGAAACTGATGCTGCCGGATGATGCCGCGCACGTCTTTGCCGTACGAACCGGCTTCGCTGCGGAAGCAAGCCGTGTAGGCGGTGAGGGAGATAGGCAGGCGCGCGGGCTCCAGTATCTCGTCGCGGTATAAATTGGTGACCGGCACCTCGGCCGTCGGTATGAGCCAAAGGTCCTTTTCGTCTCCATGCGGCACGCGGAACGAGTCCTGGGCAAATTTGGGCAGCTGCCCGGTGCCGTACATGGATTCGGAGTTGACCAGGAACGGCGGTAACACTTCGGTATAGCCGTGTTCGCGAGTGTGCAGATCGAGCATGAAGTTGGCCAGTGCCCGCTCCATGCGTGCTCCCAAATCCCAGTAAACGGCAAAACGCGCGCCGCTAAGCTTCGCCGCACGCTGCAAGTCGAGAATGCCCAACTGCTCGCCCAGTTCCCAGTGCGGCTTGGGCGCAAATGCAAATTGTGGCAGCTTGCCCCAGCGCCGCACTTCAACATTGTCTTCGGAAGTCTTGCCAACCGGCACAGCTGCGTTAGGCATGTTGGGGATGCCGGCCAGCAGCTCGCGCAGACGCCCATCCTCTTCCTGAACCTTACCCTCTAGCGCCTGAATCTTTTCCCGCAGCTCCTTGGTCTCGGCGATCTGGGAGCTGGCGTCCTCCTTAGCTTTTTTCAGCCGCGCGATCTCGTCGGAAGCCTTGTTTCGCCGTGCTTGTAAACCTTCCAACTCAGTGATGTGCTGGCGGCGCACTCCGTCCAGCTGCCGGAATTCTCCCAGCACCTCGGCGGCCTTGATGCCGCGCTGCAACAGCATTTCCTCCACCTGCGGCAGGTGGTCGCGTACAAAATTCAAGTCCAGCATGGGAAACAGTTAATGTACCGGAAAGCCGCGCATAGTGTCATCCCGGATTAGCGCGTATTGCCACAATGCCAATTTGGGGCAGACATCTCAACCCGGTTGTGCTCGGCCCGAAATGCGCTAGAATGCTCGCGCGTTATCGGCCCCCGGCCTTCTCACTATAGGTTGCAATGTCCGGACTGCCATTTGGAAGACGGAGGAAACCATGAAAAGCCGTGCGGGGTTTCGGGCCGCTCTGTTTGTGCTGCTGATTCTTGGATTTCTCGCCGGCACGATTCCAGCCACAGCCCAGCTTTTCGGCAGCACGAATGTGAAGGTGATGACCTATAACGTTGACGAGGGTACCGACTTCGACGCCATTATCGGCGTGCTCACTAATCCGAACGCCACTTCCTCCAACTTCGAAACAGCAGTTGAGGACACCATCGCCGAGGTGCAAAGTTCAGTTCCAGAGTTGCGCGCCCTGTTGATCGCCAACGAGATTGCGGGGGCACAGCCCGACTTAGTCGGACTGCAAGAGGCCGCACTTTGGACGTTCAATGGGCAACAGATCGATCTTCTGCAGATGATTGTGCACAACCTTGACCTACTGGGACAGCACTATGCCGCGGTGGTCACCGTACCAGAGTTTCAGATCAATGTCGCGGCCCTGGGTGTGGGTTTCATGGACCGGGATGTGATTCTTGCCCGTACAGATGAAGCTGCCCTGACGATAACAGCCACCGGCCAAGGACACTATTCTGCCCTGGTTCCGCTACCGGCCTTTCCGCCCTACCTGCCCGCCAGCACGCTCACGCGGGGGTGGGGTTTTGTGAACGCGCGGCGGAACGGAATCCCCTTCCGCTTCATCACCACTCACTTGGAAGATGGGACCAACCCCGTTTCAATTTTCGCGCTGGTGCAAGCGTTGCAGGAAATTCAACTCGTATACTCACCCGCTCTGACCCTGCTGCCGACAATTATCGGCGGCGATTTCAACACCGTCGCCAACGATCCCTCGAGTCCCACGTTTGCTACTTACAAATTCATGCTGGGCAACGGGTTCAGCGACGCCTGGAGCACAACTAACCCGTTCTTGCTGGGCGCCACCTGCTGCCAACAACATTTGTCTTTAGCGACCTCAGAACTGAACCAGCGCATAGATCTGGTCTTCATGCGCAATCACGTCAGAGCGGTTAGCACACAATTGGCGGGCGATCACATTGATGGCGCCTTCTGGCCATCCGATCACGCCGCCGTCGTCGCGGTGGGAGCGGTGAGCAGAATATTCTGAATTCCCTGCCTGCCGCAGAATCCCTGCGGCAGAATCAATGCCGCCCATCTCTCGTGCGCACAACCTCGCGTGAACCCGAACCAGCCAACAGGCGATTGGCCGCTGCGTTTGCTCATCACGCGTGTGCTGTTTCCTTCGATCTTGGCGCTCGCCTGCGTCAGGCTGTTACACTACCGTGCGATGAAATTCAGCATCGGCCGTGCCTGCGCTGTTCTTGTGTTTTGTTTTCTATCTCCCATCCTGGCCCTGGCCTCCGCTTACAATGCCCGGCCCAAGCTGGTGGTCGTGATCATTATTGACCAGTTTCGCGGCGACTACCCGCAGCGTTATTACGACGACTTTGGTCACGGCGGATTTCGCCTGCTCATGGACCATGGCGCCTACTTCAATAACTGCTATTACGACTACGCCAACCTGCGCACCGCGCCCGGACATGCCACGCTGTTGACCGGCGCTTACAGCAACGGCCACGGCATTCTGAGCAATGAATGGTGGGACGCGCAAAAGAAAGGGGAAGTCACCGCGGTGGAAGACAGTTCCACGCACCTTCTCGGCGCCACAGGCACGGGCGCGTCACCGCACAACCTGCTGGCCAGCACTTTGGGTGATGAACTCAAACTCGCCACCCAGGGCAAGGCGCGTGTATTTGGCATCTCCCTCAAGGACCGTGCTGCGGTCCTGCCCGGCGGGTGGGCGGCCGACGGCGCTTACTGGATCGATAAGAAAAGCGGCGCCTGGATTACTTCCAGCTACTACCGCGACCAGTTGCCCGCCTGGGTGCAGCAGATCAATCAGAGCAAGGCCGCGGACAAATATTGGAACCGTGAATGGAAGGACAGCAGCGGCAACGTGCTGTTCAGTACCGCCCGCAAGTCCGGCGCCGATTTTTTCAGCGTAGTTGGTCCCACCCCTTTTGCCAATGATTACGAGCTGGAATTTGCTCGTGCTCTGATCGCCAACGAAAAGCTGGGCACCGGCCCTGCGACTGATCTGCTCACCCTCAGCCTTTCGGCGAACGATCTTCTTGGGCATGAGCTGGGACCGGATTCGCCCAAGGTCCGCGCCCTAGCGGTAGCCATGGATCAGCAGTTGGCCGGCTTCTTCGATTTTCTGGGCAAGCAGTTCGGCTTGGCTAAACTCTGGATTGCGCTCTCTGCCGACCACGGCGTCGCTCCGATGCCGGCCACAGCTAAAGCGCTGCGCATTCCCGCTTCCGGTCGCGACCATGAGCAATTGCGCCGAGAGGTCAACCGGATCCTGGCCGCCCGGCTCTCGCCCGGCCATCCACGCGACTACGTTACCGACGTTTTTTATCCCAATGCATTCGTGTCCGAACCGGCATTTGTCACGCTGCGCATGACGGAAGCGGCCGCGGAGCAGGCGGTCGGGGAGGCGCTAGAGCGTATTGGCATGCGCGGCTTCTACACCAAGGCTCAGCTGGCGCGCGGCGAGACTCCAGACACCAAACTTGGCCGCCAATACCTGCACAGCTACTCGCCCTATGGCGGCTGGTATGTGCTGGGCGTGCCGCCGCCATTCACCATCGGCGATACAGAAGGCACAGACCATGGGTCGCCCTACAGCTACGACACACATGTGCCCCTGGCGTTCTTCGGCGTGCCCTTTCAGCCTGGCATGTATCACCAGCACGCCGAACCCGTGGACCTGGCGCCTACGCTGGCCTCGCTGCTGGGTATTAATACCCCCACTGGTGCCGTCGGGCACGTGTTGACCGAGGCTCTCACCCAGCGCCGCATTGAAGCTCCTGCCGAGGTAGCGCCGTGAGCAGCAGCGCGCCTCTGCCGCCCAAGCCGGAGATGAGTGTCAGCTTTGCCGGCTTACAGTTGCGAAATCCCGTGCTAGCCGCCAGCGGCACTTTCGGTTACGGCATTGAGTTTGAGGATATAGTCGCGCTCGACAAAATTGGCGGCTTTATCACTAAGGGGCTGTCCAAAGAGGCCATGGCCGGCAATCCCGCTCCGCGCCTCTATGAAACTGCGGCGGGCATGCTCAATGCCATCGGCCTGCAGAATATTGGCGCCCGCGCCTTCGTACAGGAAAAATTGCAGGAGTTGCGCAAGCTCAACACGGTGGTCATCGCCAACGTCTTTGGCCATACGCGCGAGGATTATGAAGACACCATCCAGATCCTGAACGAAGGCGAAGGCATTGCCGCCTACGAACTCAACGTTTCCTGTCCCAATACCGCAGCCGGCGGCATGGTATTTGGCTCTGATATTCACCTGCTGGACGAAGTGGTTTCCACTGCCAAGCGTGCCACCTGGCGCCCAGTCATCGTAAAGCTTTCGCCCAACGTGACCAGCATCGCCACCATGGCGCAGATTGCCGAAGCCGCCGGCGCCGATGCGCTGTCGCTGGTCAACACGTTTCTGGCCATGTCCATTAACGTGGAAACGCGCAAGCCACGCATCGCCAACGTGACTGCCGGGCTTTCCGGGCCGGCCATCAAGCCCATCGCCGTGCGCATGGTGTATGAAGCCGCGCACGCGGTGGATATTCCTGTTGTCGGTATTGGCGGCATCAGCACCGCTGCTGACATAGTTGAATTCCTGCTGGCCGGGGCCGTGGCGGTGGAAATTGGGACCGCCAGCTACTGGGACCCGTGCGCCACCGAGAACATCGCCCGCGACCTGGAGCAATGGTGCGCTGTTCACCGCGTGCAGAAAGTTACTGAGCTGATTGGAGCAATGAGAACCGAGTAGAAGGTTTCAAAGTTCCAAGTTTCACAGTTTTGATGCAACTGGGCTTTTTTGAATCCTTGAACCTGCTTTTGAAACTCCAAGCCGGCGTTGTGAAACCTTGAAAACTCTGAAAACAGGCTTTGGTTTTACTGCCCAGAGATTTTCAGTTTAATCTGTTCCGGTATGCGCTCGCGTATTTCTTCCGGCAGGTGATCGTGAATCTGGCGCGCACCCAGGCGGGCTACGTCGGCCACCACCAGCGGCGCGGGCGTGGCCACCGCCACCGCTAGCCAGATCAAAGCCGAGAGGCCGAAACCAGCCGCAGCAGCCAGTTCCAGAATGAGCGCATGGTGAGGCTCGAAATGGTGAATCACTCCGAAGGCCAGCAGGAAGACCGCCGCGGAGGCGCTGGCCAACACCATCAGCGCGATGTCAATGGTGCGGTGCAGCCGCTGCCGGCTGCGGCAATGAGCGCAGGCGGTAAAGTGGTCTTCATAGTCGTGGCGCATCTCAGGAGCGATTCCGGAGATGTCGTACCGCCAGCCGGCTAGGATGCTTCCCACGATCGGATCAACGCACTGTGATCTCATGCCTTACGTGCTACAGCCTGAGCGCTTCCAGAGGAGCCGATTGTGTTGCCAGCAGCACGCGATTGTGCAGCAGGGTACGGCGGCCACCCAGCGCGCGTTCTGCGGTTCCTCTGGCGAGCTCGGGATGGTTGTTCTGTTCTGATAGATGCGCCAGCACCACAAACGCTGCATTTCCATCATAGTCGCTGGCGAAAAATTCCGCGAGGGCGTCATTGGAGAGATGCCCAACCCGGCTCATTACCCGCTGCTTCACCGACCAAGGATAAGGGCCGACGCGCAGCATTTCCAGGTCGTGATTGGATTCCAGCATCAGCACATCGCAGCCGCGCACATGGTGGCGCACGCTGGCGGGCATGTAGCCCAGATCGGTGACAATGGCCAGCTTTACGCCTTCAGTGCGAAAGGTAAATGCCACAGGGTCGGCGGCATCGTGGGGAATCGTAAACGGCGTGACCGAGATGTCGCCTATCTGGAAAGTGGACCCGGAACTGAACGTTTCTATACGGTCATGTTTCCACATCATGCCCGATTTATCGCGCATCAGCCTGCGGCAGGCCTGGTAGGTGGCGCCTGTCAGGTACACCGGTACCCCCAGCTTCTTGGCCACAGTGGCCAGCCCGCATATGTGGTCGGAGTGTTCGTGCGAAATGAGAATGGCGGAGAGCGCGTGCGACTCTTCGTCACTCCACTTGATACGTTTGAAGGTTTCGCGCGCGGAAAGTCCGGCATCTACCAGAATTCGAGTGCGCCCGCCGGCCACGATGCTGCAGTTGCCTTTGCTGCCACTGGCCAGCACCGTCAACGAAACCGCCATGTGCCGAGCATAGCTGGAATCATCCTCCCGCCGGGAGTAACTTCTTGATTAACGCGACCCCTTCGTGTGGATTTTCGGGATTGAATTCCCGCCGGACTTCGCTGACGTTTTCGTCGTTAGCATGACCTTAACTTAACTGCTAATGGCCAAGGGGCGGCTCAAACCGGGAATTCTGCATCCAAGGAGCGAGGTGAATATGAGAAATCTGCTTGCAATTGCAGTTTTGAGCATGGCTGTAGCCTTTGGAACCGCGGTTTGGGGCCAGGAGACATCCACCACCACCCCAAACACCGGCATCAAGCACGACATGAAAACCGCCGGCCACGCTACTAAGAACGCGACTAAGAAAACAGGGCACAAGGTGAAGCGCACGAGCAAACGCGTTGTTCACAAAGGCGCGCGCAAAACGCGGCACACGTCCACCAAGGTGGAGCACAAGACAACGACCGGAACGGAGCCGCAGTAGAGCGAGTTGTAAAGTTTCGAGGTTTCGAGACAGCAGGATTCAACGTTCAGAGTTTCAGGAGGCAACTCGCCGACATCCGAGATCTCGGAGCTGATAAAGGTTCCATCCCTGCCCGACTTGGCCACTCATAGGAAGGACTCAGTGGACCTCAGCAGTAACGGGCGATTCGGGCGCCGTGTACACCACCTCACCATTGAACAGCGTCATCAGGCATCTCAAATCTTTAATCTGCTCCGTGGGCACAGTGTAGAGGTCGCGGTCCCAGACGGCGATATCGGCTCTCTTACCTACTTCGAGCGTCCCGATTTTGTTTTCCAGGAACATCTGCCGCGCTGCCCAGGCGGTATAAGCCCGCAGGGCGGTGTGCATGTCCACCGCTTCCGCCGTGCCAAAAGGATGCGGGCCATAAGTTCCTTTGAGAGTCTCGCGCGCTGCGGATGCCCACAGGCCGTAGCGCGCCGGCAGCGGCGTAACGGAGTAGTCCGATCCGCCGGCCCAAACAATGCCTCGCTGGTGGAGCGTATTAAACGGCTCCAGGTGCTCATCGCGCTTAGGCCCATAATTGCCGGCGTAGATGTCGCCGATCCACCAGAGAAATTCTGGCTGCATTTCCGGATATCCGGCATCGTAGCTTTTCTGCAGCCTGGCCATGACATCCAAGGCATGCGGCGTGGGCAGGTTGGCATGAATGATGCTGTGCCGCAAACCGGGGCGAGGTTGTTCCTGTTCAACCAGGGCGTAGGTGTCCACTACCCAATCCATGGCCCTATCGCCAACAGCGTGGGTGCCAACCGGGATGCCGTTCTGATGAAAGAGGCGGACCATCTCGCGATAAACCGCCGGGTCAATCTGTGGGTAGCCGCGATTGCCGGCGCCCGAAGCGGAGACGTCAGGGGTCGTGCTATTGCGCATCCAGTCGTCATAAACCCAGCCGGTGCGCGCTCCCCCGGAGCCATCCATGTAAATTTTGGCGCCGCACGAGAGCAGGCGGTCGTTGCCCAGAGTGGCGGGCAGGCGGGGAACGGCGTTGATCTCGGCCAGCGCCTTGTGGGCCGACTCCAAAGTTGAGCCGGCGTGCCACAGTACACAGATGCGCTCCTTGAGCTGCCCCTCGTCGAGCAGCGATTTGTAGGCATCCCAGTGGATCTGCTGAATGTCCGGATCTTTGACCGCGGTCATGCCCTCGCTGTGCAGCACCTGCTGGATGTAAAGGATGCCCTTGCGCATCTGCTCCGGAGTGGTGGGCGGGATAAGCCGGGTGAGAGGCTCCATTGCGGACTCTTCTTTAAGGACGCCGGTGGGATTGCCCTGCGGGTCGCGGTCAATGGTGCCAGCCGCTGGGTCGGGCGTAGCGGCAGTGATGTGTGCCAGCTTCAGCGCCAGCGAGTTGGCCACACCATAGTGGCCGGTGGTGTGGAGGAGCCATACGGGATTCTTAGGAGAGACTGCGTCGAGGTCTTCCGCTGTAACGTAGCGGTGCTCGGCCAGCTTGCCCTCGTCCCAGCCAGAGCCAGTGACCCATTCACCCGGCTTGGCCAGGGCTACCTTTGCCTTCACTCGCGCTACAATTTCGGCCACCGAAGCGGCATCCGAGAGTTTGACGCCGTAGAGCTCCGCCACGCCTCCTTCCGCAATATGCGCGTGGGTGTCAATCAGACCGGGAGTCGCGGTGCGGCCTCGCAGGTCAATAATGCGCATGCCCGGACCCTTGCCGGCAAAGTGCAGAATCTTGGCGTCGCTCCCGACTCTCACGATGACGCCATGATGGATGGCGATGGCCTGGAATATTGAGTCGTGAGCGTCCATGGTGAGAATGTGGCCGTGAAGCAAGATCACGTCGGCGGTCGGGCCCTGCGCGGCGACTATTTGAGTAAGCAGCAGGACAGCCGTCAGAACAGTCAACCAACTCAACTTGCGGTACGCGGCCATGGGTAGGTTTCCTCTCGCCGCGGCAGTGTATCGCATGGCTATCTGCGGAAACGACTTAAACCTGGAAACCCTGAACCTTCAACTTTGACCCCTCTCAGTAAACCTGCGTCGGCAGCAACTGCATCCAGCGATGCTAGACTGACGGGTCACTTCTCCCATGCGCGAGCAAGCCGTTGCATAAGCCGGTGCTGGTGGTACACGGCGGCGGGTGGGCCATTCCCGACGACATGGTGGAGGCCCACCTGAACGGTATCCGGGCCGCCCTGGCCTCCGGATGGCATGAACTGGAGCACGGTGGTTCCGCGCTGGATGCGGTGGAAGCTGCCGTGGTGGTGATGGAAGATGATGAAGCCTTTGACGCCGGTCGGGGCAGCTTCCTTAATCGCGACGGCCGGGTGCAATTGGATGCGCTCATGATGGATGGCGCCACGTTGCGGGCCGGCGGCGTGGGCTGCGTGGAGCGCATCCGCAATCCCATTCACGTGGCGCGCATCGTGCTGGAAGACAGCCCGCATGTATATTTCGTGGGCCCGGGAGCCGAGCGTTTCGCCGCGGAACACGGTGTGGCGCTCATTGACAACGAAGAGCTGGTAATTGAGCGCGAAGTACAACGCCTGCGTCGCCTGCAGACGGAAGGCGAATCCAGGCTGGATGTTTTTTCCGCGTCCCACGATACAGTTGGCGCAGTGGCGCTCGATCCAGAGGGCAATCTGGCGGCTGCCACCTCAACCGGAGGCACCCTCAATAAGACACCAGGACGGGTGGGCGACTCCTCCTTGATTGGCTGTGGTTGCTACGCCGATAACGAGAGCGGCGCGGTTTCCACCACCGGCTGGGGCGAGCCCATCATGAAGCTGGTGCTGGGCAAGTGGGCGGCCGACCGCGTCGCCGCAGGCACACCCCCGCAGCAGGCAGCCAGCGAAGCGATCACTTATCTGCGGCAGCGGTTGAGCGGGCATGGAGGCATCATTGTGCTGGACGCGCAGGGCCGCCTCGGGATCGCCCATAATACGCCGCGTATGGCGTGGGGCTTAGCCACCACTGAGCAGCAGGCGTGTGGGATCAAGCGGTAATCACAGCGGCTCTGAAATCCTCAATTTCCGCCGGCGCCCCATGCCTGCCCGATCTGCATCGGCGACTGTCATCCCGAACGAGGGCGAACGCCCGAGCCGAGGGACCCCTCAGTTGCGGGCAGCGATTCTACCGTACCAGGGAGTTCTCCCGGTGTTCCCTCCTCGGCGGAAACTCCCCCAACAACTCGATGGGCCTCTTTGACGCAGAGGTGTTTCGACTCCGCATTCGCCCTCCCTCAAATGACTGGGTGAGCCAAACAGAATAGTCACTTGAACGCCCCGCCCCTTTCTGGTCACGTCTATTTTCCCTTTACGGGCTTGCCTTTAGAGGCTACCTGATGTAAAAACCAGCGGAATCCACGTTCAAAAATCGGTTCCGATACTTCCGCGCCCTCGGGTGCAAGACCCGCAGCGCAGGACTGCGCATTGCTGGTCCCTAGAAACAGATAGAAAACGATAGGAGTGCCTATGAAAAGGCTGGTCACGCTTGCATATGCAATAGCGATGATGGCTCTGCTGGCGACAAGCGCTACCGCGCAATCGGCGGCTACCGCAGAATTGCACGTTACCGTCAAGGACCCCAAGGGCGCGGTGGTGAGGAATGCAACCGTGGCCGTCCGCAACGAGGCGCAGAATTTCGCGCGTACCACCACCAGCAATGTTAATGGCGAGTATCAGTTCCTGCTGCTTCCTCCCGGGCGCTATGCGGTGAGCGTGGAAGCCACCGGGTTTGCCAAAATGGTGGCGCAGAACGTAACCATCACTGTGGGCCAGGTAGCGGAGTTGCCGGTGACCCTGCAGGTGGCCGCGGTGTCGGAAACAGTGAGCGTTTCCGCCGAGGCCGAACTGGTGGAGACGCAGCGCACCTCCTCCACTACAACCATCAACCAGGAGCGCATCGAGAACCTGCCCATCAACGGACGCAATTACATCAATTTCGCACTGACCGACTCGCAGGTGGAACGCGACGTCGCGCCCAGCATCGGCGCTGCGCCCACCTCGGGGCTGAATTTTAGCGGGCAGCGCGCGCGCGCCAACCTGGTAAACGTGGATGGCGCCGACGCGGTGGATAACTCGGTGAACGGGATCCGCTCTACGGTGTCGCAGGAGGGCGTGCAGGAGTTCCAGATCGTCAATAACAGCTATGCTCCGGAATATGGGCGGGCTTCCGGCGGTGTGGTCAACATCATCACTAAGTCCGGCTCGAACCAGTTCCACGGTGACGTTTTCGGCTACCTGCGCAACCGCAACCTGCAGGCCACGAACCCTTTTAGCTTTAACGCCGCCGGAAAGGTCTCCGACCCTGCTTATACCCGGGTGCAGGCGGGCACCGCTTTCGGCGGACCGATCGTCCACGACAAAACGTTCTACTATTTCTCTTATGAGACGACGCGCCGGCACGAGACTGGTTTCTCCAACATAGGGGCTAACAACTTTGACCTGGTCCCGTTCGATACCCGGCTCGTGGGCATGCCCTTTGGCGTGCTCGACTTTACGCCCGATCAGGTAGGCTTCCTGACTAATCCTGCGGTGCTTGCGACGGAGCAGGCCAGCACCGCCTTTGCGCAGGCGGTTGCCACTTACGCAGCCACCGCCGGTGCGGGTTCAGCAGTGGCAACGAATGGCATGGTTCCGGCGGGCATCCTGGCTCCTATCGCTTTGCCAGTGTTCCCAAGTAGCGGCGCGCTCCTGCCGGCCTCATTTGTGCCCATGAATTCCTTGATCGGCAACTACCCGATTTTTGAGGGCACCAGCCTGTACTCGCTGCGCCTGGACCACAAGATAAGCTCGAACCAGCAACTTATGTTGCGGGGCGGCGTCAGTCCCAGCACCACCACCGGCATTCAGGTGAATGCCCAGGGACCGCAGAACTTTGGGCAGAACGCTTACTCGCGCACTTCTCGGCAGACCTATCGTGACGTGAGCTTCAGCGCCCACGACACGCTGACCATCGGCAACAACAAGGTGAATGATTTTCTGTTCGCGTACTCGCGGCGAGGTTTGCTCTACAACTTTTCCAGCGGGACTGGCGGCAGCAACGTGGCGGTCAATATTCCCGGATTTGCCTTCTTCGGCCGCGAGCCATTTTCTTTTGTGAACCGCACCGAGCAGCGCTACCAGGCTTCCGACAGCTTTTCCTGGGCCAAGGGCAATCACAACCTGAAGTTCGGGGTTGACGCTAACTACCTCCCGCTGCAAGCCGACTTCACCGTGAACTTCGGCGGGGTCTACAACTTTGGCGGCCTGGACCTGCCCGGGCTACCCAGCATTCCCGGCCTTCCCAGTTTTCCCGGCGTGTCGCCCATCCAGGCGTATGGGTTGGGCCTGCCCCAGAATTTCATCCAGGGCGTGGGCAATCCCCACGACGCTTTCACCAATACGCCCCTGGGCGGCTTCATTCAGGACAGCTGGCGGGCACTCCCCAACCTGACTCTGAATTATGGGGTGCGCTATGACGTGGAACTAACCCCCACGTTCGCTGCTATCAACTCCTTCTCGCAGGCGGCACAGAAAAGCCTGGGCATCACCCAGGGTATTCCCCGCGACTGGGATAACGTGGCGCCGCGTGTCGGACTGGCTTGGGATCCAGGCAACGACGGCAAAACCGTGGTACGCGCCTCCTACGGAATGTTTTTTGACCACCCGCTGCTGGCGTTAGCTTTTGACTCTGACGTGGCCGATGGCGCCCAGGCACCGCAAGTGGTGTTGTTTGGCGGAAGCCCCTGCAGCGTGAATGCCCCGCTGAGCAGCGCCAGCCCACTAAACCTCAACGCGGCCAACACCTTCCAGGGCACCCTGGGCAATCCCAACTGCACTCCTACGGGCTTGGCCCAGGCGCTTAATTTTGTCTCCAGCCAACAGCGGTTTAGCGCCACACCGAACGCGCCCTCGGCATTTGTGGGACAGCAATACCTGGCAGCAGGCATTCCATTGATTCTGCAGCCGTTTGGCTTCCCCACTGCCGCCAACTTCCAATATCCCTATTCCAACCAGGCGAACCTGACGGTGGAGCGCGACCTAGGCCACAACTTTGCCTTCAGCCTGCAGTACAACTTCAATGCAGGCAAGAGGTTGAACAGGCCTATCAACGCCAATGCGGTGCGTTCTGACCTGTTGATTCACAATTACCAGGTGGCCGCCGCGGCCGGCGATCCTGGCGCGCTGTCCGGCGGAACCAGCGCTCCACTTTTTGTCGGCTCAATTGGCGCGCCCTGCGGGGTGAACCTGAATCCAGGTCCGCTCCAGGGGCAGCCGTGGGTAAGTTCATCTTTAGTCAGCTTTTTTAGGCCGTCGGGCTTGAATCCCTCGCTGGCCCAGGCGGCCATAGCTGGCGGAGCAGGGACGTGCGTGGGATTGGCACAGCGGATTATGGCGGCGGAGGGGCTGAACGCAGCCTGTGATCCGCTTTCATTGAGCGGCTGCATTCCCTTCAGCGATATGCCGGCCAACTTCTCCAATGGCGGTTCGGTGTACCACGGCTTTACTGCCAACCTGCGGAAACGTTTCAGCAGCCACTATGAGTTCTTAGTGTCTTATACCTACTCCCACGCCATAGACGACTCCACCGACCTGGAATCGCCACTGTCGCCGCAAGATAATTACAACCCTAATGCGGACCGTTCTACCTCGCTCTTCGATCAGCGGCACCGGTTCGTGTTCAGCGGTGTCTACCAGACGGGCAAGCTCTCCGGCGGCTTCTTGAGCAAGTTGGCCAGCAACTGGACCTTTGCTCCCATCATTGAAGCCGGCGCAGGGCGGCCGTTCAATATCATCACCGGCTCGGACCGCAACTTTGATTTCGGCACTACCACCGACCGGCCGCTGGCGGTTCCAGACGGCACGCCGCAGAACCTGTGCGGCGACCCGGCAGTGCCGTCGAAATTCTCGTCCACAGGATGGCTGCAGCCGGCCTGCTTCCTGAACGGCACGCTCATTGGCAATTTGAGCCGCAATGCAGGGGTCCGGCCCTCCACGCTGTTCACAGATATGCGAGTAGCACGGCACATCGGGTTCGGAGAACGCGTTGGTATGGACGCCATGGTGGACGTCTTCAACTTCATCAATCGGTTCAACGTAGCCGACGTGAATCCGCTATGGACGAATGCCGGTCAGGCGACAGCGGCATTCGACCCCCGGCAGTTGCAGCTGGCGCTGAAATTCTCGTGGTAGTGGGAGCCGGTAGTCAGCCGTTGCAGAATGTAATTAATCGGGGTGTTCAGTCGCCGGGCGATTCTGCCCGGCGATTCTGCTGGTCATAGAAAGGCAACATATCTGCAAGCCTCTCCCGGCCAAAGCTGAGTGCCAATTGCTAAATGCTAAGCTAATAAGCCAGCCTTCTAGTCCGCTAAAAAGCTATGAATAAGATGATTGTCGCCAACTTGCTGCATCGGCCCATTCGGTCGCTGATCAGCATCATTGCCGTGGCCCTGGAGGTAATCCTAATCCTGCTCATCGTGGGACTCTCCATGGGCATGCTCAACGACGCCCGCAACCGTCAGGAGGGTATTGGCGCGGACGTCATGGTCACGCCTCCGGGCTCTTCGTTTCTCAGCGGCATCACGGGTGCGCCTGTTTCCGTTAAGGTGGTCAACGTTCTGCGCAAGCTGCCACATGTGGTTGCTGTAGCGCCTATCATCACTCAGCTCACCACCACGGGTAACGTCGAAGTCATATACGGGGTTGACCTGAAGAATTTTCCTCTCACCGGCCCATTTCAATACGTCGCTGGGGGCCCTTTCCAGGGGCCAGATGACGCGCTAGTGGACGACTACTTCGCCGATACCAACCACGTCAGGGTAGGCGACCAAATCCAGATACTGAACCACTCCTTTCGTGTTTGCGGCATCGTCGAGCATGGGAAGGGGGCGCGCAAGTTCGTTCCCATGAAGACCTTGCAGGAGTTGATTGGCGCGCCCGGGAAGGCCTCAATGTTTTACGTCAAGCTCGACACACCGAACAATGCCAATCTGGTGGTCAAAGAAGTGAAGGATGTGCCCGGCATGCAGAACTACACTGTGCGCTCCATGAGCGACTACCTTTCCATGATGACGCCGGCTAATCTCCCCGGATTCAATAAGTTCATCGCGGTCGTCATCGGCGTGGCAGTCACCATCGGCTTCATTGTCATCTTCCAGGCCATGTATGCGGCGGTAATGGAGCGTACCCGCGAGATTGGAATTCTCAAGTCCCTGGGCGCCTCGAAGCTCTATATCGTTAATGCAATCCTGCGCGAGACGGGCCTGCTGGCTTGCGTCGGTATCGGGGTGGGCATTGCTGTCAGTTTCCTGGCGCGAGCCATCATCCGCGACCGTTTGCCCATTGTGCCCATGCACATCACGGGAGAGTGGATCTGGCGGGCTACGATTATCGCCTTAATCGGAGCTTTGGCAGGCGCGCTCTACCCCGCAGTCAAAGCAGCGCGCAAGGATCCGATCGACGCACTTGCGTACGAATAACAAGCGCCGCCACAATTACTTACCATCACAGCGCCGGAAGTTAACAGGAACGGTACCCGCGTTGACAATCACTGTATGCTAAGCTATCTTTTAATCTTTGGGACAACTGTTGTCGCCCGCCTGAGCCCCCTGTGCTTTCATGAGCGCGGGATTGATTCAGCGGTCTTCTTAGCTGTTTTCATTCTGGGAGAGATTTGATGTCAACCTATTTCCCCAAACAGGGGGAAATTGCGCGCAAGTGGTACGTCGTGGACGCCAATGGACAGCCTCTGGGCCGCCTGGCGACACGTGTGGCCCGCATCCTTCAGGGCAAGGATAATCCCCGCTATACGGCTTTCCTGGACATGGGCGACCACGTGGTGGTCATTAATGCAGACAAGGTTCGGCTTACGGGCATGAAGTCGGAAAAGAAGGTTTATCACCGCTATACGGGCTATCCCGGCGGACTGCGCAGTGAGCAGTTCAGCAAGCGCCTGGGGCGCCGGCCGGAAGCGGTGGTCCAGGATGCCATTGTCGGCATGCTGCCCAAGACCAAGCTGGGCCGCAGCATGGCTTCCAAGCTCAAGGTTTACCGGGGCGATAAGCACCCGCACCAGGCGCAGAAGCCGGAAACATTGGCGTTGGCATAGTTCCAGGCGGTCCCAAAATGGGCCGCTAATTTTTTGGGAAGGAATAAGCGTTATAGCTAAAAGCTAGAGCTAATCAGCTATCATGGCAGATCTGATTCAATATTACGGAACGGGACGGCGCAAGGCGGCTATCGCGCGCGTCTATTTGCGGCCGGGCAGCGGCGAGTTCAAAGTTAATGACCGTGCTTTCGAGCAGTATTTTGTGACGGAGTCGCAGCGTGTTCGCGCGCGCCAGCCGCTGGTCTCTACGGAAAGCACCGGTAATTTCAATGTGCTCGCCAATGTGTCGGGCGGCGGCATTGACGGCCAGGCAGACGCGGTGCGCCTGGGCATCGCCCGCGCCCTCATTGAGTTCAACGCTGAATTGCGCAAGAAGCTGAAGGGCGAAGGGTTCCTGTCGCGCGATTCACGAATTAAGGAACGCAAGAAGTACGGCCAGAAGGGGGCGCGCAAGCGCTTCCAGTTCAGCAAGCGGTAATGCAGTTTCGAGTTTCCAGTTTTAAGTTTCTGTCCCGGTGGTTTTGAAACTTGAAACTCTGAAACTGCAAACCAACTGACAACTGGCAACCGAGAACTGCTTTTCAAATCTTCCCGCACCCAGGCTGGGGCGGGGTGACGGGAATTAATCCGGTGCAGCGATGGAGCCGGCGCCGGATGCAAATCACGAAGGAGGTTTTTTGGCTAACATTACCATGAAGGAGTTGCTCGAAGCGGGCGTCCACTTCGGGCACCAGACCAAGCGCTGGAACCCCAAGATGAAGGAGTACATCTTCGGGGAGCGCAACGGTATTTACATCATTGACCTGCAGAAGACGCTCAAGATGTTTAAGGAGGCGTCCAAATTCGTGCAGGATCTTACCGCCGAAGGCAGAATTTTGCTGTTCGTGGGCACCAAGCGCCAGGCGCAGGACGCCATTGCCGAAGAAGCGCAGCGCTGCAGCATGTACTACGTAAATCAGCGCTGGCTGGGCGGGCTGCTCACCAACTGGGCCACCATTCAGAAATCCATCAAGCGGCTGAAAGAACTGGACGACATGGCCACCGATGGCCGCTATGAGCTGCTGCCCAAGAAGGAAGTCATCAAACTGGAGCGCGAGCGCAAGCACCTGCAGGCCAACCTGGCCGGCATTAAGGAACTTAACCGCCTGCCCGACGCCATTTTTGTGATTGACTCCAATAAGGAACAAATCGCGGTGCGCGAAGCCCGCAAGCTGGGTATTCCTGTCGTGGCGGTGGTGGACACCAACTGCGATCCCGGCGAAGTGGATTATGTAATCCCCGGCAACGACGACGCGCTGCGCGCTATCCGCCTGTTCGCCTCCAAGGTTGCGGATTCGGTGATCGAAGGCGCCCAGGCCGCCAGCGACAAGCAGGCTGCCGAGCTGAGTGCCGCGCAATACGCGGCCGAAGCGGCTGCTGCCGATGGCGGCGCCGCTGCGAGTGAGGGCACACAGGACGGCGCTGAAGCCACAGGCGAGGACATCAGCATGGAAGACGTGCTGGGCGGCGGCACCCGCAAGCGTCCCGAGGCGGCCAAGGAATCGGCTGCGGAGGAAGTGCCGCAAGTTGAGAGCCAGCACACGTACTAAACTTTCAGAGTTTCAAGGCTTCACCGTTTCCATGCGTCTGGCTTCGTTGAAACCTTGAACGTGGGAAACCTTGAAACCCGTTAAGACCCGACCCGCGTGCGCTGCTTCCGCGCGGGTCATTTTGTGTAGGGTGACTGATGCCAGTGGTTGCCGTCAGGCCCGAAGACGAGCCGCCCGGGCGCTGCAAAAAGACCCGGGGTTGTAGGCTGCTGGCCGGTCACAATGGGCCATGTAAAGTTGAGGAGAAGAAGTCTGATATGAGCACTACTACTGCAAATATTTCCGCTTCCCAGGTTAAGGACCTCCGTGAAAAGACCGGAGCCCCCATGATGGACTGCAAGCAGGCGCTAACCGAGGCCAAGGGCGACCTTGAGCAGGCGGTGATTATCTTGCGCAAGAAGGGCATGGCCTCCATGCAGAAGAAGGCCGCCCGCGTCACCAGCGAGGGCTCGGTGGCCAGCTACATCCATGCCGGCGGCAAGATCGGCGTGCTGGTAGAAGTCAACTGCGAAAGCGACTTCGTGGCCCGCACTGACGATTTCAAGGAGCTGGTGCACGACATCGCCATGCACATCGCCGCCAGCGATCCCAAGTTCATCCGCCGCGAAGACGTTACCCCCGAGGCCTACGAGCGCGAAAAAGAAATTTACCGCGCCCAGGCCAAGGCTACCGGCAAGCCCGATAACGTGGTGGAGCGCATCGTCGAGGGCAAGATGGGGAAGTTCTACGAGGAGGTCTGTCTCTACGAGCAGCCCTTCATCAAGGACCAGACCGTCAACATCTCGCAGCTCATCGCGTCCAAAATTGGCAAGCTGGGCGAGAACATCTCGGTGCGCCGCTTTGCCCGCTTCAAGGTGGGTGATGCCGGGGAGACCATTGCCATCAGCAAGAGTGAACAAAAGGCGGAGTAAGGTTCCAAATTTTCGCAGGTTTTAAGGTTTCCAGCGAACTTGAGGGCTCCTCAGCTACGCTCAGGATTTCGGCTGCCGGCTCAGATGCCAGCAAAACGCATCAACTTGAAACTTTGAAACCTGTAGTGCAAACTCGTCCTGACATATGCCCCCAGCGACTCCAGTTTTTAAACGCATCCTGCTCAAGCTCTCCGGTGAGGCCCTGGCCGCCGGTCAAGGCTTCGGAGTTGATAGCCAGCGGGTGGAGGAAATCGCCGCTGAGTTGCAGGAAGTTCACTCCCTGGGCGTGCAGATCGCGGTGGTGGTAGGAGGCGGCAACTTCTTCCGTGGTGTGGCCGAACAGGCCCGCAATATGGACCGCGTCTCTGCCGATCACATGGGCATGCTGGCGACCGTGATCAATGCGCTGGCCCTGCAGGATGCCCTGGAAAAACAGGGCGTCTACACGCGCGTGATGTCGGCCATCGAAATGAACCAGGTAGCTGAGCCCTTCATCCGCCGCCGCGCCATGCGCCACCTGGAAAAGGGCCGTTTGGTTGTCTTTGCCGCCGGCACTGGAAACCCATATTTCTCCACTGACACGGCAGCTTCATTGCGGGCCATGGAGATCAAGGCCGATGTGATTCTGAAGGCGACCAAGGTGGACGGCATTTACGATGCCGACCCGGTGCTGGTCAAAGACGCCAAGATGTTCGACCAGATCAGCTACATGGACGTACTGAAGAAGGGTCTGCAGGTGATGGACTCCACCGCCATCAGCCTGTGCAAGGACAACAACCTGCCCATCATCATTTTCAATCTCAACCGTTCCGGCAATATCAAGCGCGTTCTCACCGGGGAAAAGATAGGTTCCCTGGTTAGCGCCTGAAATCATTGGGTAATTGTGTAATCGGGTACCCGATTTCAAAATTACTCAATTTTCAATTACCACCCGCCACCACCGGATTGCCGTTGCTGTCGAACACTTCAACCGTGCCGTATTTGCTGAGCACGTCTTTAATCTGCTTGCCGTCGCCTACGCAGACAACCTGCAGGTGATCCAGATCTATGTACTTGCGGGCGATGCGCTGCACAACTTCGGGCGTGACCTTGCTCACCTCCGCCGGGTAGCGGTCCCAGTAATCTTCGGGCAGGCCGTAATACCTGGAGGTCATCCAGTAATTCAGCAGGGTAGCAGGACGCTCCAGCGACAAGGCGAAGCTGGCGATTATGGCGTGGCGGGCATCTTCCAGGTCGCTCTCCTTCACTGCCTCGTCGCGGATGCGCCTCAGTTCTCCCATCAACTCGTGGAGCGAGCCATCGGTTACGGCGTTGCGCACCTGGGTTTCGGCCACGAAATTCCCCGGATACACATCCGCCGTGTAGGCACTGTAAGCTCCGTAGGTGTAGCCTTTCTCTTCCCTGAGGTTGAGGAACAGACGCCCGGTGGCGCCCTCGCCCAGAATGCGGTTCATCACGCGCAACGGGATGAAGTCCGGGTCAATGCGGCGCAGGGAGAAATTGCCGGCCACGATGTTGGTTTGCACCGAGCCTGGCCGGTCCACCAGGTAAACCTTGGCGGGGGCAGGCGGCGGCAAGGCGGCCAGCTTGGGCTGGTTGACCGGCTGTTTCTTCCAGGGGCCAAAATACTTTTCGATAAGCGTCATCACCTGCTTCGCCTGGACATCCCCGGCGACACCCAGAATGGCATTGTTGGGGACATAGTAGCGGTCGTGAAACTGCTTGAGCTGCTCGGAAGTCGCTGCTTTCACTGAGGCAGGCGTGGGCGCGATTACGGCCGCAGGAAAGTCCTGGTACAGCACGCGATGGAACCGCTCCGTGGCCAGGAATTCCGGATCGGAACGTTCCTGCTCGAGGTCAGCCAGCTGCCGCGTCTTGTACTTGGCTAGTTCGTCCTGCGGGAAGGTGGGGTTCTCCACTATGTCAGACATCAAGTCCAGCAGCTTGCCGGTGTTCTCAACCAGGCCGGAGGCGATCAGCTGAGAGTGGCTGGAGCCGAACTCAGCGCTGGCGTTGATTTCCGCGCCGATAGTGTCAATTTCTGATGCAATCTGGGCACTGCCGCGATGGGTGGTGCCCTCGCGCAGCATATCAGCAGTAAACTTTGCCAGTCCGGGCAGATCCTTGGGGTCGTCCAAGGCGCCCGACTTGATCCAGAGAGCGAAATCTACCGTGGGCAACTCGTGCCGTTCCAACACCAGGACGGTAAGACCATTGGGCAGATGGAATTCCGCCGGGCGCGGCAACTTCACATCCAGCACCTGCTTGTTTACGGGGGCGCGGTTCAGGCGCTGCACCTTGGTGATGGAAACGGCCTTACTTCCTTCCTCTTGCGCTATAGCCATCCGACCGAAGCACAGAAGGCTGATAATCGCAGCGAGTATAAATTGGCTTCGTTTCATGGCGGCCTCCCTATCTTCCCCCGGCTTTCGCGCCGGCTTGTTGTTCGGGCAAAGTAGTCACTACGGCCCGCTCCGTGGTCACCAGGTATTTCTGCGCGGCGCTCTTCACCTGCTCGGCAGTAACGCTGTCATATTTATCCATAATGGTATTGATCAGGCTGGGATCATCAAAGAACACCGCGTACTGGCCTAGGCGGATAGCGGTGCGCAAAGCTGATTCCCTGATCTGGATCATGCTGCGCCGGTACTGAATGCGGGCTTTGTCCATCTCGGCCGCAGTCACCCCATCCTTGGCCACGTCTGCAATCTCTTTATAGATGGCCTGCTCCAGGTCCTCGGGTTTCACTCCTGGCCGGGGCACGGCCATGACGTAGAACAAGCTGGGACCGCGGCGTGCATCCGCCTGTACCTGAATCTCGGTGGCCAACTGTTGCTCCTTCACCAAGTGTTGGTAGAAGCGCGAGCTTTCGCCCTGCCCCAAAATGTCTGCCAGCACCTGCATCGAATAGTTATCGGGCATGTTTCCCGCGGGAATATGGTAGGAAATGATCACCATGGGCAGGCGTGCCAGGGGATCGTGAATCGTCTCGCGGCGCTCTCCGTAGTGCTCGCCTTCGGTTATGTCGGGCTGCGCCGGCGTGGGCTGCCGCGGAATGGCAGCAAAATACTTTTTCACCTTCTCCAGCGCCACCGCTGGATCAAAGTCGCCTACCAGGGTGAGCACGGCATTGTTGGGCGCGTAATAGATGCGGAAGAAATCCTGCACGTCCGCCAGGTTGGCGGCGTTCAGGTCGCCCATAGAACCGATGACGGAGTGCTTGTAGCCAAAGTTGTCGTAGGAGAGATTGTCAATCTCCAGATAAGACTTGCCGTAGGGCTGGTTATCAATGCCCAGGCGACGCTCCTCCTGCACCGCATTGCGCTGGTTGTCGAGGTTGGGCTGGTTCACGGCCAGGTGGGCCATGCGGTCCGCTTCCAGGAAGAGAGCCAGGTCAAGCTGGTTCTTGGGCAGCACCTCAAAGTAGTTGGTGCGGTCTTCATTGGTGGTGCCGTTGATGCCGCCGCCATTGTTCTCCACCAGGATGAAGTGTTCGCCCTTGCCTACATTCTGCGAACCCTCAAACATCATGTGCTCGAAGAGGTGCGCGAAGCCGGTGCGCCCCGGCCGCTCATTGCGCGAACCCACGTTGTAGGTGACGCAGATGCCGAATACGGGGGCGGCGTGGTCAGGGGCCAGGATTACGCGCAAGCCGTTATCCAGGTGCACGTCCTGAAATTCGAGGGGCGGCAGCTTGGGGGCTTGTGCCGTCATTTGCGCCAGCGCCGGCAGGGCGACCAGCGCCGCCAGTACGGGGGCAAGAAACAGTGTTCTTCGCATGGTTGGTACCTCGGATTTGCTCAAAAAGTAGGCCTTTTGCGGGGTGCTAAGCAGTGTAACAGACGAGCGAGGGGGGAAATAGTCAACCCCGCCGCCTGGCTTTTTAGCCGACTATCTAGCCAGCTATAACGATCACCGCCGCCCCATCAATGGCGTCCTTCTTCAATGCGATCAGCGCCTCGTTGGCCTGCTCGAGAGGAAATGCGGTGGTTTTGGGCCTTAAGCCAATTTCTGCCGCTGTGCGTAGAAAGTCACGGGCGTCCGCCCGGGTCATATTGGCCACGCTGCGCAGTTGGCGCTCACCCCACAGTAATCGGTCGTAGTCGAATTGGGGCATGCGATCCAGGTGGATGGCGTTAATGGCCACCACACCGCCTTTGCGCAAGCTGGAAAGCGCAGCTAGCACGACGTCGCCGCTGGGGGCGAAGGTGATGGCACGGTCAAGCTCCTGCGGCGATTTTTGCAGTTCGCTTCCTACCCACTCCGCTCCCAATGACGCCGCCAACTTGCGGTGTGATTCGCCGCGGGTGGAGACGTACACTTTGCACTTCCAGGCGTGCAGCACAGGCAGGGCCAGGTGCGCCGAGGCGCCGAATCCGAACAGCCCCACGCGCTCGCCGCGCTCCACTCCCGCCACTCGCAAGCTGCGAAAGCCGATGATGCCGGCGCATAGCAGCGGGGCTGCGTGCAGATCATCGAGTTGCGATGGCAGGGGATAAACCCAGTCGGTGCGCGCGAGCGCGTATTCCGCGTAGCCGCCATTCACGCTGTAACCGGTGAAGGTGGGTGCATCACAGAGGTTCTCGATGCCGTGCTGGCAATACCAGCAGGTGCCGTCAGTTCCGCCCATCCACGAAACGCCGACACGCATGCCCGGCGGCAGCTCCGGAGTGGCCCCGCCCGCCACTTCGCCTACGATCTGATGGCCAGGTGTCACTTGCGGCAGCTTCGGCGGCAGCTCGCCTTCCGCAATGTGCAGGTCGGTGCGGCACACGCCGCAGGTACGCACTCGCAGCAAAACCTGCTCAGGGCCGGGCTGTAGTTGGGAAATTTCGCGAATTTCCAGGGGACGCTTCGCTACTTCCCGTGGCGAACTGAGCACGGCAGCTTTCATGGCGCACCTGCACTCTTTCTATTTTCGCACCTCACTCGGACAGTGCCGAGCGGCCATGGTGCGCTAAGTGTCAGATTGTAAAGAGTGAGAGGGCAGGTTTCTTCTGCGCTTTGAACCCTGATTCAGGGGCTTGGGGGGATTGATCGCCGAGGTGCCTTGCCAGTCCCCAGGCGTTACGTCCGTAATCTTTTGCGGTAACCTCAACTTCGTTACCTTTGCCCCAATCAGAAGCCCACTTCCGTCCTCGGCCCCGGCACACCGGTGTCGGATTCGTGACTGAAAATGAGGAGCACAGCGATGAAGAGATTCTCCGTTGTAATGAGCGTACTGCTGCTGGCGGCGTGCGTCTGGGCTCAGCAAGATGCTGCGCCAGCGGACCAGGCACAGCAACCCACTGCGCAGTCGGCCCAAAGCCAGGATTCGTTAAAAGTTGAGCCGATGGACCAGACGCCGGTGTTCCGCGTTAATGTCGTCTCGCGTACCACCAAGGCGGTCAACTACCGCCATCGCGGCGGCTCGACCTCCGTAGATTTCAAGGGCACGGAGCTGATGCCGTTGGCCAAGGGCAAGGCCAAGGTGGACAGCAAATCCGGGCGCTTGCAGATTGACGCGCAGTTTGAGCGCATGATGCCGGCCACCAAGTTCGGACCGGAATATCTCACTTACGTGCTGTGGGCCATCACGCCGGAAGGCCGGCCGGTCAACCTGGGCGAAGTGCTGTTGGATAACGGCCACGCCAAACTCGACGTCACCACCGACCTGCAGGCCTTCGGCATGATTGTGACCGCCGAGCCGTATTTTGCCGTCACTTACCCCAGCAATTTGGTGGTCGTGGAAAACATGATCAAGTACGAGACCAAGGGCTGGGAAGAACCGATTGATGCGAAGTTCGACATGCTGGAAGGCAGCGAGTACACCATCGACCTGAAGGCTGCCGACCTCCCGGCCACCAACGCCAAACCCAACACCCCGCTGGAACTGCTGGAAGCGCGCAACGCTGTGGCTATCGCTAAGGCAGCGGGTGCGGACCAGTATGCCGGCGACAGCATGGCCAAAGCCCAGGACTTCCTGAATCGCGCGGAGGATTACCTGAAACGCAAGCAGGGGCTGACTCCCATCGGCACCGTAGCCCGCGGCGCGACCGAGATGTCGGAAGATGCCCGCGTACTGACCCTGAAAATGAAACAGCAGGAGCGCGTCGAAGCGGAAAAGCGCGCCATGCAGGAAAAGACGGAGAAAGCCCAGGCAGAAGCTCAGGCCGAAGCCGAGCGCGCTGCCAAGGCCAAGGCCGATGCCGAGGAACAGGAACGCCTCCGGCAACAGGCTGACGCCGACCGCGCAGCAGCGGAAAAAGCCAAGGCGGAAGCCGAGCAGCTGCGGGAGCAGGCGGAAGCAGCGCGCGCCGCCGCTTTAGCCGCGCAGCAGCAGGCCCAGGCCGACGCCGAGAAGGCCCGCTTGGCCGCCGAGGAAGCTATCCGCCAGAAAGAAGAGGTCCGCCAGCGCCTGCTCAGCCAGCTCAATCAGGTTCTGGAGACCAAGGACACGCCTCGCGGGCTGGTGGTGAGCATGCCCGACGTGCTCTTCGATACCAACAAATACACTCTGAAGCCGGGCGCCCGCGAGAGCCTAGCCCGCATTGCCGGCATCATCCTGGCGTATCCGGACCTGCGGCTGGAAATTGAAGGCCACACCGACAGCACCGGGACGGAGGACTACAACCAGGTGCTCTCGGAAAAGCGGGCGGGCTCGGTACGCGATTACCTGGTGGACAAAGGCGTTGGCATCAACACGATGATCGCGCGCGGGTTGGGTGAGTCCGACCCGGTTGCTTCCAACGACAGCTCTGCCGGAAGGAAGCTCAACCGACGCGTCGAGCTGATCGTTTCTGGCGAGGTGATTGGCACCAAGATCGGGGCCAATGCGCAGACGGTGAGCGCTCCTAACGCGCAGCCGCCCGCGCCGCAAGCCCAGGCGCCGGGAGCATTTCCCCAGCAGTAAGCAAGGTTTGTTCGGCCGAGAGAAGTGCGCGGGCCGGGGCGCGAGCCCTGGACCCGCTGCTTCTTTTTAAGGAGTGGAATTCGCTGTCAAAACAAAGACCAGGCGCGTACCGCGGTTACTCAACTTTCTTCACAACCAGACCGCCTTTCATGACGAATTTCACGCGTTCCAGGGTGGTGACGTCCTGGAGCGGATCGCCTTCGACCGCGATCAGATCGGCGTAGTGGCCAGGCTCGAGGCTACCTACGCGATCGGACCAGCCAAGCAGGTCAGCAGCGTTGATGGTGGCCGCCTGGATAGCCTGCAGCGGAGTGAGGCCAAGCTTCACCATCACGGCGAATTCGTGGGCATTGAGGCCGTGAGGATAGACGGCAGCGTCGGTGCCGAATGCCACCTTCACGCCGCTGGCGAAGGCATGAGCGAGGTGCTGGCGCGCCGCCGGCATGACCTCTTTGGCTTTCACGAGCAGAAAATCGGGCACGTGCAGTTGCTCGGCGTTCTGGAGGAACCAGTCGCCGAGATAGAGCGTGGGAACCAGGTAGGTGCCACGCTGTTTCATGGCGGCAATGCCGGCATCGTCAACATAGGAACCGTGTTCGATGGAATCCACGCCGGCCTCGGTGGCCCAGAGGATGCCCTGGGCGCCATGGGCGTGGGCGGCTACTTTGCGGCCGAGGCGGTGAGCATCGGCTACGATGGCTTTCATTTCTTCCAAGGTGTATTGCGCAGCCTGCGGGTTATCGCCCTTGGAGAGCACGCCGCCCGTGGCGCAAACCTTGACCACGTCGGCACCGTACTTGATGACCTCACGTACCTTGTGCTGCACCGCTTCGATGCCGTCGGCCGCGCCGTCACTTTGGCGATGATATTCGTAGGGCAGGAGGTTGTTGTCGCAATGCCCGCCGGTGATGCTTAGCGCCGGGCCGCTGACCAGCATGCGGGGGCCGGGCACGTCGCCGGAGTTGATGGCGTCCCGCAGGGCCACGTCGGCATAGCCGGCAGCGCCCACGTTACGCACGGTGGTGAAGCCCGCCTCCAGCGTTACGCGCGCGCTGTGGGCGCCGATGAGCGCCGAGCGCGGCACGGAAATGCCCAGCTCTGAATAGCCGAAGTGGTAAGGATCCATGGTGAGGTGGGTGTGAGCGTCAATCAGACCGGGCATGACCGTGAGATTGGGCAACTCAACGCGCTGAGCGCCGGCAGGTATCTTAGCCTGAGCGGCGGGAGTGATGCTGACGATGCGCTCGTTTTCAATTACGATGAGTTGATCGGTGAGGGTGTGGCCGCTGCGTACGTGCAACAAGCGTGCCGCATGCACCACCACGGGCCGGGGCGCAGGGTTCTGGGCGCCTGTCTGGGCGGCTGACCAATTGGCCAACATCAACACAGCAACCGCAGCCCGTGAAAAGCCCTGTATCGGCTTGTTCATTACATCCTCCCGAAAAAGCTACCCTTTTGAAGCGTGCGCCGGCGAATTACCCCATCCAGGCCCCAAGTGCGTCCGGCATTAAGGCTAAAGAAGATCAGAAAAAGAAACAGCAGGGGCAGATGGTCGAGTTCGTTGCCGAAATAACGCCATTTGGGGACGTTGTATCCAGGTTCCCACCAGGTGGCGAGGGTCAAGTTGACCATGTGCAGAACACCCACAACGGAAGCTGAGCGCACCCAGAAGCCCAGCACCAGGGAAATTCCGATGAACAGTTCGAGAATGCCCACCAGATAGCCAAAGAATAGGTGATGCGGCAATACCACCTTTTGTAGAAAATCGGCGTAGAAGCTGACCGCGCCTTGAGAAATAAATTGCTTCAGCCACTGGTCGGGAAAGGTGGTGGTAGCGAATACCGAGTCAGCCAGTTTATATTCGGCGAAAAAGAGAAAGAAGACGCCAGTGGCGATGCGAACGGCAGCCACAGTAATAGTGGAAG
>DATFDP010000150.1:0-4139 GCA_035252015.1 Terriglobales bacterium
CCCTTCCGACCTGCCCCGCGCCCTCCCCCGCGCCCTTCTTCATCTCCTCACCGACCCCGCGCTTCGTCATGACATGGGCCAGCGCGGCCGCGAAGAGTTGGACCGCAACTTCGCCTTCCCCCATTTTCGCGACCGCCTGGAGCACACCTTGTACCCAACCACCGCCGCCGAAGCTCCCGAGCCCGTGTGCGCCACTCCTAAACTGGCATGAGCACAACGCAAAGAACGAAATTTGAAAGAGGCGCCGCGTGAAGGTTCTCCTCGTCGGCGTCGGCGAGTTCTACCATACTGGAGCTTTTTTTCAGCGAGCCCTGAAGGACCTCGGCCACCGGTGTTTCTTCCTTGACGAGCAGAAATACGTCGGCAACCGCCTTGGAGAGTTAATCGCTTACCGGCTTTGGGACAAGAAGCCTTTGAGATACCGGGAATTTAACCGCGAACTGGTTAGCGTAGTTGCCAAGTTTCAACCCGATATCGTGCTCGCTACCAAGGGTTCTTTCATTTCCCCCGAGGCTCTTATCGAAATGAAGCGGTGTAGCGGGGCAGTCTTGGTTAACTACGCAACCGACGACCCGTTCAATCGAAGGACCTCAGGGCGACACATAGTAGACGCGATTCCACACTACGATGTCTACATCTGCACCAAACGCGCGATCATGGAAGACGTCCGGCGGGCCGGTTGCCCGACCGTTGTTTTCGTGCCGTTTGGCTACGAGCCGAGTATCTACTACCCGGAGCAGCCTCTGACCGACGAGGAGCAAGCGCGGTTCCGGTCGGATGTTGCCTTCATCGGAGGAGCCGATGCGGACCGTTACCCGTTCTTTGAGGCTCTACTGGATGCGATTCCGGACCTTGATTTGCATCTCTACGGGGGTTACTGGGGCCGTCATTCCCGCCTGAAGAAGTACCATCGCGGATTTGCTACTGGTCGGGACTATTGTCTGGTCATAGGCGGAACCAAAATAGCACCCTGCCTGGTTCGCCGGGCCAACCGCGACGGCCATGTCATGAGGACGTTTGAAGTTCCCGCTTGCGGTGGCTTCATGCTCCATGAGCGCACCCCGGAACTGCGGGAGTTTTTTGACGAGGGAATAGAGGTCGCCTGCTTCGGCTCAGCCGAGGAACTTGTGGCCAAAGTTCAGTACTATCTCGCCCATGCCGACGAGCGCGAGGCTGTTGCCCGCGCCGGCCACGTCCGTTGCGTGCCCGCTTACTCGTATGACAACCGGGTTAAAGAAATCCTGTCCTATCACTGCAACGGTATTAGCACGCAGCTGGGCGCCGTTGCCGTCGGTGGCTGAAAGCAATTCACGAGTTACTGGTGCGCAAACGCAGCGGCAGCACCCGCCCCACGAATCTGAGTCCGGAGCCTGCTTTGCGGCGAATGAAAACTCTTTCGTCCTGGCGAAACCAGACCAGCCATGCGCTCAGGGCGACCGCCGCGAGGCTGGCAGCGCCAGAGCATATCCATCTGGGCAATGTGCCTAGATCGGGAGCGGCATGCACGGCCCACGTTGCAGCAAAGGCGCAGCCGCTCACAACCGCCATGCCCGCCCACAGCTTGCCCGCGAATTTCGCATACGGCTCGCCGATGATGCGGCAGGCATCGCGCACCACGAAGTGATAACAGGCAGCGGCTTCCGCCACGATGAACGCAATCGGCAACCCTTTCAATCCCAGTCGTGGCACCAGCCACGCGCCCAGCGCCAGGCCACCGATGCTGGAAACCAGATACGACACCGCCAGCCCCCTGTGCTTGTTGGTGTACGACGGTATCGCCGAGGCCGCCATCCACGGCGACTGCAGCACCAGCCACAGCAGGAACAGGCGCAGCAGCCAGATGTCGGCCGCCAGTTTGCCCCGCGTCCAGAAGGCAAACACTGCCGGCCCTTCAAACCACAGCGACGCCGAAACCGCCACGCAACCAGCCACCGTCACAAATAGCACCAGCCGGAAGGCCAAGCGCAGCCGCTGCTTATCTTCCAGCGCCTCCAGCCTCGTCAGGTTGGTGGAGGAAGAGTGAACCACCAGGCCCACCAGCTGACGGATGGAATTGGCCAGCGTGCGCGTGGTCACAAACAGCGCCAGCGCCGCCGTTCCCAGCATCCCCGCCACCACCAGGTTCGAACCGTGCAGGGTGACGGTTACTGCCCAGCCGATGACGGCGAAGAATATGCTCTGGCCCAGAATCGGACGCAGCAGGGAGAGACTCGCTTGCCCCAATCCCGGCGCCAGCTCCGGAAAGCGCTTGTGAACGTCCCACCACACCAGGGCCACGACCAGCAGGAAGCCCGCCGCCTGCGCTCCGGCTACCACTGCCAGCTTCGGCCACACCAACAGCGCCCCGGCGGTCAGCGCCAGGCCCAGAACTTTGTACCCATTCATCACCCACTGCGTTCTGGCCAGGTCGCCCGTGGTGCCGTAAACCCACCACAGCAGCGAAGCGGGCATGGTCCACAGAAACTGCCCGCCCAGCAGCAGCAGGACGAAGAAAACGGCGTGGCCGGCCAGCGACAGATGAAACCAGGAGCCCACCGGCGCCCAGGCGGCAAATGCGGTCAGGGCCGCGCTGCCCACCAGGGCTACTCCCAGATAAAAAGCGAAGGCCGTGTCCCGCACCCGGCGATACTCTTCCATGTCGCCGCGCGCATAAGCCTGGGTCAGGCGGTTTACCGCGTAGGTCTGCACTCCCAGGTGGAAGGTGGAGAAGTAGGCAACCACCGAGCCCAGCGTCAGCCATGCCCCGTAGAGCGACGCCGGCCATACGTGCAGGTAGAGGGGAACTAGGAGCAGATAGCCGGCTATCGCAATGCCCTGTCCGAAAAAGAACGCGACAAACGCATGGAGAGCACGCTTCAGCATGAGTGGAAGTTGGCTCACTATAGCGTTCGCTGATTTCGCTGTCAAAGAACTCTGATGCCGATTCGACTCGCGATCATTGTCAGCCATCCCATTCAGTACTTTGCGCCCTGGTACCGGGAGCTGGCCCAGGTGTCAGATATAGAACTGAAGGTCTTTTTCTGTTGCGACTGGGGAGTCAAGAAGTATGTGGACCCCGGGTTCAAAGTCGAGATGTCTTGGGACATTCCGCTGCTGGAGGGATACGCTCACGAATTCCTTCCTCTTGCCCGGCCGATTCAGCGGCTGGGCTTCCGGGAGGTTGATAATCCCGGCGTGGGTGTGGCCTTGGATCGTTTCCAGCCCGACGTGGTCACCGTCTTTGGCTACGCATATCGCACCAACTGGCGAGTAGCGTTCTGGGCGCGCCGCCATCATCGTCCACTGCTGCTCTACTCCGATTCCAACTTGCTGGTCACACCCTCATGGTGGAAGCGGGTGCTCAAGGGCGTGGTTGTGAAAGGTTTCTACCGATACGTGGATGGCGCGCTTTTCATTGGTGAAAACAACCGCGCCTATCACGCGCTTTATGGCGTACCGGATGACCGTCTTTTCCCCGGTGTCTATCCCATCGAGCGCCGGCGGCTGCTTCAGGCCGTGCCCGACCGTGTTGCTTCTCGGGACGATCTGCGCCGTGTTCTCGGTATTCCCGCCGACGCTTTTGTGGTGCTTTTCTGCGGGAAGTACATTGAGCGCAAGCGGCCCATGGACGTGTTGGTTGCCGTGAATTCTCTGGTGCGTAAGCGACTGCCGGTTTGGGCCCTGCTGGTGGGCGAAGGCGAGCAGCGCCCCGCGATGCAGGCCTTCTGTCAGCAAGAGGGCTTTAAGAACGTCACACTTACCGGCTTTGTTAATCAGTCTGCTATTCCTTCTTACTACGCGGCCTCGGATGTGATCGCCGTTACCTCCAGTTTTGAAGCCTACGGCCTGGTGGCTACCGAAGCAGCCGTCTTTGGCTTGCCCATCGTGGTCAGCGACCGCGTCGGTTGCATCGGCCCCCGGGACACCGCCCAGCCGGGACAAAACGCGATTGTTTTCCCCTGTGGCGACACTGAACAATTAGCCCAGGCCATCGAGACGCTCTATAGCCACCGCAATCTCTATGAGAGCATGTCAGCCCATTCAATTCGAGTTTCGGAGTCCCAGGATGAACTAGCGGCTGCCCGGCAAGCCGCCAGCGCCGCACGCCACCTTGGCGCTTTGGGGTCGCAGCGGCCGAAGTTGCGCGCTCGCACCGGATA
>DATFDP010000151.1:0-21641 GCA_035252015.1 Terriglobales bacterium
GCCAGAAATGCCACCAGCTATCCGGCCAGCAGCGCGGCCGAGCCCAGCGCCGCTGCCCGCCAGCCCGCCTTCAAGTAGATGGTCGGCACTTCCGGTTGGGGCGGCAGGTTATAGGTGCGCGGATCGCCGCGTAGCAGGAAAAACGCATGGGTGCCCTCCACGCTGGTATCCACCGGATTATAGATTTGTGCGTCGTGCACGCCGCGGCTGTGCAACTCTCTGACCCGCTCCTCAGCCACCAGGCGCAGCTCATTAATCTCCCCGAACTTGATAGATTCGGTCGGGCACGCCTTGGCGCACGCCGGCTCCAGTCCTGCTTTCTGCCGGTCGTAGCAGAAGGTGCACTTAAATGCTCGCCCGTCTGAATCGTTCTTTTGAATCACGCCGAAGGGGCACGAAACCACGCAGTACGAGCACCCGTTGCACACGTCCGGCTGCACGTAGACGCCGCCGAACTCGGTACGCACGATGGAGCCGGTGGGGCAAGCCTCCAGGCAGCCCGCCTGCTCGCAGTGTTTGCATACGTCGGAAGAGAAGTTCCAGGAACTCACTTCTCCTGCGGCCCCGCCGAAACCCGGCTGCGGCTCGCCTTCCACGAACTTCACGTGCCGCCACGTGGAAGCGCCCACTGCCCCCGTGTTGTCATAGGAGAAGCCACTCCAGTTCAGGCCATCTTCTCCCACTCCGTTCCATTCTTTGCAGGCCACCTCGCAGGCTTTGCAGCCAATGCATAACGTGGAATCAGTCAGGAACGCGGTGACCGGATTTTTCGTGCCGGGCAACGAGAAATCAGGAATGTTTGCGCTCATGCGACCCTCCGCATCTGCTCCTGCAGTTCTTCCAGCGCCTTTTCGCCTTGCGGCCGCCGCCCGGGCTGGACGTTGCATACCAGAGCCTTAGTTTCCATGATGCGCACGTTCGGCTCCTCGGAAATTGCCAGCAGATCATTGGTCACGTCGCCCTTCACCTTTCCCTTGTAGCCCCAGTGATAGGGCAAGCCGACCTGGTGCACGGTGCGACCTTCCACCCACATCGGCCGCATGCGTGTTGTCACCATCACCCGCGCCTCGATGATGCCACGCGGCGTAGTGATTGTGGCGAAGCCGCCGTGCTCCAGACCGACCTCCGCCGCGAGCTCCGGGGAAACCTCCATAAAGAGCTCCGGCTGCAACTCTGCCAGGTGGGGAAGCGTCCGCGTCATCCCGCCGGCCGTGTGGTGCTCGGTGAGCCGATAAGTAGTAAGCACGTAAGGAAAGCGCGCATCGGCGGTGAATGCATAGGGATTGTCGGCTCGCTCTTTCTTTTTGGCCGGGGGATTGCTCGTATGCTCCGGATAGAGGGGGTTGCGAATGGGCGATTCCAGCGGCTCGTAGTGCGTGGGCAGCGGCCCATCCTTGAGCCCGCTACTTACCCAAATCCAGCCCAGTCCGTCGGGATGCAGAATGAACGGCTTATCGCCAGGGAGCGCTTCCAGCCCCGTCTTGTCCTTCATGTCGCCGGGATCTGTGGGCGCCTTGCTTTTGGGGAAATCCGGTGTGTCGGTGCCTGTCCACTGTTTCTTCTGCTCATCCCACCACACCAACTTCTTGCGCTCGCTCCACGGCTTGCCGTCGGGGTCCGCTGAGGCACGGTTATAGATGATGCGCGTGTCCTTTGGCCAGGCAAAGCCCCAGCCATGACCAAGCAGCCCCTTGGGTTCGCGCTTGTTGGCCTTGTTCTCGCCCGGGTGCGGCATGACGCCCGAATAAATCCAGCATCCGCACGCGGTTGAACCGTCGTTACGAAGACCATCGAAATTCTCCACCAGCTTGCGGTCGGCAACTGTGTAACCGTTTATCTCTGCCAGCACCTCCTCGACGTTGGGCTCGGCATGCTTGCCGTGGGTAGAGTAATCCCAGGTGAGCGCTCGCAGCCCCGCATCCCGTTCCCGCGACGACCCGGCCGCTTTCGCCTTGAGCCGCCGGCCCAGGTGATACATGAACCAGGTCTCGCTGCGCGCGTCTCCCGGTGGATCCACCGCTTTGTTGTGCCACTGCAGCATGCGCTGCGTATTGGTGAAAGTTCCGTCTTTCTCCCCCTGCCCGGCGGCAGGGAAAAGGAAAATCTCGGTGCCGATCTTCTCTGGGCTGAGCTCCCCGCGTTCCACTTCCGGTGAGTCGTACCAGAACGATGCCGTCTCGGTTTCCACCATGTCGCGAACCACCAGCCACTTCAGCTTGGCCAGCGCCTTTCGCTCCAGGCGGCCGTTGGGCGCGCCCACAGCCGGATTCTGTCCCATGACGAACAGCCCTTCGACTTTACCGTCCATCATCTCCAGCCAGTAGCCGAAGTGGGAATGGTCACCGGTCACCCGCGGCAGCCAGTTGAAGCCCCAGTCGTTGTTTTCACGCGCCATGTCGCCATACCAGGCTTTTAGCAGGCTGACGATGTATTTGTCGAAATTTGCCCACAGCCCCACTTTGCTGCTGTGCTTGCTCACATATTCCTCGAAACGGTGCGAGTCCGACTCGAAGTACGGCATCGGCAAATATCCTGGCAGGATGTCGTACAGTGTGGGTATGTCAGTGGAGCCCTGGATGGAAGCGTGCCCGCGAAGCGCCAGAATGCCGCCTCCCGGCCGCCCGATATTGCCCAGCAGAAGTTGCAGAATAGCGGCAGCGCGGATGATCTGCACTCCGTTTGAATGCTGCGTCCAGCCCACTGCGTAGCAGATCGCTGCCGTCTTCTCCGGCCCGGAAGCCTTAGCAAAAGCCTCTGCCGTCTTTAAAAAGACATCCTGCGGAATTCCGCAGTAGCGCTCGACCATCTCCGGCGTATAGCGTGCGAAGTGTTTCTTTAGGAGTTGGAAGACACAGCGTGGATTCTGCAGCGTGCGGTCCTCTTTGTGTTGGCTTTCCTTGCCTACTTCGCCGCCGCGGTCGTGCCCGTGCCCGCCGCCCGGGCTGCCGCGCAAAGCGTGCCCGCCGCTGGACGCCGCGTGCGTGGCACCGCTATCTGCTCCCTTAATCTCTGAGCCGGCATACAGCCAGGTCGCGGGATCGTACTCTTTCTCCTCGCCATCGAAGCCGGAGAAGATGCCTCCCAGATCCTCGGTGTCCTGGAACTTGTCATTGATGATCACCGGCGCATTGGTGTAGTGCGTTACGTACTCGTGAAAGTACTTTTCATTTTCCAGAACATGGTGAATCAGGCCGCCCAGAAACAGAATGTCCGAGCCTGCCCGCAGTGGCACCCAGATGTCCGCCATGGCCGACGTGCGAGTAAACCGCGGGTCCACGTGGATGATCTTCGCTCCCCGTTCGCGTGCCTCCATCACCCACTGGAAGCCGACGGGGTGGTTCTCAGCCATAGATGAGCCCATGATCAGGATGGCGTCCGCGTTGCTCAAGTCCTGCTGCGCGGTGGTGGCCCCGCCGCGCCCGAAAGAGGTGCCCAGACCGGGCACCGTCGAGCTATGTCATATTCGCGCCTGGTTGCTGATGCCCACCATGCCCAGGCCGCCGCTGAACAGCTTTTTGATGAGGTAGTTCTCTTCGTTATCCAGCGTGGCCCCGCCCAGGTGGCAAATCGCCTTGGTGTGCGCCACCACCTCGCCGTCCTTTTTTTCGACGAAGGTGCGCTCGCGGCTCTCCCACACCCGGTCGGCAACCATGTCCATGGCCGTTTCCAGGTCGAGTTCCTGCCATGTGCTGGAGTAGGGTGCGCGATAACGTACTTTAGTGAGGCGGTCCGGGTGAGTGTGCAACTCAAATGTGTTCGCGCCCTTGGGGCAGAGATGCCCGCGCGAGATCGGGGAATCCGGGTCCCCCTCCACCGAAATCATCTTTCCGTCTTTGTGGAAAATCAGCTGCCCGCAACCTACACCGCAATAGGGGCAGATGGAGCGCGTAACCTCGGCTCCCTGGGTCTTGGGCGCCAGATTGTGCGTGTGCTCCGACCACGCCTCCGGCCCGGTGCCATCGCTCCTGGTGCGAATCTGTTTCACCACGGGCCAGCGCTCGAGCAGTTCCTTCAGCATGATGCCCCCAAACAACCATGAATCTACGTTGTTAAAGAACCTTTGCTGTCGGACTGGGTTGCCACCCCGTTCGCCATTCTGAGCGTCGCGCGAGAGTCGTAGTGAAATAAACGCGTGAGTAGGACGAGTTTCCCTCGTGAAAAGAAAATGGGTGGCCAAGCGGGCCACCCCATCTTCTCTCAGAGCTCCTCTTCTCTCAGAGCTCCTCTTACGCTCCGGCCAGTGTGAAGTTCACCGTAATGGTTGTGTCAATTTCTACCGGCTGCCCATTCAACATGTAGGGCTTGTATTGCCACTGCTTCACCGCATTGATGGCAGAAGCCGTCAACATGGGGTGCCCACTTACCACCTGCAAGCCCTGCACATGGCCGTTCTTGCCGATCACGGCGTGCAGCACCACGGTACCTTGAATGTGGGCCTGCTTGGCCAACGGCGGATACTGCGGCTCCACCTTGTGTGTTAACAATCCTTGCGAGACACCCTGTGACACACGCACGCGCTTCAACTCAACCTTGGGCACGGCTACCGGCGAATTGAGCACGCCACCCAAAACACCACCCACCTGTCCGCCGGCCACGCCTCCAGGCACTCCGCCCACTACTCCGCCCATCGCCGGGGCAGTGTTCGACGGCTGCGCTGCCGAGGCCATCTCCTGGGTTTTAACAATCTGCTTCGGAATCTTCGTCGGCGTGTGCAGCTCATTGGGGTTAAGCTGTGACTTTGCCACCGGCTGTGGGTGTGCCGCTGCCGGAGCAGCCGCCGGCGGAGGCGGAGGTGGTGGTGGCGGCGGTGCCGTCAACTCCGTAACCAATTGCTTGGTCGGCAGTGCCTCGACAAAGATTAACGGGATCAGCACCAGGAAACTTACGATTACGATCTGGATGATGAACGACACTGCCGTAGCCTTCCCACGGTTAGTCTTAATCCTGTCAGTTGATTCGATAAGGCTGTCCTCAAACACCGGCCCATCTCCTTTCAGGGTGCAGTTTGCCTTCGGCAGGGCTTCTGCAGGATCAGGTATTCCTGATCCACCAACTCAGAGCCACCCTCCCGCCGGGGAAACAAAAGGGAAATTAGCGGCTAGGCGCTTTGACTGAGCCCGTTACAGGCCCCAATTTGGAAACAACAGTTTTCTCTCCAGCCGCATACGGCAAACTCGCATACCCACACTCTTAATTAGCTCGATTTATTTAGATATCTATCGTTGGCCCGCAGGATGTATGTGCGCGGTACACTGGCCAGCCCTGCCCGGAAACCCCCGCCCAGCGTGCTCTGCCGGGTAGCGGCTGAACAGCGGCTTCTCCGATTGGCTTGAGGCGATAGAATGTGTCGCATGCGCCCTCGACCGGTGAAAGAGGACGACGCCGCCCAAGGAGCAACCATGTCCGCCATTTTTGAAACGCCTGCCGCACTCAACCATGCCGCTCGCCGGCCTCTCGTCGCCGAGCAATGCGCCCTCGTCGTGGTGGACATCCAGGAAAGACTTTTGCCACCCATCTTTGAAAAGGAGCGCCTGGTCCGCAACTCGCAGCTCCTGATTCGCCTCGCCAACATCCTCCGCCTTCCCACTTTGCTCACCACCCAATACTGCAAAGGTTTAGGCAACGCGCTTCCCGAAATTGCTTCCCTGATTCCGAGCGCCAAGCCTATAGACAAGCTTGAATTTTCCTGCTTCGGCAGCGAACCATTCATCGCCGCTCTGAAATCTCTGCCCGGCCGCCGCAACACGGTCCTGCTCTGCGGCATGGAATCTCACATTTGCGTGATGCAGACCGCCCTCGGCGCGCTGGAGCACGGTTATTACGTGCACGTTGCCTCTGACGCGGTCAGCTCCCGTGCCCAGTGGAATTGGAAAATTGGCCTGCAGCGCATGCGAGACGCCGGCGCCGTCATCTCCTCCACCGAGATGATGATGTACGAACTGCTGCGCTCCTCCGGCACTCCCTCTTTCAAGGAGCTTCTCCCTTTCCTGAAATCCTGACCGCCATGCTGCGCGACCGCAACCTGATACCGCTCTCTCATCAGCACCAGCACGCGCTCGCCTTATGTGTGCAGATTGACCGCTTGCTCCAGGCCAGTACTGCGGATCTGGACGCCCTGCAGGCGCAAATCCGCACCATGTTCAATCTGGAGATCCGCGGGCATTTCGCCGCCGAAGAGGAGGCGCTTTTTCCCGCGGCTGCAGCCTTCGTCGAACTCAAGCCGCTGGTGGATCAGCTACTGAGGGAACACGTAAGCTTGCGCGATTATTTCGCCAGGTCAGAACGCCGCGAACTGGATGCCGCCACTCTGCGCGAGTTCGCCCAACTCCTCTCGGCGCATATCCGCACAGAAGAACGCGAGCTGTTTGAAGCCTGCCAGCGCCTCTTCTCCGCGGAGAAGCTTGCCGCTGTTGGCGCCGCCCTGGAAGCCGCCCTTCACCGCACGAGCTGACTCAACCTTGTCTTATTATGAAGATTTCACAGCCCGCTCGTCTCCAGCACCAGAATGTTGTCTGGTGCGGACTTGTCATACTCCGGCAATCGCAGCAGTATCCCGGCGTCGCTTTGGCTTACTTGAATGGGCGCCCCGCTCTCCATCAGATAGGCGTGTGTTACACGCTCCTGCAGGCGCGGCAAAAGCAGGGCCGGGTCTTGCCAGTCCAGCAAGTGCACAAAAATCCGGTTGCCTCTGTGCGTTGTAACGCCCCAGCTGCGAGGCGCAATCGGTCCGCCGCGAGTGCCATATATGCTGTCGCCATATTTCGCCAGCCATGCGCCCACTTCTTTGAGCCGCTCCGCCGCTTCCGGCTGAATCTTGCCTGTGGGCATGGGGCCAACGTTTAGCAACAGGTTGGCATTCCGGCCAGCCGCGCCCACCAGATAACGAATAAGCTGCGCGCTGGTTTTCCAGTGACGGTCGCCGCGCGTGTACCCCCAGGAGTCGTTCACCGTGTCGCAGGTTTCGAGCGGCAAGTTGCTGATCACCGGGTTCTTGTTCCAATCGGCGGTGGTTTGTCCGGGCAGGTCGCGCTCAAACATCTGGAAATCCTCGCCCGGAAAGGGAGTACGATGGTGGTTGTTGCCGATGAGCGCCTCCGGCTGGAGCCTGTGAATGAGCGCGTAGGTGCGCTGCAGTTGCCAATCAGCCTGCGGCTTGTCCCACCAGCCGTCGAACCAGATGCCGCCGATAGGGCCATAATTGGTGAGCAACTCGGTGAGCTGCGCGTCCATGAAATCCAGGTAGCGCTGCCAATTTCCGCCCGGCGGCCGCTCCGCACTTTGCCCAGTTTCGCCCAGCGGATAGTAGTCCGGATGGTGCCAATCGAGTTGCGAGTAATAAAAGAAGACCTTGAGGCCCTGCTTGCGGCACTCGCGCGCCAGTTGCGCCAGCGGATCCTGCTTCCAAGGTGTTCGGTCCACGATGTTCCACGTCGTCTGCCTGGTGCCGAACATGGCAAAGCCGTCGTGGTGCTTGCTAGTGATAGTAATGTACCTGGCGCCTGCCGCCTTGGCGATGGCCACCCATTCGGCGGCGTTGAAGTCCACAGGATTGAACTGCTGCGGCAAGGTTTCGTAATCCTGAACGGACATGTGGCGGTTGTTCATCACCCACTCGCCATCGCCCAGCACGCTGTAAACGCCCCAGTGGATGAACATGCCGAATTTGGCATCGCGAAACCATTTCTGCTGCGGTGTATCAGCGGTACCCTGTGCGAGAGCACGCGGGGCCCCTGCGGATACCGCGGCTGCCAGAACGGCTGCCATTAGTGTTCGAAGCTTCATTGTGGATTAGTACGATACACCCAAAGGGCCTTCATCACGGGGCGGACAGGCTCGGTACCGGCCACCAAAGGTGCGGTGTTAGCTTGCTCGACGGCCGCGGCGACCACGCGATGGCTGGACGCCAGAGAGCAGGCCGGATCTGTAGCGGCGGCATCTCCGGTCAGCTGCAGCGCCTGGCAGCGGCAGCCGCCGAAATCCTGTCCCCGCCGCTCGCAGCTGCGGCAAGGCTCCGGCATCCAAGCCTCCCCGCGGAAGCGCTGGAAGGCTTCCGACTCCTCCCAAATCCAGCGTAGGGGGCTGGCTGTGACGTTTTCGAAACGCAGGCCCGGAATCACGCCCGCGGCATGGCACGGCATGGCCTCGCCCGCGGGATTGATCAGCATCAGCTTGCGCCCCCAGCCGCCCATGCAGGGCTTGGGATACTTGCCATAATAATCGGGCACGACAAAGTCAATGCGCATGCGGCCCTTGAGCCGCTCCTGCGCCGCTTTGACCGTGGCCAGCGATTCCGAAAGCTGCCGCTCGCTGGGCAAGAGCGCGGCGCGATTCTCCAGCGCCCAGCCGTAGTACTGCACGTTGGCGATTTCCAGCTTGTCGGCCTGCAACTCTTCGGCCAGCGCGATAATTTGCGGCAACCGCCCCAGGTTCTGGCGGTGCACCACCACATTCATCGTGAAAGCCACATGATGCTGACGAATGTTCTTTGCCAGGGCCAGCTTGTGGGCATGCGCGGGAGCGCCGGCAATTTCATTCGCTCCTGCCTCGTTCGCGTCCTGTAAACTGAGCTGGATGTGGTCTACGCCTGCCGCAACGAGTGCCTGCAGCCGATCTTCGGTGAGCCCAATGCCCGAGGTGATCAGGTTGATGTAGAGCCCGGCCTGGCGCGCAGCCGCGGCGAGGTTCACCAGGTCGGGGCGGGCCAGGGGCTCACCGCCGGTGAAGTCCACCTGCATCACGCCCAGCGCCGCCGCTTGGTGAAATACCTCATTCCATTGCGCGGTGGTGAGCTCCGCCGCGCGCGTCTTCATCTGCACAGGATTCGAGCAGTAAACACAGTGCAGAGGGCAGCGGTGGGTAAGTTCGGCGATGAGTGCCAGCGGTCCGGTCATTCGTAGTCCACAACCCGCCGCTCCTGGAGACTTTCCAGAAACATAGCGGTGTCCTCAGCGACGCGCTCGGGTGCGGCAGCGGCAAACTCTTCCTCCAGCGTGCTCACAATTTCCGCGAACGTGTGCTTCCCGTCGCAGTGTCGCAGGATCTTCAGCCCTGGCGGATTCAGGCGCATGGCGCCTTCGGGCATAAGCAAGGTGGATTCCTGCCCGGCCTGTTCGCTGATGCGGCAGCCCCGGGCCAGGCGCGGGCGTGAAGTGGGCGCCGGGCGGCTCACTTCGCCTCCGGCAGCTGGAACGCGCCGGGAGGCGGCCAGCCCGGCTGCACATAAGCGAAGTACAACGCGTCCAGCTGCGCCCACAAAATGTCGCACTTGGCGCGCAGCGCGCCGCAGGCGAGTTCCTGCTGCTCACGGCTTTGGGCATGTCTAATCACCCAGTCAAGAGCGAAGCGCGCGTCTGCGGGAGCCTGCGACAAGCGCGCCTGGAAATAGTCCAACCCGCCGCTCAGCCAGGGATAATGCCTACCCAGCGCATCTATCCGCAGCGCGATAAGCGTGCCGGAAAACAGCTCGGTGAGCGACGAAGCCACCGCCTCAAGAAAAGTGCGCTCGCTCACCAGGCGCAAATAGGCGTCCACCGCGTACCTGGTGGCGGGTAAAACCTCCGCAGCACCCTCCACACGCCCGCGCTCCAAGCCTGTGGCCTCCGCCAGCTTGATCCACTTTTCTATGCCGCCGATGCGGCCCTGTTCGCCGTCATGGTCCAGAATGCGTTTGCGCCAGGCGCGGCGAAACTCCGGATCCTCGCTGCGCGCCAGGATCAGGGCATCTTTGACAGGAATGCGGCTCTGGTAGTAGTAGCGGTTCAGCGCCCACGCCTGCAGTTGTCCAAGGGTAAGCGTGCCTTCGTGCATCAGCAGGTGGAAGGGATGGCGATGGTGATAGCGCTCTTCGCCAATCTTGCGCAGGCGGGCGACCAACTCGTCCTGGCTCAGCAAAGGCGCGATGGCAGCGCCGCTCACAGTTCGAACTCCCATCCATCTTCGGCAATCTCCCAGCCGGCCTCGTGCACCTCGCGATGCGGCGCGCTTTCCTCATCCAGCATGGGATTGGTGTTGTTGATGTGAATATATATTTTTCGCCTGCCTTTAAGCGAGACGAGGTGCTCCAGGCTGCCTCCCGGCCCGCCCACCGGCAGGTGGCCCATCTCGCGGGCCATGGCCCCAACCCCACGCACCCGTTGAAGTTCATCGTCGGACCAGAAGGTGCCGTCCACGAACAGCAGGTCGCAATCCTGCATAGACGTTTGCAGTTCTTCGGTAATAGCTGGCAGTGCGGGCGCGAAAAGCGCCTTTCGCCCACCGCTCTCCAAAACCAGCGCCAGCACCGCCTGGTCTTTTGACAGCCGCTCCCGCTGGCTCCCGCTTACATATGCCGGATACGAGCCTGGCAGCGCGAGCGCGCGGCAACAAATACACGCGCCGGAGCTTTTCAATTCTAAAACCCCACCCGGGCGGATCTCGGCCCAAGTCACCTGCTCCGGCACGCGCTCCAGGAGGCGAAAGAAGCTGTTGTCCTCACTCAGAATTTGGCGGATGGCAGCGGTAGAAAAAATCCGCAACGGCTGAAACTCGCGCAGCAGCAGCAGCCCCAGCACATTGTCCAGGTCGCCGCTACTGAGCACAATGCCCGCGATAGGACTCTGCCGCGTTCCAGCTAAGGGGTGCAACTCCGGCGTGGCTTCAATCTGTGTGCGCAGGTCAGGGGAAGCGTTCAGCAGGAACCAGGCTTGGCCCGTGGCGCTTACTCCCAGCTGCGTCTGGCTGCGGGCCCTACCGCGCAGCGTGCCTTGGCGCAGACGGTAGCAATTGGCACAACCACAATTCCACTGCGGAAAACCTCCTCCCGCAGCAGAACCCAGCACCTTGATCCGCATCCGCGGATTATAGTTCGGCGTTTACGTAGGAATTGATCTCGCAGCTCAAATTGATTTCTTCAAAAGTCGGGGTTACCCATTCCATTTGTTCTGCTCCGGGTTACGCAAATTTGAAGAAGGCTGTGTCGAACAGCAACTTCGCAATGCAAAAGAGTATACCTGAGAACCGCAAGGTTGTGGGTTCCGGAAAAGGTTGTGGGACCTGCCTTTTGGCGTTTAGGATAGGAGCCGTACACGCAAAAACTCTGCGCTTGGGCGGTCCCTCCTCAGCCGTCGGCGTATACGCCCAAGGTCAGTGGAATCATCATGGTAGACATTCATTGCCACATCATTCCGGAGGTTGACGACGGTGCCCCTTCTTGGGATGTTGCCCTGGAAATGTGCGAGATGGCGGTACTTGACGGCATTGAGCACGTTGTGGCCACCCCGCATGCCGATTTCCAGTACGCCTACAACCGGGAAGAACTGGCCGTCCGCTTGGAGCGTCTGCAGCAGCTTTCCGGCGGCGCGCCACGCCTGACTCTGGGCTGCGACTTCCATCTTTCCTACGATAACCTGGAAGACGCCTTCGCCCATCCCGAACGCTATACCATCGCCAATACCGGCTACCTGCTGGTCGAGTTCAGCAACTACTCTATTCCCCAGCAGATCACGGGCGCGCTGCTGCGCCTGGTGGAGATGGGAATCACGCCCGTCATCACCCATCCGGAGCGGAATCCGCTGCTGCAGAACCACCCTGACCGCCTGCTGCCATGGATTGACGCCGGCTGCCTGGTGCAGATCACGGCCAATTCGCTGACCGGCTTCTGGGGCGAGCAGGCGAGGCGCAGCGCGCGTTTCCTGCTCGATCAGCAGATGGTGCACGTGTTGGCCACCGACGCCCACGAAAGCCGCCGCCGCGTACCTTTGCTTTCTCCGGCGCGTCAGGCGGTCGCGACGTGGTATGGAGAGGAGCGGGCGCGTGTGCTGGTCGAAGATAACCCGCGCGCCATCGTTTCCGGAGAGAAGATTCGCGTTTCCTCGGCCCGCGCCGGGAAGTGAACAGCTTTATCGGCGGCTAGCGCCACGCTTACTTTGTGGTAATCAGCGAAGTAGGTGTAGCTGGGGTAGCGTAAGGCGATTGCGCAACATTCGTCAGGCTGCCGCTCGAACTGGCGGACAATTCCGAGAGATTGCCTGAGAGTCCATTTCCGACAAACACAAAGTTGCCACCGATATCCGGAGCCACAAAAACCGGACCGCGTCCCACGGGGAGGGGAGATCCGGCTTCTGACGGAACTCCGCTCGCGCTCAGAGCAAACTTCGAAATACTGTTCGCCCCCTGATTGGCCACATAAATAGCTTCGCCCGAGGGCGCCGCCGCGACGGAAATGGGGCCGGTTCCTGCGGGGAAGGGAGAGCCAGAGACCGCAACAAGGCCTCCGTTGGAGCCTATGGAAAAGGCAGAAATCGTGTTGGAGAGTAGGTTAGTGATGTAAAGGAACTTCCCGGAGGCGTCAATCGCAACAGAAGTGGGGGCGCTGCCGCCGGTGGCGAACGGCGACCCTGGCATGGCTTTCAAACCTCCGGTCGTGGTGTTGATAGTGAAAGCAAAGACGACATTCGAGGCTGAATCCACCGCGTAAAGCACGTTAGACGCGGAAATGGCCAGCGCAACTGGGGAAGTCCCACATGAAAATGGCGAGCCGGATATGGCAATGATGTTGGCAGTCCTCGAACTGATGGAGAACACCGAAATCGTGCCCGAGCCGGAGTTGGCAACAAAGAGTTCATTGCCGTCGGCACGGATGGCCAGCGAAGTTGGATTGGTACCGGCTGGGATGCGCGGTAAAATTTCCCGCAGCGCGCCGGTGGCGGCATTGATAAGGAACAATGAGATGTCGCCTTCTCCGGTATTGGCTACGTAGGCGAATTTGCCCGAGGGATGCACCGCGATCGAAGTGGGAAACACGCCCGCCGTGTAAGGCGAGCCGGGAATAGCGGTCAGCAGGCCGGAGCTGTTATCCACACGATAGGCAGCGAGTTGCCCATTGCTTAGAGTTACATACGCCAAGTGGCTGGGAGCGGTGCTGCAGGCGCAAAGGCAAGCCAGCCCCGCCAGGAGCAAAGCCGTAATCAGGAAATGATTGCGTGACATTTGTGTCCTCTTTTGCGAATCCGCCAGCTTCCCCAATTTCCATGCGGCATGGAGGCGCGTCATTTTCGGCCCCAGTGCCATACCAGGCCGGCTGAAACCCTTACGTTCTTCTGGTACACGCCGAAAGTGCGCACCTTTAAATAATCGGCCTGAAATGCGCGGACGGTGAGATGGTGAGGCACGCCGATATCGAGACCGCCCCCGGCCCCGTATTCGAACCCAGTGTCAGTGGCTCCAGAAATTGTGTTGCGCGCTGCCCCAAGCAGGCCGCGGATAAAGATTGCGCTCCCGTGCCTGCGTAACATCAGTTCCGGGCCGCCGAGGAAACTGTAGACATTGAACGCTAAGCCATTTTTCCTTCCATAGTTGCCGCTGAAATCGGCAACCGCGCCTAGCCAGGGTTTATATACGTAAGCAGTGCCGCTTGCTGCCCAGCCGTTGAGGCTGGAGTCGTGCGGCAGACCCAGGGATGCGCTGTCGAAGCGAAGGTAGGAATAACCGGCAAAGATGTCCGCTTTGGGGTTCTGGGCAGCGGCCGGCAAGGCCATCAGCGACGCAAGCACTGCACACACGACAAGGCGAGAACGCATTCATCCCCCTGCAATTCATCCTAAAGTGTAATGGCAACCGGCGTCGTCTGCGGGTAAACGCAATAGAAACCCGGAAGTGGGCGAGGGGTTGCGGAAAAAAATAATGAAAAGGTTCGATTTCAATCAGCTGCGGCGCTGAAGCTGGCCAGTGTGTCGTTCGCGTTGACGCAGCCGCCACCACAGCATAAGATTTCGCTTCCCCGGGGAAATCCAGCTAGCCAAACTCGAACAGGAGTCCACCCATGAAAAAGGTCGCCCTTGGAGTTGTGTGTCTGCTCCTCTCCACCCTCTATTTGGCTGCGGCGGACGCACCGCGGCTGCTGCGCAAGCCCGCGCTCAGCCGCACACAGATCGCCTTTACTTATGCTGGAGACTTGTGGGTAGTAAGCCGCGAGGGCGGGGATGCGCGCCGCTTAACCTCGGGCGTGGGCATCGAGACCGATCCCATGTTTTCCCCGGATGGCTCTCTCATCGCCTTTACCGGCGAGTACGATGGCAACCGCGACGTCTACGTAGTAGCGGCGGACGGTGGTGTTCCCCGCCGCCTCACCTATCATCCAGGGACCGACCAGGTCCTGGGCTGGACACCAGACGGAAAGAGCATTCTCTTTGCTTCGCCGCGCAATAGCTCTATTTCATTTATTGACCGGCTGTTCACCATGCCGCTGAGCGGCCATGGTTTTCCCACCGAACTGCCCCTCCCCAGCGGTGAGGAGGCATCGTTCTCGCCCGATGGCACGCAACTGGCCTACGTGCCGCATCCGCAATGGGAGCCGGGATGGAAGCGCTACCGCGGCGGACAAACCACGCCCGTCTGGATTGTGAACCTGGCCAGCTCGCAGGTCGAAGCGACGATACCACGTGATAATTCCAACGATTCCAATCCCATGTGGGTGGGCGACACGATTTACTTCTTGTCCGACCGCAACGGTCCTGTCACCCTGTTCGCGTATGACACGAAGACTAAGAAGGCGAGCCAGGTTGTGGCCAACAGTGGCCTGGATTTCAAGTCGGCTTCGGCAGGACCCGGCGCCATCGTTTATGAGCAGTTCGGCTCGCTGCACCTCTACGATCTGAGCACCCGCCAAGTGAAGGACGTCGATGTGCGTGTGGCCGGCGACCTTCCCCACCTGCAGCCTCACTTCGTGAAGATTGATCCCAAGGACATTCACAACATCGAGCTTTCGCCGACCGGGGTGCGGGCTGTGCTGGAGGCGCATGGCGACATTTTGACAGTGCCTTCGGACAAGGGCGATATCCGCGACTTGACCAATACCCCGGCGGTGGCGGAGCGCGACCCTGCCTGGGCGCCGGACGGGAAGTGGATTGCCTATTTTTCCGATGCCTCCGGGGAGTACAACCTGGAAGTGCGCGACCAGAGCGGGCTGGGTGACGTGCGCAAAATCAACCTGGGGAATCCACCCTCGTTCTTCTATTCGCCCAAGTGGGCTCCCGATAGCAAGAAAATCGCCTACACTGACAAGCGCCTGAACCTGTGGTACGTGGATCTGGACAAAGGCACACCGGTGAAGGTGGATGCTGACCTTTTTGAAACGCCGGAACGCTCGCTCGATCCCCAATGGGCGCCCGACAGCCAGTGGCTCACCTACACCAAGCTGCTGCCCAACCATTTGCACGCCGTGTTCGTCTACTCCCTCGCCAGCGGCAAGTCGTTCCAGGTTACGGATGGCATGAGCGACACCCGTCATCCCGGTTTTGACGCTAACGGGAAGTACCTCTACTTTCTGGCCAGCACCGACGTTGGTTTGAGCGCCGATTGGCTTGACATGTCCAGCCTGAACCGGCCCGTCACCAGCAGCGCCTATGTGGTAGTCCTGCGCAAGGAACTGCCCTCGCCTCTAGCGCCGGAAAGCGATGAGGAAAAGGTCAAAGAAGAGGAGAAGAAGGACCAGGACAAACCCCTAAGCACAGCCAAGGAAAAGAAGAAAGCCAAAGCCGCGGATGACGAGGAAGCCGCCATCGAGGATCACGGCAAAGACCAGGACAAGGAAAAAGAGAAAGAGCCGGTCGTGGTACGCGTGGATGCGGAAAGCATCAGCCAGCGCATTCTGGCTTTGCCCATTCCGGCACGCAATTACGTGGACTTGGAGGCGGGCAAAACCGGGGAACTGTTCCTCCTGGAGGCGCCGCCAGTGTTGTCGCAGGAAGATTCTCAAAATCCCAAGATGGTGCTGCACAAATTCGACTTAAAAAAGCGGAAAGTGGACAAATTTGTGGACGACGTCGCCGATTTCCGCCTGTCGCACGATGGCAAGAAGCTGCTGTTCCGCAAAGGCGAACAGTGGATCATTGCCACCACCGCCGAACCGCCTAAGCCTGCTGTCGGCGAGCCCAAGCCCGGCGAGGGTCCTCTCAAACTGGACAACATGCAGGTGTACGTGGATCCACGGGCGGAATGGAACCAGATGTATCGCGAGACGTGGCGCATCGAGCGCGACTTCCTCTACGATCCCCACGCCCACGGCCTGAACCTGCAAGCGGCTTCCGCAGCCTATGCTCCCTATCTCAAGAATATTGGCGACCGCGACGAACTGAACTACCTATTCGAAGAGATGCTGAGCAACTTGAGCCTGGGTCATGTCTTCGTGCGCGGCGGTGATGCCGATGAACCCAAGCCGCTGGCAAAAACCGGCCTGCTGGGCGCCGACTATGTTATCGCCAGCGGGCGCTATCGCTTCTCCAAGGTCTACAACGGCGAAAACTGGAATCCCGACCTGAAGGCGCCGCTTACGCAACCGGGCGTGAACGTGAAGCCGGGCGAATACCTGCTGGCGGTGAACGGACGCGAGCTCCATGACAGCGATAACCTGTTTAGCTTTTTCCAGGGCACCGCCGGCAAAACCTCGGTCTTGAGAGTTGGCCCCAATCCCGATGAGAAGGACGCGCGGGATGTCACTGTTGTGCCCATCGAGAGCGAATACAACCTGCGCCGCCGTGCCTGGATTGAAAATAATCGGCGCACCGTGGATCAGATGACCGGCGGCCGCGTGGCTTACGTCTATCTGCCCAACACCGCCGAGGACGGCTACACCTATTTCAACCGCTACTACTTTTCGCAAATTGAGAAGGAGGCGGCGGTGATTGACGAGCGCTTTAACACCGGCGGGGATATCGCCGACTACATTGTCGACTATCTGCGCCGCCCCATTATGAGCCTGATGATAACCCGCGAGGGCCGCGACCAGTCCAGCCCCCTGGGCTCGATCTACGGTCCCAAGGTGATGGTCATCAATGAAATGTCCGGCTCGGGCGGCGACGCCCTGCCCTGGTATTTCCGCAAAGCCGGCATCGGCCCGCTGATCGGCAAGCGCACATGGGGCGGCCTGGTCGGCATTTACGACTACCCCGAGTTGATGGACGGAGGCCACGTCACCGCGCCGCGCATCGCCATTTACGGCTTGCAGGGGCAGTGGGAAGTGGAAAACCATGGCATCCCACCCGATTACGACGTGGAAATGGACCCGCAGGCCTGGCGCAACGGCCGCGATCCACAACTGGAGAAGGCAGTGCAAGTCGTGCTGCAGGAGCTGCAGCAGCACCCGGCGCAACAGTATGCGCGTCCGCCCTACCCTGACTACCACCAGAAGTTTGGAGTACAAACCGTGAGACAGCCGGCGGGCAACACTCGACGCACAGCTCCTTCGAGCCGTTAGCCGGCAACTACGGTTCGCGGAAGCGAAGCAGATCCCCCGCTAAGAGCTGGGCCTGTGGGTCGTCCGAGGGAAGTTCACCCGTCCAGCGATGTGCCTGGCGATTGAGCAAGCGAGTGCTTGGCGGGTGCGAGACCCATTGGTTCCCAGTCTGCTCACGCACCGTCACGCTAAACGCGTGGCTGGCAGTCTGCTCCGCCAGCTTCCATTCGAACAAGGAAGCCTCCAGTGCCTCACTGACAGCCTCGGTGGGTAGCAGGCAGAGGATCCAGTCGTGCTTCGCCTGACTCAGATCTGCGCGAGCGGCTGGCAGCACCCATGCCCCGTACTCGCGAGCCACAATTTCAGTGGCGTCCTGTGAACCGTGATCAAGAATCAGCAGCTCATCGCAAGGTCTTAGTGATTCCAGCGCCCGGCCCAGGCGCAGTTCGTCATTGTGAGTGTGAATGAGCGCGGTGAGCTGTGGCACGAGAGTAAGAATCGTAGCATTGTCGACAGGCAGAAACGAAATGCTATTCAGGTGTTGCCGCAGGCCAGCGTTTGCTAACCGCCTCGCGGCTACGAACTGGCGCCGGCCGACAGCGCCAATGGCCGCGATTGCGCGCGCGGCAGCTCGATAATCACCACCGCGCCCGGCTGAAGGTTTTCCGCGCGAATCTCGCCGCCGTGTTCCTTGATCAGACCGTAACAGATGCTCAGCCCCAAGCCAGGACCCTTGCCGACGGGCTTGGTCGTGTAGAACGGATCGAAGGCGCGGTTGAGGTCGCTGAAGCCTTTGCCGGAGTCGGTAAAGCGGATCACCACGTGGCTGTGCCGTGCGAACATTTCGACGCTGATGCGCCGCTCGGAACTCCCGTCAATGGCATCCATCGCGTTGCCCAGCAGGTTCACAAAAACCTGCTTCATCTGTCCTTCGTCACCCACGATGCGTGGCAGAGCCGGATCAATGCTGATGCGCAGTTCGATGCGCTCACTGCGCAGCTTGTATTCTAATAGCGCGAGCGCTTCCCGCAGCACCGCCTGCAGGTCCAGCGGCGCCTGATGGAGCGCCTTGCCCCGGGCAAAGCGCAGCAGGTTGTCAATAATGCGCTGCATGCGCCGGCTCTCGTGGCTGATCTTTTCCAGCTTGCTGCGGGCGCCCTCATGCTGCACCTCTTCCAGCAGCAGCTCCGAGAAACCCGAAATTGAGGTCAAGGGATTGTTCAATTCGTGAGCCACGCCTGACACCAGCTTGCCGATCGCCGCCAGCTTTTCCGAGCGGATCAGTTGCCGTTGCAGCACTGCGTTCTCAAACGAAGCCGACAGATCGGCCGCCAGCAGTTCGATCTTCGACATCTCGTCAGGCGTGACCCGGTTTACGTCCCGGGGGTCGTCCAAGGAAATGCATCCCAGGCAGCGCCCGCTCGAGGAGCGCAGGGGAATGAAAACTTCGTCGCCGTTCTCCCACAGTGGGTTGGGGTCGAACTGCTCCACGCTGCGCACCGGGTTGAATCTTGCCAAATCGCAATACTTCACTAGAACCGAAGTGGCTCCGAGAGGCCGTCCCAGCGAGCAGGCCTCAGCGATGTCACGGGCAGTCCAGTGTTGTACCTTCTCGTGCAGTTCGCGGCTGGCTTCCCGAGTGAGGCCGCTCTCGCCGGCAACCTCCAGCTTGCCTTCGTCGTTTTCCCAGTTGATGGTGACCCGCCGGAAATTGCTGAATTGGGTAATCACGCGCGCGATCTCTGCGCACATCAGCCGTGGATCGGCCCCGGTGAGCAGGCGCGACGTAATCTGAGAAAAGAACTGCAGTTGCCGGTTGGCTTGGTGCTCGCGGGCGTTCACCGCCAGCAGCGATAGCGACTTGTCCTCCAGCAGGGTCAGAATCATGCCGAAGGCGACAAAATATTTGGGCACGTTCCAGATTTCCGGGTTGATGGCCAGGTGCGGCAGAAAGTGGTCGGTAAGAGCGCCCACGGGAAAAACGGCTCCCCAGAACAGGAAGCCCAACGCCGTACTGGTCACGCCCGGTGAGCGGCGCCGGTAAATGCGGTAGAAGTTCACCCCCGCAAATAAGAATCCCAAGGCCAGCACGGCGAGCGTTCCGGTGTCGTAGTTGCGCCGCCAAGCATCATGGACGGACCAGCATCCGATGGTCAGCAGAAATACGGCAACTCCTTGCCCGAAACGCGGCAACGGCCGCCGCACGCTAACCAGAAAGAGCGTCGAGCCGAAGAAGATCACCAGCAGAGTGGCAATATAGAGCCAGCGCACGTCCTGAGGAATTCCCGCCAGCACCGCGTGCAGCAGCACTGCTGGCGTCATCAGCAGAAAGAAAGCGCCCAGGAAGCGCCGATTCTCGAAAACGGCTTTCCAGGTCGAGGCCACGAAAACCGTCCCTGACAATTCCAGTCCCGCCAGGTCCACGACGCCCCACAGTTGCCCCCGCCAGCCGGGTGCCGCTTCAAAAGCCTGGGCGATGAAATGGGCCAGAATCAGCGCCCAGCCCACAATCCACAGCCGCACCGTACGCGAGGGGGCGTGCTTGCGCAGGGACACGAATATCCCCAGCAACACGCACAGCACTAGAATGGTCGGCAGCTTATCCAGCAGGGAACTCATGAAGATTCTTGGGGAGCCTGGACAGTGGAATGTTATGAGAGAAAGTGAGCTGGCCGCCAGAGAACTTTAGTAACTTACCGGGAACACCCGCCCTTCTAAAGACAAAAAAGGGGAAGGGACAACTGGCTGCCACCTCCCCCTTCGAAGTCGGACTAATTCAGTTGTTGCCGACCGGCATTCGGTCCGCCGCTGGTGGGAATGACCGAAAGCGGAGCCTGCAATTGGAAATTGAGTACGGTTTCCGAAGGCAACACAATCTGCTGGCCCTTGGTGGCCGCGGAAACGCCAGTACCCGCGCCAGCACCCACAGTGGCGCCGACGGCGGCGCCTTTGCCGCCACCCAGCAGGCCGCCGAGAATAGCGCCGACGGCGGCGCCGCCGCCAACTTTGGCCGCGGTGGACTTCCCGCGAGAGCTGGCTTTACGCGTGTACTGGTTGGTTTGCAGGCTGTACGACCTGCCGTGCACAGAAAGTTGCGTCAGAGACATGATAATGTCGGATTGCCCGGCGAAACGGCCCGCGCTCTTGACGTCATCCAGGCGCCCGGTTACGTCAAAGCCGGCGGGAACCACGACATTGCCATTTTCATCAGCCAGCGGAGAATCCAGGGTGGCGCGGAAGCTTTGGCCCGTCTGGTTCCTTTCGCTGTCAATCGGATCAATAAGCCGAATGGCAATGTTGGTGCCCGCGGGCACAACCACCGGCTTGGGAGGCGGTGGTGGTGGAGGCGGCGTAGGTTCTGCCGGAGTGGCCGATGCCGGGGCCGAATTCATGGCCATGGCATCGGAAGGAGCTGATTCGCTAGTGGCGGGAGCGCGGCGCTCACGGTGCCGTGCGGCGCGGTGGCGTTCCGGAGCCGGCGCCGGCGCAGGTTCTTCCTGCTGCGCGGCAGGCTCGGGGGCAGGGGCGGGTGCAGCCGCCTGGGCGGGCGCGGAAACCTCTAAATTATTAACCACCGTCTTGACGCCTTCTACCTGGCCGGCATCGCTTCCTACCGTGGCCCGCTCGGCATCACTGTTGGCGTAGCCGGTCAGGGTGACCACGCCGTTGGCCGACTGCACGGTGATCTGCCGGCTCTGCACATTGGGGTCGGCATAGATCTTGCTTTGCACATTGCCGGCAAGCTGAGCATCGTTAGGAGCCCGCGTACAGCCTATTGTCAGGCCCAATGACCCAGCCAGCAACAGTGCACACAGATAGAATCCCACCTTCGGCTTCATAAAAAACTCCTCACTTTTATAATGCGGGGTTTCTGCTAACAGTTTAGATGCAGAGTGGCTGCCTCTCAATGACAAAAATTGCACCTAAGTGCAAGACATGCAGAAGTGTAAAGAATTGTAACGACAGGGGTTGAAATGCCTCCGGCACTCCAGCGCACCCGGTTTTACCCACAGCGCAGCGCTTCCAGTTGATCAACTTTGGCAGCCCGGCGAGCCGGGAATAGCGCCGCCAGCACGCCTACTGTGAGCAGGACGATAGCGACCAGGGCGAGCACTTCCGGGTCGCCGTTATGCACCCCGAACAGCAGGCCGGAGATCTAGCGCAGGCTCCATAATGAAATCAGCGCCCCAAGGGCAAGGCCGGCCGGCACGCTCTTCAACGCGGCACGCACTACCATCCATTGCACCTGAGCCAGGCGGGCGCCCAGCGCCATGCGCAAGCCGATTTCGTGCATGCGCTGGCTCACAGGTTTATTCATCAGCCGCTGTGAAGCCTCTGCCCAGGAATAGCTGAATTCCCGAAGCCGGCAGCAATCCGTGATTGGTGACCTCCACCCACTCGGAGCCGCGGGGATGGCCATACACAACCGATA
>DATFDP010000152.1:0-4271 GCA_035252015.1 Terriglobales bacterium
ATTATCTCGGTGGTACTGTCGCGTCAGTTGTGACCGATCTCTTCTGGCAGTGGCATCGCTGGCCCGGCTGCGTCGCCCTGCTGGGCGCCACTTCGCTGATCAGCCTATGGCTGGGCCATCTCAGCAGCCGTCCTGCCGAGCGGCTTGACACATCCGAGATAGGCCTCGCTGTGGATTGATCGCAGTTGACTTCAACCCACGGCATGCTTTCCAGCGGCGCTCTTAAGATATTGCTCGCACTCATGCTGCAGCAAATCGATCAGCTGCTCCATATGTTCCGTGCGCGTGCGGAAATTCACCGGGTTGATCCGGAACCAGCTCTTTCCTTTCAGCTCCGTAGTGGAAATCCAGAAGCGCCCGCCTTGCTCGATCCGGCGGGCCACTTCCGCGTGCAGGTTCTTTGATTCGCTGTCGTCGAGATCGCCTCCGCGATAGCGAACGCAGATGGCCGACATCACCGGCTCGCAGGCCGGCGCAAAGTCCGGATACTTATCCAGCAGCGCATACAGATGCCTCGCCTGGTACACATTGGCATCAATCCATTCGCCAATCTGCTTTGCTCCGTAACGTTTGAAACTCATCCAGACTTTCAGCCCGCGAAAGCGGCGCGACTGCTCGAAGCCGTGCACGTAATATTGATAGCGCTCATTTCTGCGGTCCATTTCATCCGTCAGATAAGAGGGCTTCATGCCGAATGAAACCGTCAGCCGTCGCTCATCTTTCACCAGGATGGCGCCCGCATCCAGAGGCGCGTAGAACCATTTGTGCGGATCGATGGTGATGGAGTCGGCCGTTTCCAGGCCTTCACTTCTCATGGGCCAGCGATGCGAGAGCAGCATTCCGCCGCCGTACGCAGCGTCCGCGTGCAACCACATGCCTTCGCGATCGGCGACAGCGCGCAGCGCTCGAATATCATCCACGGCGCCGGTGTTGGTTGTCCCGAAGATCCCGACAATGCACATGGGCCGTACGCCCTTCTTTTTATCCTCGGCCACGGCGGCTTCCAGCGCGTCCAGCCGCACACGGAAGCTGCTGTCCGTGGGCAAAATGCGCATGGCCGAACGCCCTGCTCCCACGCAGTCCACCGCCTTGTCCAGCGAAACATGCCGCTCCTCGGACATGTACACGGCCCAGCGCTCATGCATCCCTTCATGCTGCGCCTGGTCGCGCGATGCCCAATCGCGCGCCAGCTTGAGACCGATGAAATTGGCCATGGTGCCGCCGCTGGTGAGATTTCCGCCAGCCTCAGGCCCATAGCCCGCCATATTGGTCAGCCAGCGCACGGTCCTGCGCTCCATCGCCACCGCCGAAGGCCCGATGGTGTACGCGCCGATGTTCTGGTTCAGCGCCGAGCAGATGAAATCGCCCAGCACGCCCACCGGATTCGGCGAAGGCGTGATAAGTCCCATGTATCCGGGATGTCCAACGTGCGTGCAGTACGGAAGAAGCTTGTCTTTGAGTTCCCTCAGGACATCGATGATGCGTTCGTCGCCCTCGGGCAGCGGCTCGTCAAAGAGCTGATGCAGCTCGCGCGGCTCGACATCGGGAAAGACGGGAAGCTGTTCAATGCCTTCAAAGTATTCGGCGAGCATATCGACAACGCGATGCCCCGCCTCGCGAAATTCACGTGGGTCCATCAGGCCTCCATGCCTAGATTAACCATTATGAACCCTCGCCCCATTCCGATTTTTGCGGTCAATTCCAAGAAGGCCATTCTCGTTTATTTTTCTTCGCGCTTCCGCGCCTCTCGAGAATGCAACCGGGAGCTGGGAAACTATGATCCTCGCGTGAGACCAGCGCCGTGAGGCGCGGCAGAGAGTAGCCCAGTTCTTTCCTGAGTCCTGCGAAGCAGGATGAGGGATAAGGGCTGGGTAAGCGTAACATCAGACCAACACCACACGCCGTAGGCCCGGGGTCCCCAACGCGCGCTTCGCGCGGTGGGGTGGAGGCTGGAGCGGAGCCGAAGGCGGAGCGACAAAAGAAACGCATTTCGTGCCTCTTTTGAGAACGCTTGGATGCGGAGGATTCCGCGGTGAGCGCTCATCCCAACCCCAACAACTTCGCCGCATTCGCACCCAAGATCTTTTCCCGCTCTTCTTCCGAAACACGCATCGCTTTCAAACTCGAAAGCATTTTGGGAATACTGCCGATCTGGTGAGGATAATCGCTGCCCGCGAGAATGTGTTCCGCGCCGGCGAAGGAAACTGCCAACTCCAATGCCGCCGGATCAAAATTGACCGTGTCGAAATAAAACTGCTTCAGATACGCGCTCGGTGGACGATTGATGTTCTTACGGCACTCGCTGAACGCCTCATATCCCCGATCGAGCCGTTCGGCTAGATACGGAATGGCGCCGCCCAAATGTCCCAGAGCCCAGCGAATGTTGGGAAAGCGCTCCACTACGCCGCTAAAGACCAGGCTTGCTGCGGCCAGCGTGGTGTCCATGAGGAAGCCCACCAGCGGCATCAGCCAGTAATTCAGCATTGCCTCCACGCCCACGGGATTTGTCGGGTGAATGTGCATCACGGCGCCCAGCTCATTCGCCACTTCGTACAATTTCCAGAAACGCTGGTCACTGAGCGCGACGCCATTGATGTTGCTGAACACCATGGCTCCGCGAAACTTCAGTTGTTCCATGGCCCGCCGCAACTCGCTAACCGAAGCCGCAGGATCGCAAAGCGGCAGTGTTGCCAGGGCAACCAGGCGTCCTTTTTTATCGGTCACCACGCGGGCAAAGCAGTCATTGACCAGCTTTGCCAGGCGGATGGCGGTCGCGGGATCTTCAATGTGTGTTCCAGGCGTGGTCAGGGTGATTATATTGATATCGATCCCCTGCTCGTCCATGATCTGCACGCGGTAATCGATATCGCGGTGTCCGCGGACGGCAATGTTGTAATCGCCGGGGTAGTGGAGGCAGGGATTTCCCTCTTGGTCATAGGTGATGCGGACCGCGCTGGGCCCCTGTTCAATTGCTTTTATATATTCGGGCGGATAGTAGTGGTTGTGAAAGTCAACGATGGGGTTTCTCACGTTCTGGCCTTTGCGGTGAAAAAGTATACGGGAACACCCAACAGAAGCAAACCCAGGCCGATGATGCTGTCCCGCGGATTCACCCGGATCTGGTTGATTGCGATGCCCGCCGAGGCTGCAATGAACAGCAACGGGGCCACTGGAAAGGCGCGTCCCAGATAGTTTGGCCGCCATCCTTTGCGCCGCAGCACAAAGAGCCCGACCGCGAGGAGCGCAAAAAACATCCACTCCGTGTATACAACGCGCGTGAACAGCTCCCGATAGCTGCTGGTCAGGACGAGCAGAGATGACCAGAGTGCCTGCGCTGCAATGGCCAGATGAGGCGTCCTTCGTTGCGGATCAAGTGCTCCCAGCCAACGGAAAGCCAGCCGGTCCTGCGCCATTGCGTAATAGACGCGAGGCCCGGCCAGGATAATGCCGTTCAGTGCTCCCAGAGCTGATATCACGACCAGCAGGGAGATTGCGCCTCCGGCCGCAGCTCCCAGAGCACGTTGCGTTGCTTCGCTGGCGACGCGCGGAGAACCAGCCAGGACGTTTACCGGCATCACGTACAGGTACGCTCCATTGAGTAGCATGTAGCACACCATCACCAGAACTGTGCCGGCCATGAGCGCGCGCGGCAGAGTTCGCCCGGCATTGCGTGTCTCGCCCGCGGCGTAGGTCACCATATGCCAGCCTCCGTAGGCAAACAGCCCCGCGCCAATAGCCAGGGCATAATTGCTGATACCGGTTGCCCTGAGTGGCGCGGCCGTTTCTGCTGCTATGGCACCATGTGCTGGCCCTCCAAAAATGAACAGCACAAGCGCGAGTCCGGCCACGGCTGCCAGCTTCACTGCAGTTAAGATCACCTGCACGGTACTGCCCGGCTTGACTCCCAGGTAGTTGATCAGAGACAGCAGGAGCAAAGCCGCAATGGCCACGGCCCTGACACCCCATTCGTTCAAGGGCACGAAATATCCCACATAGCGCGCCAGGACCACTGCGATGGCCGCGAGGATGCCTGAGTGCATGCTCCAGAACATGCCCCATCCCCAGAGAAATCCGAGCGCCGGTGAAAAGATCTCTTTCAGGAACACGTACACGCCGCCCGTGCTGGGGAAAACGGCAGCGAGTTCCGCACACACCAGCGCCCCGCAAAAGGTGAGCACTCCCGCAGCCAGCCACACCAGCAACACTCCCGCGCTGCTCGGGACAAGGCGCGTGATCTCCGACGGCTGAATGAAAATAGATGCGCCCAGAAT
>DATFDP010000153.1:0-46674 GCA_035252015.1 Terriglobales bacterium
GTGCAATCGGGGGAGGCCGATCGGCACGCTGTCTGGCTGGAGGCGCACGGGCTCGAGCCCAAGCTCAGCCCCTTCGATCCCATCGCCATGCTCGACGAAATTCAGCGTTTGGTGCCGGGTTACGACGTTTCGCGGATTGAGTTGCTGGCCGGCAACGACCAGCACACCACTGTGGAGGAAGCCGTGCCCGGCTCCCTCGCCACCCGGCCGGAGCTGATCGCGCCGGCAAACGACACGCTGTTTACCTCCGGCACTCTGGGACGCTACTCGCGCGCGTTGAACTCAGTGATTGAGAACCCACGCCGGATGCCGCTGGAGAAGTCGGATAAGAAAGCGGTGGTGTAGCAGTTTTAAGCTTCCAAGGTTTCGCAAGTTTCAAAGTTTCACAGGTTTGAGGTAAAAGCGCCATCGGCTTTCGGCCATCGACCAACAGGATTTGCCGAAAGCCGAAGCCGACAGCCGATGAGGTGGGTCTCGAAACTTTGAAACCCTGAAACCCTGAAACAATGAAACCTAGAAGCAATACGAAGTTTCCATAGGAAATACCTTTTTGAGCCTCGAAACTTACGTCATCGTCTCCGTCATCAAGATCGTCATCGCGCTCTTCGTATTGCTCACGGGCGTGGCCTATACGGTCTGGCTGGAGCGCAAGCTGGTGGGCCGCATCCAGAACCGCTGGGGCCCCACCCGCGTCGGCCCCTTCGGCTTGCTGCAGCCTCTGGCTGATGGCGCTAAGTTCCTGTTCAAGGAAGACATTACGCCGCCGCACGTCTATAAGCCGCTGTACATAGCAGCGCCCATGATCGCCATGGTGTTCGCCGTGACCTCCATGGCGGTTATCCCCATCGGCGGCTGGATCACGGTAGGCAGCATCCACACGCCGCTGCAGATCACCGATGTCAACATCGGCCTGCTCATCATTTTGGGCATCACTTCCATCGGCGTGTATGGCATCGCGCTCGCCGGCTGGTCTTCCAATAGCAAATATTCCCTGCTCGGCGGGCTGCGCGCCTCCGCCCAGATGGTCAGCTATGAGGTGGCTCTGGGGCTCTCGCTGGTTGGCGTGCTCATTCTTTCCGGCACCTTCAGCCTCCGCGGCATCGTGGACGCCCAGGCGGGAACCTGGTGGGGCTGGCTCCCCAAGTGGAATTTCTTCCAGGGCCAGTTTGTGGCCTTTTTTATCTATCTGATGGCTGCCTTCGCGGAAACCAACCGCGTCCCCTTCGATCTGCCAGAAGCAGAAACGGAATTGGTGGCCGGCTACCACACCGAGTACAGCGCTATGAAGTTTGCCATGTTCTTCATGGCCGAATACGCCAACATGTTTACCGTGGCTTGCCTCGCCTCCCTGTTGTTCCTCGGCGGATGGCACGGCCCGCTATTCGGACCTATTTGGCTACAAGAGATTCTGCCCGTGTTCTGGTTCGCCCTCCGGGTGTTTGTGTTCATTTTTCTGTACATCTGGATTCGTGGCACGCTGCCCCGCTTCCGCTATGACCAGCTTATGAAATTCGGCTGGAAGGTGCTGTTGCCACTTGCCGTGGCAAATCTGGTGATCACCGGGCTAGTGGTGGCGTTAAGGGCCTAGGAGTCAGGGCTTAGAGTCAGGGCTAGTCAGGAGTTGGGCAGCTGATAGTTGGTAGCGGGTAGTTGGTGGGCCGCTAAAGATACGAATTCGGGTAGATGTTTGCTTGCAACGTCTGCGGACAGACGTAACAAGTTACTTTCTGCTGGAACATCGTAATTGCCCAGAGCTCGGAGCCAGAAGCTAGTAGCTAGTAGTTGCATTTCAACATGCTTCACCTCATCCTGTTTTCGGTTTTTGCGGCGATCGCGGTGGCGGGGGCGCTGAACCTCCTCATCCAGCGTCATCCCATCAGCAGCGCGCTCTCGCTGATCGTGGTCATGGGTTCTCTGGCGGTCGAATACCTGCTGCTGGGCGCCGAATTTGTGGCTGCCATCCAGGTCATCATCTACGCCGGCGCCATTATGGTGCTGTTCGTCTTCGTTATCATGCTCCTCAATGCAGGCGCGGAAGAGCGTACCCGGGGCAGCAAGGTGGCCCTTATTTTCGGCTTTCCTGCCATGCTGGCAGTGGGCCTGCTAGTCGCCTGGGTGCTGGTGCGCGCCCCTAACGTTGGATCGGTGAACGTTGGCGCCATGTACGGCCCGCCCAAGGCCATCGGCTGGCTGCTCTTCCATGATTTTCTTTTGCCATTTGAAGTCACCTCCGTGCTGGTGCTCATCGCCATCATGGGCGCGGTGGTGCTGGCCTCGCCCGTCCGCTCGCGCTTCTCCAAACCCCAGCCGGAGCCCGAGCGCCAGGCCCTGAGAGCCACGGCCGGCTCCAAAACCGGCGCCCGCGAGGAAACCAGCAACGCTGGGAGGTCCAGCTAATGGTTCCTTTGCACTATTACCTGGTGCTGAGCGTCATCCTGTTCGCCTGCGGCGTCACCGGATTTCTCATCAAGCGCAACATCATCACTATCTTCATGTCCATTGAGCTCATGCTCAACGCGGTGAATTTGTCATTCGTCGCCTTCGCCGCGCGCTGGCACGTGCTCAGCGGACAGGTGTTCGTATTTTTCGTGATGGTCGTGGCTGCCGCCGAATCTGCCGTAGGCCTGGCCATTATCATTGCCGTCTACCGCACCCGCGAGACGCTGAACGTGGACCAGGTGAACCTGCTCAAACTATGACGCCCAACTTCCACCTTTGGCTCATCCCGCTGCTGCCTCTGGCAGGCGCCGCCCTCAATGGATTGCTGGGCCGGAATTTCAGCCAGCGCCTGGTTGCCTTTTTCGGACTGCTCTTCGTGGCGGCTTCGTTGGGTGTGGTGTGGTGGGTCGCATTCCGCTTCTGGTCGCTGCCGCAAGCCACCCCGCACACGGAAATCCTTGCGCCCTGGATCATGGCCGGCACCTTCAGCGCGCATTTTGCCTTTTTCCTCGATCAGCTTTCCTTAGTCATGATCCTGGTAGTTACCAACGTCGGCTTTCTCATACACGTGTATTCGGTCGGCTACATGTGGGAGGAAGGCGGGTTCTACCGCTACTTCAGCTACCTGAACCTGTTCATGTTTTTCATGCTGACGCTGGTGCTGGCTAACAACTACCTGCTGATGTTCATCGGGTGGGAAGGAGTGGGGCTGGCGTCCTACCTCCTCATCGGTTTCTTCTTCGTCCGCGACTCGGCCGCCTCGGCCGGCAAGAAGGCATTCATCGTCAACCGCATCGGCGACTTCGGCTTCCTCATCGCACTCTTCCTGCTCATCCAGCACTTCGGCTCACTGGATTTTGATAAGGTGTTCTCCGCCATCTCGGGCCTGCCGGTGGAAACGGCAGGCGCGGGCCTGCTCACCGCCATCGGCCTGCTGCTTTTGGCGGGCGCCTGCGGCAAGTCCGCCCAGATTCCCCTCTACGTTTGGCTGCCGGACGCCATGGAGGGCCCCACCCCGGTCTCCTCGCTGATCCATGCCGCCACGATGGTGACGGCCGGCGTCTATATGGTCGCCCGCTCCAACGTCATCTTCGATCACGCCCCGGATGCGCTGATGGCTGTAGCCATCGTCGGCGTGATCACCGCGCTGTTTGCTGCCATCATCGGCATGGCACAGAACGACATCAAAAAGGTCCTGGCTTACTCGACCATTTCCCAGCTCGGCTACATGTTCCTGGCCTGCGGCGTGGGCGCTTTTTCCGCCGGCATTTTCCACCTGATGACCCATGCCTTCTTCAAGGGCCTGCTCTTCCTGGCGGCGGGCTCGATCATTCACGCCCTGGGTGGCGAGCAGGACATGCGTCACATGGGCGGTCTGCGCAAGGAAATTCCCTGGACCTTTTGGACCATGACGGCCGCCACCGTGGCGATCGCCGGTATTCCCTTTTTCAGCGGATTCTTCAGCAAAGACGAAATTTTGTGGAAGTCGCTCTCCAGCCCTTACGGCAGCCGCGCCTTCTGGGCCATCGGCGTTTTCACCGCGCTGCTCACCTCCTTCTACATGTTTCGCCTGTGGTTCATGACCTTCTTCGGCGAATATCGCGGCTCAGGCAGCCATGGCTACGAGCACGCCGGGCATGCTCACCCCACTCTGGCCAGCGCCAAAGATGTGTTGGCGGAAATCGTCGTGCCCGCCGAATTCGTCAGCACTGTCATGAGCAACATCATCGAGCGGGGCGGCATGGTTGTTACTTTCGAGGAACGGAAAGGAATGACCATCCTCAGTGCTAGCGTGCCTGCCTCCAAAATGGGGCACTACGAAGAGTGGCTGCGTGAGCACACCAACGCTCGCGGCACCTGGTCGGAGCGTGCAGCGGAGAAGGAAGGCAGGGCGGAAGTGCTGGTGCGTCCCCTGGCTATGGAGCAGGAGCACCGAGGCCACATCCACGAGAGTCCCAAAGTCATGCTCGTGCCCATGGTCATCCTCGCTGTCCTGGCGGTTATCGGCGGCTACATCGGCGTGCCCGAAGCCTTAGGCGGTCACAACCGTTTTGACCACTTTCTGGCTCCGGTGTTCCGGATCGCCGGTAGCACGCTGCCATCGGGAACCAGCGAGGCCGTCACCGAGGCTGCCGCCAGGCATGCGGAACTCGCCGCCACCGCCATTTCCATTGTCATGGCCTTCCTCGGCCTCTTCTTTGCCTGGCTGCTTTACTTCAAAAAGCGTGACCTGCCCGATCGTATTGCCGCCGGACTGGGCTGGCTCTACAACACGGTGCGAGACAAGTTCTACGTGGACGAAATTTACCAGGCGGTGATCATCACGCCCCTGGTCAAGGGTTCGGCCCTGGTGCTGTGGCGCGGCGTGGACGTCGCCGGCATTGATGCCACCGCCGACGACAGCGCCGACACTGCCCGCTCACTTTCCGACAAGTTCCGCCACATGCAGTCCGGTAACGTGCGCTCCTATGCGGCCTGGGTCGCCGTAGGCGCGGCGGTGGCTATCGCTTACATGATCTGGATGGGAGTTCGATGAGCGGTTCGCTCTGGAATACGTGGATTCTGACGCTGGTAACTTTCATTCCGCTGGCCGGGGCAATCCTGCTCCTGTTTTTTCCGCGCCGCGACCGCGACATCAAGTGGTTTGCCTTGCTGGTGTCGCTCATCACCTTCGCCCTCTCCCTCCACCTACCTACTTATCTCGCGCGCCATCAGCCGGGCTTCCAATTCGAAATCAACATCCCTTGGATCCCAACGCCCAACATTCACTACCATTTGGGGGTTGACGGCATTTCCATGTGGCTGGTGGTGCTCACCACCTTCCTCACGCCCTTGTGCGTGCTCATCTCCTGGAAGTCGCTCCATGAGCGGGTGAAGGAATTCTTCATCCTTATGCTCATTCTAGAGACGGCGCTGCTAGGCGTTTTCGTCGCTCTCGACCTCTTCCTCTTCTACTTCTTCTGGGAATTCACCCTCATCCCAATGGCCCTCATCATCGGCATGTATGGCCATGAGCGGCGCGTGTACGCGGCGGTGAAGTTCTTTCTCTTCACCATGATCGCCTCCGCCTTCATGCTCGCTTCCATCATTTTCCTCTACGCCAAGACGGGCAGCTTTGATTACGTCGCCATTCAGAACGCGGTACGCGACGGCGCCAGCTTCGGCATCACCGGCCACGCGCTCGGCTGGCTCTTCCTGGGATTCTTCGTTGCCTTCGCGGTGAAGGTGCCGATTTTCCCGCTACACACCTGGTTGCCCGACGCTCACTTTGAAGCGCCTACCGCCGGCTCCGTCATGCTGGCCGGGGTCCTGCTCAAGATGGGTACCTACGGCCTGCTGCGCTTCAACCTCGGACTCTTCCCGGACCAGGCCCGCCAGAACCAGTCCTGGATCATGGTGCTGGCCATCATCGGCATCATTTACGGCGCGCTGGTCGCCATGGTGCAGCCCAATCTGAAAAAGCTGGTCGCCTACTCCTCGGTCAGCCACCTGGGATTTGTGGTGCTCGGCATTTTCAGCTTCACCCAGCTGGGCGTGGTTGGCGCGGTTTACCAGATGCTGAACCACGGCGTTTCTACCGGGGCGCTCTTCATGCTCGCAGGCATCATCTACGAGCGCCGCCATACCTTCGACCTTGACGAATTCGGCGGCCTAGCCACACCCATGCCCATTTTCGCCGCCTTCTTCCTCTTCATCACTCTCTCTTCGGTGGGATTGCCCTTGCTCAATGGATTTGTTGGCGAGTTCCTTGTCCTCAGCGGCGCCTTCCAGGCCAAGATGATTTGGGGAATTCTGGCGGCTTCTGGCGTTATCTGGAGCGCCTGCTACCTGCTCTGGATGTACCAGCGTGTCTTCTTCGGCAAAGTAAGGCACCCGGTCAACCAGACTCTGCCTGACGTGAGCGCGCGCGAGCGCACCGCCCTGTGGCCGGCTTCCATTGCCGCCCTGGCCATGGGCGTGGCCCCCCTGCTCTGGCTCGGCATCATTGATCCGGCGGTGCGCAACCTACTCCTGCCGCTGGCCCAGACCACCGCCCAGGTGGTGCGCTGATGATCGCGAGAGCCGACTACATCCGCATCTTGCCCGAGATCGTGCTCACGTTGTTCGGGCTCATCGTGATGTTGGTAGACCCGCTGCTGCCCGAGAACCGCAACGTGAAGCCGCTGGGCATCATCTCCCTCGTGGGCGCGCTGGGGGCGGTCGCCGCCAGCATCTACCAGATGCGCTACCCCGGGCCCGCCTTCTGGAATTTCGTTGTCGTTGATAATTTCAGCGTCTTCTTCCACCTGCTGGTCACTATCGCCGCCGCGCTGGTCATCATGGCCTCGTTTGAGTACCTGCGCGTGCAGGAAATCCGCGCCGGCGAATACTTCGGCCTTATCCTCTTCGGCACGGTGGGTATGGGGCTGATGTCTTCCGCCGTGGAGCTGGTGCTCATCTTCATTGCCCTGGAAATCTCCTCCATCTCCACCTACATCCTGGCTGGATTCCGCCGCCGCGATGCCGGCAGCGTGGAGTCTTCGCTGAAATATTTCCTGCTGGGCTCCTTCGCCACCGCTTTCTTCCTCTACGGCATCGCGCTGATGTTCGGCGCTACCGGCTCTACTGACATTCCCCAGATCGCCACCAACCTACGCCTGAACGGCGCGCCGGTCATGGCTTACGTGGCCTTCGCCCTCATATTCGTGGGCCTGGGCTTCAAAATCGCTTCCGCGCCTTTCCACATCTGGACGCCCGACGTTTATGAAGGCGCGCCCTCCCCCGTGGTCGCCTTCATGTCCACCGCGCCCAAGATGGCGGTTTTCGCGGTGCTGCTGCGCATCCTGTTCGTAACCCAAGGGCCTTCGCTGCTGGCCGGCTCACATCCGGTGTGGTTCTGGTGGGTGTGGGGATCGGCGGCGGTTTCCATGACCCTGGGCAATCTGGGGGCGCTGGTGCAGACCAACGTCAAGCGCATGTTGGCCTACTCCGCCATTGCGCACGCCGGGTATCTGCTGGTGGCGTTCGCTGCCGCGCCCGAGGCCGGTATCTCCGCGGCTATGTTCTACGCCGCCTCTTACACGGCCATGAATCTTGGCGCTTTCATCGTGGTCAGTCACTTTGCCAATGCCGGCGAGCGCTACGTGACCCTTGACGATTACACCGGCCTGGGCCGCCGCTCGCCGCTGCTGGCCATGACCCTCACCATCTTCTTGATTTCGCTGATTGGGATTCCGGCCACCGCCGGATTTTTCGCGAAATTCTACGTCTTCAGCGCCGCGCTGAAGGCCAACCTGGTTTGGCTGACTATCATTGCGGTGGTCAACAGCGCGATTGGCGCCTACTATTATCTGCGTGTGATTGTGGTGATGTACATGCGCGATCCCACTCAGGAGATTCCGGTGATGCGCGTGCCCGCGGGGGTGACCGCCACGCTGCTCTGCAGTGCGGCCGCCGTGATTTATCTGGGAATTCTGCCCGGACGCGTGCTCGAGTTCGTCACCCGCTCCGCCCAAACCTTGCTGCGCTAGTTCGTCGGGTTCGTGTCAGTGTGAATCAATCGCACAGGAACCGCGCCCGGTCCGGAAGCAACATTAGCGCCACCACCTGCCCCGCCACCATTTCCGCTACAAGCGTTGGTCATGCTGATGAACTGAGCGTCTATGCGTTTGTTGTTCCCGTTGGGGTCAATTTGATCGATGAATATCTGCGCAAAACCGGAAATGGGGATAGTCTGGGTTGACCCGTTAATCGGCTCATACCCAGTTCCGGAACAGTCGTCCCAAATTGCCATTGTCACTACCGCCGGACTTGAGCTGAATACGTTGTTCGGTGCCGTACCCGGAACGTAAGTGTACTCTCCGGGGATATACGCGCCCGTACTCGGGTCGGGGTACCAGGCCCAGTCATTATCGCCAAGCCCGTTCTGGCCGATGAGAGTTTGAATCGGAGGCGGTTGCCCATGCCCGACATCTCCTACCGTCGCTCCCGTTTTTGGTCCCATCGTCGAGCCGCAGTTGACCTGCACGCTATTGCAGCTCAAAACCCAGGACGCAAGGTCGGAAGCCGGGTAGCCAAGCGATGTTGGGTCAATTAATCCCCACTGCGAGGCAACTGTACAATTTTTTTGCACGCACAGTAGACCTCCCCCATTGTTCCCGTTGCCGTTTCCACTGCCGCCACCGTCCCATAAAGTAATCTGGCTTCCTGGTTGTGGGGTTGGATTAGTGCACGACCCACCTAGCAAGGCCTTCATCGTGATCCACAGCGGCCGCAGGCATGTGGTCCCGCCTGTCGTGCCCGGCGCTGCTTCCGCAATGGCGTGCGCGCCTATGGTAACTTGGCTCCACTTTTGACCCAGAACCCGCAGAAAGAATGTCGGGACCGTCGTGTTCACATCCACCCGTACCCGGTAGACACCTGCCGGCGCCGCCGGAAAACTCACTGCCACGTTGGCAGCAGCAAGAGCCTGCCCCAGGACCTTATTCTGCTCCGCGGCGGTCTGAGCGTTGGCGGTGGCCATGGTCTGTGTTGCCGGGTTGTACTGCTGGTACGTGTCCGCCCCCGCCAAAGCCCCTGCGTCGGCAGCATGCTGGGCAAAAGTACGCGCTGTATACGCGGTGCCGAAATCAATTGCCAGCCCCAGGATCGCAATCAGCGCCACCATCAGGATGGCCGTCATAGCCACGATGCTGCCCTTTTGCCCTTTTCTCATAACGTCTCCTCAGTACAGGTCCATCATGGTGGTCTGGCCTTTCAGTGTCACCGTCGGCTGCCTTCTCAGGCCGGGAAGCGTGGGCATGAAAAAGAACTTGTAGGCACAGGTCACAGTAACTTGTGCCATGGAGGTTACGACGGTGGTCCCGCTGGCCAGAGTGAGCGTGCCTGTAACGGCGCCGTTTGCTGGTAGTGTTCCGCCCACCTCAAAAGGCCAGTTGGTGGTCACGTTTGTGCCTGCATTCCAGCTGTTGCACTGCCCCAGGGTAAATGCCCCGCCCCCCGGGAGTGCATTATTGTTGCTCAAATAATTCGTCACCACATTTTGGACAATGGTGTCCCGATTCGCGGCATAGGCGACATTTTGTGTAATCGCCATCCGGGTCCCTTCGCGCGCCGCATTGTTTAGAAGCTGGTGCACGCGCAACAGGGAGCCACCCTCGATTGCGCCCAAAGCGAGAAACACGAGCAGCGGCAATGTCACCGCGAGCTCGGCCAGTTGCGTGCCTTTTTCTTTTTGGCGTTTCATCAGTTGTTCTCGCTCCTCATGGTTGAGCAGGTCGTCAAGTGCAAAGTGAAGCCAAGGACCGGCACGGTTTTGCGGATCCCAACAACTACATCGCTCTGGCTGACAGTGGCGGTACCGCCGCCGTTATAGGCGACGGTATAGGGCACCGGAACTACGTTCACGTAAACGTTGTCTGCTCCCCTCAGCGCCGCATCGTCGCACCCTGTGATGGTAGGCGGCGTGCCCCCGCCGTAATTACTGCACTGCGCCAATCCGCCCAACACACCAGTTTTCAAGTGGCTGCACACCCGCTGGGCAATCTGGTTAGTGGTCGGCAGGTTGTAGCTGCTGTTGGCGAGCGGAGCTACGCCGAACCTCGCCCCCTCACGCGCGGAGGTAACCATGGACTGGTAGGAACTGAAGGCGAGGCCAAACCAGAGAACTCCTAGGACGAGCAGGAAAAACAGCGGCAATGCAACCGCCGCCTCGACAATGGTTGTTCCTTTTTCCGAACTCGTCGGCTGGCCTGTGCCGCCATGGAGGAGGGGGGTTGCGAGGCAACCCCTGGCAGCTAATCTCATTTTTTTACTCCTGCTAAAGAAACGTGACCTGCAGCTTCACCATGTGGCGCGAGGCGATGCGCAATCGGAGTCCCGCGGTACTCGCCTGGGAAGCACACGCCTTTTTCGGCGGGGGCTTGCCGCTTGCAGATGCAAAAAATACTACATTGCCAGCCAACGGCAATGCAGCTCAGCCACCCAAACTGTGCCGAGGAAACCTCAAGGAGGCCTATCCGCCGATGGCGCTGGCGGTCTCGGAAAACACGTTATTCGCTTGGCCGCCGATCAGGCGAATCGTGCCCACCACAATGACCAGAATCACCGCCAGCATGACAGCGTACTCGGCGATGTCTTGTCCTGAGTCGTCCATCCAAAGTGCTTTTAACCAATCCATTTGATTTCTCCTTGGGAGAACAAAGACTCTACGGCGGAGAGACATCCCAGTCAAGCCAGCAATTGCGCTTCCAGAGCTCATTTCCGGGTCCCTGTGAATTACGGTGTTTATCTGTGGATTAATTAGAGGGTTGGCTGGGATTTGCAACATTATTGGTGCAAACTTGTAACAAATTCTTAAATGATCTTTAAGATTGGTGCAACTTTCTGGTTCACCTCGCCTACTCGACAGCCACCGCCACATCCTTCCAGGAAAACAGCCATGAGGAAGCCACCCACAATACCGCCGTCTCGGCCAGCGCCAATATGATCAGCCAGCCCGTCAACGCCGTCGTGCGCTCCGAAAGATTCAGGAAACCCTGGAGGATGGCATAAACCGGAATAATTGCCGCCCAGGAGCTGTTCCAAACCGCCGCCACCAGCAGTGGCGCGCCCACGATCACCACCGTTATACCGGTGGCCAGCAGGGGATGCAGGAAGATGGAAAAGAATAGCGCCAGACAGGCGGTGAACAGCGAAGCCGCGAGCAGCCCGAGCAGGAGAAACCATAAGCGCGCCGCCGGCACTCCTACCTGCGGTAGCGTCCACGCGCCGGCTGCGCCCAGCGCCAGACAAAAGATTACGATGGCCACCACAATGCCCAGCAACAGCCCCGCGATATATTGCCGGCGGGAAATCCCCTTGGAGAGAACCGCCAAAATTCGCCGCGTACGCAGTTCGTTGCGGATGGCCGAAGCCCCAAAAAACAAGCTGAAGACCAGGATATATACCGCGACCTGCTGGAACAGTATGAACACGTCATCGGGGGTACGACGGAGTTCGGAAAGACCTGCCACCGCCGAAAGCAGCACCACCCATCCCAGCAGGATCACGATGGGCCAACGCTGCTCGCGCAAAAAATTGCCGCCAATGAGCCACACTGGTTTCATTCGTCGCCGCCTCCTTGCCCCTGCGTAACTTCCAGAAAAATCTGCTCCAACGAACGTTTCACCGGATTCACGCTTACCACTTCTCCGCCCAGGCTCCAGATGCGTTCCAGGGTTTCTCTTTGGCTGGCGGCCGCGATGGTGAAGCTGACCACGCTATCGCTTGACACGGCGCCGGGAAACGCCGACGGCTCAATGCCGCGGGCCACCACCTGCGCTTGCTCGTGCGACTGCAGCAGCTCGGAGGTTCTGCCTAACCGGGCTACCCGCCCGCGGTGCATCACGCCCACCCGGTCGCATACCAGTTCCACTTCCGAAAGAAGGTGCGAACTGAGAAACACAGTCTTGCCCTCCGCCTTTAGGCGCAACAGCAGCTCCCGGATAATGACGCGCGCGATTGGGTCGAGCGCCGAAGTGGGCTCATCGAGAATCAGCAGCTCAGGATCGTTCACCAGCGCCTGCGCGAGGCCAATGCGCTGCAGCATGCCGCGGGAAAAGGAGCCAACGTTGCGCTGGCTGCTGGCGGCCAGCTTCACCAGGTCCAGCACTTCCTTGGTACGTTGCGCCAAGTGCCCGCCTCCCATGCCGTTTAGCCCGGCATAGAATTTCACCAGTTTCGTCGCCGGACGGTGATACAGGGCCACGTTTTCCGCGAGGAATCCCACGCGCCGGCGTGTGCGCGCATCACCAAATGGCCGCCCCAGCATCAGGCCGTAACCGCTGTCTGCCCGCATGAAACCCAGAGCCAAGTGAATGGCCGTAGTTTTTCCCGCTCCATTCGGCCCGAGGAAGCCGAAAATTTCCCCTGGCTCCACGCGCAGCGAAAAGTGATCCAGCGCCTGAACCGGTCGGCGCGTGAACCAGCTGCCGTACTGTTTGCTGATTTCCTCGAATTCCAGGACTGGCGGCATCCGAAAGCTATTGTAGCGGCGCGGAACGTCTGAGGAGCAGGAGATGAGGGATCTCACCGAGGAAGCTCTCGATGCAGTTGCAGGCAAGCGTCTCGCGACTCCACCGAAGGCTAAAAAGCCGAATTCTCGACCCCCAGTCTCCCTCTGGCAAAAAAATGGGCCGAGGACCCAAATCAATAGTCCCAAGGTGACGATGACGTGATCGTAAACTTGATAGAGGGAGAGATAGCGTCGGGGGCGTCGCCCTGAAAATCCCAGATCTCGATCGTAATCTTAGTCCTCCCGGCTGCCGTGAGAAGAGTGGCCGGAACGGTTGCATTCAGCTGGGTTGTACTCACGAAGGTTGTGTTCAATACGGTACGGTGGCCGTTCGCATACCAGACCGCCTGGTTGAATTTGTGGTGGCCGTTAGAGAAGGTAAACGTGCCCGCCATTATATTTAGATTTAAGTCGGGACTGCCTGCCGTAGCGCTTGTTGGTGAAATGGTGATCGCAGGCTGGCTCACCGTGAACTTCAGTGCATTGGACGTGGCGAGGGGAGCATCACCCATGACGTCCCATACCTCTACAGTCACACTCGCCGTTACGGGCGAGGCCAAAAACTTTGCCGGCAAAACAGCTGTGAGCTCAGTGTTGTTCAGGAAGGTTGTGGCAATCGAAGTAGAGGCTCCTTTTGCTGTCCAGACGATTTTGTTGACCCGGTGTGCGCCTGCATCGAAATTCGATCCGCTTATCGACAGCTTTAAATCAGAGCTGCCGGCGATCGTGCTACTGGGCGATAGGGACGAGAGCATCAGAGCCGTGCTCTGGGTATCGGTAACGTTGCCGCCCGAAGAGCCCCCGCCACCGCATCCGAAAGCAGCTATTAACATTGTTAGAGCAAACGCTGAACTGGCGATGGTGCGCGCCATAGGACTACCTCCCTCGTACTGGCGAAGACCTCTACCGCCCTCAACCGACTGGGAAGCCGCACAGCGGGTACAAAGACAGCAAATTTGGGACCACGATATGGAGAGGTAAGCCGACTTGGCTGTAGGCGAAGAGCTCGTCCTTACAAGAAGATAGGAGGCTTTTGGTTCAACCTCTTGGCTTTTGATCTGTTCCAGCCTAAACGATCGGATAATCGATCTATCTTTTTGGATAGACCTCTAAGCCCGCAAAGACGACACGATTCGCCGCTCATCCTAAGCGTTGCCTGCTAGAGAGGACAGCTTACAGCGCGCGCATCAGGCCGAATATCAACACCAATAGTGCCCCGACCATGACCGCATATTCGGCAATATCCTGCGCTTCAAGGTCCGACCAGACTTTTCTCAGAAGGTTGCGCATACAGAACCCGGGATCGAATCCAGCCACCGCCATCAGTATTTAGGAGGGAATGGCGCATAGCGCTCTATAAATCCTAGCTCCGACCCCTCCTCAGGGTCAAAGTACCGCGATTGATTGCCCCCTGCCCCGTGGAATACGATACTCGGCTCGAATTTTCCCTGGAGAAACCCTCATGCGCTTCCCTCGCATCGCCATGTTGTTGTTCGCCTTAGCGGTTCTGTTAACTCTGATCCTGCAGCCCTCCTCAGTGCTGGCCCAGCAGCGCAGCGAGAAACCCGCCGAAACTTCGGCTGAGAACCGGGCCAGCACGGAGAAGTCGAAGTCCAAAGAGGAAAAAAAGGAAGAAGAAAAGGGCATGCGCTACCGCATGGTCGGGCCTTACCGAGGCGGACGCTCTCTGACCGCCGTAGGCGTGCCCGGCGATCCCAACATCTACTATTTCGGCGCCACCGGGGGCGGCGTCTGGAAATCCACCGACGGCGCGCTCAGCTGGAAGCCCATCTTCGATCATGAGGGCTCATCTTCTATCGGTAGCATCGCGGTAGCTGATTCCGACCCGAACATTATCTACGTCGGCACGGGCGAGGCTTGCATTCGCGGCAATCTCTCCCAGGGTGATGGAGTTTACAAGTCCCTGGATGGCGGCAAAACCTGGACCAACGTGGGCCTGAAAGATACTCGCTCCATCGGCAAAGTCATCATCAATCCCAAGGACCCCAACATCGTCTTCGTCGCTGCCCTTGGCCATCCCTATGGTCCCAATGCGGAGCGCGGCATCTTCCGCACCACCGACGGCGGCAAGACCTGGGACAAAGTTCTCTACAAGAATGAAAACACCGGCGGGGTTGACATCGCGTTCGATCCGAACAACTCCAATATCCTGTTCGCTTCTTTGTGGCAGGTGCGCCGCACGCCCTGGAGCCTGGACAGCGGCGGTCCGGGCAGCGGCCTCTACCGCTCTGTAGATGGCGGCAGCACCTGGAAGCAGCTCACCGGGCATGGCTTGCCGGAAGCTCCTTGGGGCAAGACCGGGGTGGCCGTGGGCGCAAACTCGGAGCGCGTCTATGCCCTCATTGAGGCCAAGGATGGCGGCCTCTATCGCTCCGATGACGGCGGCGACAAGTGGGAACTGGTGAACCCCGACCACCGCTATACCCAACGCGCCTGGTACTACATGCACGTCTTTGCCGATCCCAAGGATCCGGACACGCTCTACATCATGAATGTTGATTTCCACAAGTCCACGGACGGCGGCCACACCTTCAATAAGGTGCACTTGCCGCATGGCGATAATCACGGCCTGTGGATTGACTCCTCCGACACCAAGCGCATGATCGCCGCCAACGACGGCGGTGTTACCGTTACGGTGGACGGCGGCTCCACCTGGACCAAGCAGGACAACCAGCCCACGGCGCAGTTCTACCACGTCATCACCGACAATCGCTTCCCTTATTACATCTACGGCGCGCAGCAGGACAACACTACCGTGGGCATCGCCAGCCAGGGCTCGATTGGCGGCATCAGCGAGCGCGACTGGTATCCGGTGGGCGGTGGCGAATCGGGCTATATTGCTCCTTATCCCCCCGATCCTGAGATCGTCTATGCCGGCGAGTACCAGGGACAGATCACCCGCTTCAACAAGCACAACGGCGAGGTGAAAGACATATCTGTGATTCCTCAGCTGACCGATGCCGTGGGCGCCGCCAAGCTCGAGCACCGCTTCCAGTGGACGGCGCCGCTGCTGATTTCACCGCACGACCCCAACCTGCTCTTGCACGCCGGCGAGCGCATATTCGAAACCACCGATCAGGGCCAGCACTGGGAGGCAATCAGCCCCGACCTGACGCGCAATGATAAGAGCAAGCAGCAGCCCTCGGGAGGGCCCATCACTATTGACGACACCGGCACTGAGTACTACGACACGATTTTTGCCGTGGCCGTGTCGCCGCTGCAGAAAGGCTTGATCTGGGCCGGCACCGACGATGGCCTGGTGCAACTCACCCGGGACGGCGGCAAGAACTGGACCAACATCACTCCCAAGCAGATGCCGCAGTGGAGCCGCGTGGATCTGGTAGAGGCTTCGCCCCACGAAACCGGCACCGCCTACGTGGCCGTGGACAATCACCAGAACGACGACGATCACCCCTACATTTTCAAAACCACGGACTTCGGCAAGACCTGGAGCAAAATCACCAGCGGCATTCCGGATAACACCTTTGTGCGCGCCGTGCGCGAGGATCCCAAGAAGAAAGACCTGCTGTTCGCTGGGACCGAGACCGGTGTGTTCGTCTCTTATGATGGCGGCAAGCAATGGCAGTCGCTGCAGCTGAACCTGCCCACTACGCCGGTGCATGACCTCGGCATCCACGACAACGACCTGATACTGGCCACTCATGGGCGCGCCTTCTGGGTGCTCGACGACATCAGCCCGCTGCGCCAGTACAGCTCCGCCATCGCGCAGCAGGATGTCCACCTCTACACTCCGGCCACGGCTTACCGCGTGCGCATGCCGCACAGCTGGGATAAGCCCATAAATGAGGGCGAAAATCCGCCCAACGGCGCCGAAATCTACTTCAACCTGAAAGCCGTACCCAAGCAGGCCTCGATCGAGGTTCTGGATTCCAAGGGCGAACTGGTGCGTAAGGTCACCAGCAAAGATGTGAAGGATCTCGATGAGCCAGCCGATCCCGACGACGAGAAGCCCAAAAAGGAAATGGAGCTGCAGGCAGGCATGAATCGCTTTGTCTGGGACCTGCGTTACCAGGAGGTGCCGCGCCTGCCTAATTACTATCTCTACGAATACCAGGGCGGCACCAAGGGCCCCATGGTGCTGCCGGGCGAATACCAGGTGCGCCTAACCGTTGAGGGCAAAAGTTACACCGCTCCTTTGCAGGTCAAGCTGGACCCGCGGGAGCACGTATCGCTGGCTGACCTGGAAAAGCAGATCACTCTGACGCGCCAGATTCAGGGCGAACTGACCCGTGTGTATGAGGCCGTGAATCAGATTTGGGATTTGCGTGCCCAGACTCACGAGCTGCAAAAACACCTGGCCAGCAGCGAGGGTGGGGCCCGGCTGGTCTACACGGCCAGCCAGCAGCTCGATAAGAAGGTAGCGGACGTGGAGGACGCGCTGGTGCAGATGAAAATTTCCGCCAATGAAGATTCTCTCCGTTACCCGCCCGGACTGGACGCCAAGCTCTCCTACCTGGCCAATTATGTGGAGGGCGATAATGATTCCGCGCCCACCGCGGTGGCCTATCAGGAGTTCGATAACCTGAAGAAACAGAGCGACGAGCAGCTTGCCCGCTGGTCCGGCATCGTGAACACCGACTTGGTCAACTTCGAAAACCTGATGCAGCAGCAAAAGGTGCGGGCGTTGTTCGTCACGGGCTCGGCTCCCAGCTCTCCCGGCCCGGCCAAGTAGCGGTGTTGCGCCGGCATGCTACCCGCTGTCCCGCTGGTGGCCCACTCAAGACCCATTTTGGCTTGAGTGGGTCAATTCAAGGCTGACTTCGTCAATCAGCCTCGCCCGGGCGCGGCAGTGGAATCGCGCGCCTTCAGCGTGGCCTTCATGACGATGCGCTGGCTGGCGATCCCTTCACCCCGCAGCCGCTCAAACAGCAGTCCCGCCGCGCGCGCTCCCATCTGGTAAGCGGGTTGGGCCACAGTGGTGAGCGCGGGATTAGTAAAGCTGGCCAGTTCCAGGTCATCAAAGCCCACCAGCGAGACGTCCTCGGGGCAGCGCAGGCCGAGTTCGCGCATGGCTGCCAGCACGCCCAGAGCCACCAGATCATTGGCGGCAAAAATCGCGCTTGGCCGGGGCGAAAACTGCAGCAGCATCAGCGCCTTTTCGTATCCGCTCAGCCGGTCGAAGCGGCCTTCCTGCACATATTCCGGGGCAATGCTGATACCCGCCTCTCGCATCGCCCGTTTGAAGCCCTTCAGCCGTTCTACCCCGCTGGTCACGTGCAACTGTCCGGCGATGCAGGCTATTCTGCGGTGGCCCAGCTCCAGCAGGTAGCGGATAGCCTGGTAGGCGCCTTCTTCGTTATCTAGCGTCACCGTATCGCCCTTCCAGCCATCGGGGTATCGGTCCAGGCAAATGACGGGTATCTCGCCGCCGGTGCCGCCGGCCAGCGGCACCAGCCGGCTATCGGCCGAAGGAATCACGATCAGGCCGGCCATGCGGTACGCCCGCAGCTCGTTGAAGTACACCTGTTCCTTCTGGGCGTCATTATCAGTGTTGCACAGCATAAGGCGGTAAGAATTCTGGTACGCGATGTCCTCTACCCCGCGCACCACCAGGGGAAAAAAGGGGTTGGATATGTCGGGAATGATGACCCCGATGATGGTGGTCTGATTGCGCCGTAGACCACGAGCCAGCAGGCTGGGCTGGTAACCCAGCCGCTCGATGGCCTCCAGCACGCGCTTACGCACCGGCTCGCGTACGCCGGCGGTGTTATTGATTACGTGCGACACCGTCCCCACCGACACGCGCGCCCGCGCCGCTATCTGGCGCATGGTAATGCGTTTGCTTTCGCGTGTCCCCATCAATTCTCCGGGAAGCTTGCACCCGGCCTAAGAAGCGTCGGGTCTTAGCCTACATTTCGATCTCTGGCCTCGCTCAAGATTTGGCTTCACCAAACTTTCGCCTTATCCCACTCCTGCCCGGCTCAGTTCCGATTCTAGTATCTGGCGCGGATCGAAGCACAAAAATGTTGGCAAGCCACGGCATGGCGGTTTAGTATTACGCGCCCCTTTCCTTCCCTGACTGGGAAAAGGAATCTTTCACCTTTGGCAGCCGTGCCCAAACCCGTGCTGGTAGTCGGCAGCGTCAACCTGGACCTGGTCGCCGGCGTTCCACGTATTCCCGTTGCTGGGGAAACCATCACCGGCACCAGCTTGGAAAAATTTTACGGTGGCAAGGGCGCCAACCAGGCCGTAAGTGTGGCCCGGCTGGATCACCCAGTGCACATGATCGCCAAGGTAGGGGATGATAATAACGGCGAATTGCTGCTCCGTGGCCTGCGGCAAGCGGGAGTAGACGTTCACGGCATCACCAGCGCACCCGAAACTCCCTCTGGCACCGCTCTCATCTTCACCGATCCCGCCGGCCAGAACAGCATAGTAATTGTCGCCGGCGCTAATAGCTGCCTCCTGCCAGTGGACTTGGCCAAATTCGAGCACCTGATCAATTCTGCCGGCATCATCCTGCTGCAGCTCGAGGTGCCTCTGCAAACCGTGATTTACGTCGCGGAGATGGGGTATCGTAAGAATATTCCGGTGATGCTGGATCCGGCGCCGGCGCGCGAATTACCCCCCAAGCTCCTCCTGCAAACCGCCTGGCTTACGCCTAATGAAGTGGAGGCCAGAGCTTTGTGCGGCCATCCGGAGGAAGTCCTTTCCCCCGCCCAGGTTCCACAATGTGCCGAAGATTTGCTCTCCCGCGGTCCGCGACACGTAATTATCAAGTTGGGTGCGCAGGGCGCTTATCTCGCCACCCGCGACGGCTTGCGCCAATACATTGCCCCCTATAAAGTGCGTGCCGTGGATACCACCGCCGCCGGCGACGCCTTTAACGGCGCTCTGGCGGTCAGCCTACTTAAGGGCAATCGCCCGGCGGAGGCTGCCAGTTTTGCTTCTGCGGTGGCCGCCTTGTCCGTCACCAAAAAAGGAGCTCAGCCCTCCATGCCCACCACCAACGAGGTAAACAATTTCCTGAAGAAAGCTAAAGTGTGTGAGGCCTCGCTAGGTATCTCAAAGTATCAGTAGAGAAGTTGCTTGCAAGCATTTAGAAACATAATGAATTACATCTCTACGAAGGTTCTGGCTTTGTTCAGCGTGACGTCTGCGAAGACGAATCCATCTCGCGTGACCACCTCTCCCGCGGCTACTTCTAGCGGGCGGCGGAACATCGGTCCGGCATAGGCAAAAGAATGAAACTCGCCCCGCTCGCCGCAAGCATCCACTTCGGTTGGTAAATCCTGCAGCAATTGCGCGTCAAATTCCCGTCCCGCAAAGCTCGCGTTCAGCAGTTTGGGATCAACGCAGGTAAGCTTCGCGCGCAAACCCGTGGCGATCATTTCCCGCGCCAACTCCGCTGTGGGCAAGCCCCAGAGGGGAAACAGCGGCTGTAATCCGGCATCGCGCATCTGCTTCTCGCGATACGCACGCACATCCTGGAGAAACAAGTCCCCGAACGCCACCGCCTCAATTCCCTGGGCAACTGCTTTGCTGCAGGTGGCGCGCATAACAGCTTCGTAATCGGCATTGGAACATGGCCAGGGCAGCTCCACCGGCCACAAGGGAATACCGGCTACTTCCGCTTGCGCTTCCACCAGCTCCCGCCGCACCGCATGCATAGCCACGCGATTTGCGGCCCGGTTGAACGTGGTCAGCAGCCCGGCAATTTCATATTTTCGTTGCTGCTTCAGCACGTGCAGCGCCCAGGCGCTGTCCTTGCCGCTGCTCCAAAAAAGAAGAATGCGAGTCATCGGTAAAATTCGTCGGGGGCTGAATGCTGATTTCTGACGGTTCTTACGCTCCCGGATGCACCAGATGGATCAACCAGAAGGTTAAGGCCGCCACCAGACCCGCAGCTGGAATGGTCAGAATCCACGCCCACACAATGCGTCCGGCCACACCCCACCGCACCGCCGACAGCCGGTTCACCGCGCCCACCCCCACGATAGCGCCGGTTATGGTGTGGGTTGTGCTCACCGGAATACCGGCCAGCGCCGTCCCAAACAGCGTGATGGAACCCGCTGCCTCAGCGCAAAATCCGCCAAACGGCTTCAGCTTGGTGATCTTCTGCCCCATGGTGTGCACAATCCGCCAACCACCAAAATATGTGCCCAGACCCATAGCTGTGTGTGCCAGCAGAATGATCGGCCAATGCCAGTGCCCCCAGTTTCCCGACAGCTGAGCCTTGCTCATGTAGCCGGCGGCGTAGAGCGCTCCTGCCACAATGCCCATAGTCTTTTGAGCGTCGTTACCGCCGTGGCCGAGGCTATACCCCGCCGCGGAAAGCAGCTGCAGGCGCCGGAACCAGCTATCCACTTGGCGCGGTGATTTCTCCCGGAACAGCCACAGCACCGAGATCATAAAGAACAGCGCCAGCACCAGTCCGATCACTGGCGCGACTACGATGAATATCAGCGTCTTGGTCCAGCCCGAAGGAATGATCACTCCAAACAGCGCCCGGCCCACGCCTTCGTGCAACGCCGCCTTGGTCATGGCCGCGCCTGCGTAGCCGCCGATGAGCGCGTGCGAAGACGAAGTGGGCAGTCCCCACCACCAGGTCAGCACGTCCCATACGATCGCCCCCATCAACGCCGAGAGGACTACAAACTGGGTCACGTAGTCCAGATTGATCATACCCTTGCCGATGGTGTGAGCCACCGCTGTGCCCAGGAAAAATGCGGCTACAAAGTTGAAGAAAGCCGCCCAGAATACAGCCAGTGTGGGCGAAAGCACGCGCGTGGAAACAACCGTGGCTATGCTGTTGGCCGCGTCGTGGAAGCCATTGAGGAAATCAAAAACAAAGGCAATGCTGACGGTGATGATGACCAGCGTCAGTCCCGAGTTCACCTTCTCTGCCTCGCCATGGTGGGATCCGGAGAATTCAGGGCCATTCAGGCGCTCTTCAGCACCACTGCTTCCAGCACGTTGGCTGCGTCTTCAGCCTTGTCTGTGGCGGTTTCCAGGACTTCGTAGAGCTCCTTCATTTTGATGAGGGAAATGGGATCTTTTTCCTGCTCGAACAGCCGGGCAATGGCCTTGCGACTGACCAAGTCCGCCTCGTTCTCCAGCCGGTTAACCTCCACGCAATGTTCCAGAACGTGCTGGCTTTTCTCCAGGTTGGAAACCGCCTTGGCCAACTCCTCGCTCTGCTGCACGATGATGCCCGCCAACTCAGCCGCCGGCGGTGGAGGAGCGCTGATGTTGTACATCACCAGCCGCACCGCCGCTGAGTTCATGAAGTCGAGCACGTCGTCCAGCGAAGAAGCCAGCCGGTGGATATCCTCGCGGTCAAACGGGGTAATAAAGGTCTGATTCAGCTTGGTGATGATGGCGTGGGTCATATCGTCGCCGCGGTGCTCGAGCTCCCGAAACTGCTCCACTGCCCGGGGTATCTCGTTGTGATTGCTCAGCATGCGTTGCAGCAGGCGCGCGGCATCAGTGAGGTTCTTGGAAACCTCGGCGAACATCTCGAAGAACTTCGTTTCCTTCGGGATAAATCGCACCATGTAGCTGGTATGAGCTCCTTGGCAAGGACTTAAACCGGACACGGCTACTATTCCATACGCCTGCGGGAGCGTCAATGATGGGAATCACCGGACCGGCTGACGTGCCCGGCTCATGATCTGTGTGGCGCGGGCGCCCTCGCCCGCGTTACGGCCGCGGCGAAGCGCTGATCACGTCCGCCAGCACTGGACGTGCATAGTACCCCTTGCGGGCGTGTACATGCAGCTTCTTCCCCAATCTCTTCGCTATGATGCGGATATGGCGAAAATGCCCGTCCGGCTTGAATTCCGCCGGCCGATAAGAAACCGCATAACGGTTTCGCAGTTCGTCACGAATCCTGGAGAACGCTTTTGCCACCTGCTTCTTAGACCCGGCAAACATGGGACGTCCGCCGCTCTGTTCCGCCAGCTTCTGCAGCCCCTCGTCGCCAATCGGATTCAGACCATGAGGATTGCTGCTGATGGTGTAGATGGTCACTTCATCCCATTGCGCTATTTGGGCGGCGTCCTTCAGCGATTCAGTGCTGGCGTTATCATCGCCGTCACTGATCAGTACCAGCACCCGCGCTACCGGTTGCTGGTCTCCGCTCTCCGCCAGTTTCTTGCAGGCATTGGCAACCGCGTCGTACACCGCCGTGTCGCCTTGATCATCGTGCAGCTTGCCTAATCCCTTGCTCACTTTGACCGGATCGCTGGTGAAATCCTGCGTAACCCGCAAGCTATGGGAAAAACCAGCCACAAAGGTCCGGTCGTGCTGCGGGTCCACTACCTGTTTTACAAACTGGCTGGCCGCCTGCATTTCATATTGAAAGCGGTCGTTGACTGAGCCACTAGTATCAACCAGCAGTCCCAGCCGCAGCGGAAGGTCCTGTTCGCTGCGAAAATCCATAACCTCTGCCGGCGGCCACTTGTCGTCCTGCACTTGCACGTCTTGGCGCTGCAGGTCGGCAACGTATTTGCCTTTTTGGGTGGCGGTGAACATAACCGTCACTTCATTGACCTGCTTTTGGAATACCCACTGGCCCTTGCTGTCCACTTGAGGAAACTGTTCGGGCCCGCTGGACGTCGCTGCGACAGCGGTCCTGCTGGTATCCGAAGCCAACTGCTGAGCCCCAGCGAGCGTTCCCGTCAACTGCAAAAACCCCAACCCGCAGACCAGGACTACCGCTACCAACCAACTTTTACCGTACATTGTTCAGCTACCGGGACGAATTGATCTAGTCTGTCGCGCGATTGAGAAGATGCCGGCGCATAGGGGCGTGTTGGCCAGACTTTTTTCAATTTTCCCAGCTCCAGCCCCGAACTCGCAGTGGACGGTCATTCTAAGGGAGCTGGAACTAAGTTTAGCGGGAGTGCGTCACGAGAACATGTGAGTCTCTGAAGAGCAGGAAATGACGGCCCGGCCTGGTGCGATTTTCAACGGTCAACCTTCGATCACCCATCGTCAGTTGCTTTTCTTGGCCCGCAGCAGTCGCCGTGCCGCTTCCTCCAGCGTGGCGTCCTTTTTGCAGAAAGCAAACCGCACTTGTTGCGCCCCTTGCCCTGGCCGGCTGTAGAAGCTCGACCCGGGCACCGCGGCAATACCCACTTCCTTCACCAGGTACTGAGTGAAGGCCACATCGTCCCTGAAACCAAAGCGGCTGATGTCAGTCATCATGTAATATGCGCCCCTTGGCACAAAGGCCTTGAACCCGGCCTGGTTGAGCGTGTCGTACAGGCGGTCGCGACGTCGCCCATATCCCTGGGCGAGGCCCACATAATAGCTCCGGGGCAGCGACAAGCCGACTGCCGCTGCCTCCTGCAAGGGCGCGGGCGCCCCCACTGTGAGGAAGTCGTGTACTTTACGGATCGCGTCGCTCACCACAGCCGGTGCGATCGCCCATCCCACCCGCCAACCCGTGACACTGTAAGTCTTGGAAATTCCGTTAATGGTGACGGTGCGCTCACTCATCCCCTCCAGGCTGGCCATGGAGATGTGCTCCGCCCCGTCGTAGAGAATGTGCTCGTAGATTTCGTCGGTGATGGCTAGCGCATTGTGCTGCTGGCATAGTTGCGCAATCAGCCGCAGCTCCTCCCGCGTGAACACCTTCCCCGTCGGATTGTTGGGCGTATTGACGATAATTGCCTTGGTATGGCGGTTAAATGCGCGCCGCAGCTCGCCTTCATCGAAAGTCCACTCTCCGGCGGCATCGGTTGGTGGACGCAGCCTCACAAACCGCGGCCGCGCTCCCGAGAGAATCGCATCCGGGCCGTAGTTCTCGTAGTAGGGCTCGAAGCTGATGATTTCGTCCCCGGGGTTGGTCACCGCCAGCAGGGAGGCGATCATTGCCTCCGTCGAGCCGCAGCACACGGTGATGTTCTTCTCCGGATCAACCTCCATGCCCTGCCACGCCTTGGCCTGCCGGGCAATCGCGTTACGCAGATTCTTCGCGCCCCACGTGATGGCGTACTGGTTGACGTCGTTTTCGATAGCCTGCTGCGCCGCTCGCTTCAGCTCCGCCGGCGCTGGGAAATCAGGAAATCCCTGCGCCAGGTTCATGGCCCCGTAGAGCTGCGCCTGGCGCGTCATCTCGCGGATCACCGATTCGGTGAAGCGCTCCGCCTTCTCGCTTACCAGGCGCTTGCCCTGGACCTCGCCGGCCACGGCTACGGCCGTCGCTTCTGCGGGCAAGCTGCGCCCCATGTTGATCGAGTTCTTCAGCTTCGGCGATTTCAGCTTGGCCGCTGCCCCAGCACTGTCTCTCACCGCTGCGATGGCAGCTTGCGATTTCCTGGATCCGTTCTTTGCCATATTCAGAGGGTAATTCTACCGAGGGATTTTTACCCCTGTCATCTTGAGTGAGGACGGGCAGCAAATGCCCGTCCGACTCGAAAGACCTTGCGCTTAAGCCGCATCACTGCTCTCCCTTGAACGCCGCGTCAAACGCCACTCCTGACGGCGTCAGCTCCAACCTTCGGACCAGCGCCAGCGCTTCCGGCGCGCCCTGCTCGCGGTTCATGCCGTTATCTTCCCATTCGATGCTCAGCGGCCCGCGGTAGCCCACATCGTTCAGGGCCCGGAACACGCGTTCGAAGGGCACTCCACCGCGCCCGGGCGAAACGAAATCCCACCCCCGCCGATGGTCGCCGAAGAAAAGGTGGGAAGAGAGAATTCCATTGCGCCCATCCAGCACGCGCACCGATTCCTTCACGTGCATGTTGTAGATGCGGTCGCCGAAGCGGTGCAAGAATGCCACCGGGTCCACCATCTGCCAGTGCAGGTGGCTGGGATCGAAATTAATCCCGAATGCCGGCCGCCGTCCCACCGCTTCCAGCGTGCGCTCCGTCGTCCAGTAATCGTAGGCGATTTCGCCCGGATGTACTTCCAGCGCGAATTGCACTCCTGCTTTGTCAAACGCATCGAGGATAGGATTCCAGCGTTCCGCAAAATCCTTGTACCCGTCATCAATCATGGCCGGCGGCACGGGAGGAAACATGGCTAAGACGTGCCAGATCTTCGAGCCCGTGAAGCCATTCACCACCTTGACGCCGAGCTTGGCCGCCGCGTGCGCTGTGTCCATCATGCGCTGCGCGGCCCTCTGCCGCACGCCCTCCGGCTTGCCATCACCCCAGACTTCGGGTGGCAGAATGCCCTTATGCCGCTCGTCAATGTTCAAGTCGCACACCGCCTGTCCCACCAGGTGCGTGGAAATGGCGTAACACTTCAGCTTGTGGCGATTCAGAATGTCCCAGCGCGACTGGCAGTAGCCGGGATCTGCCAGCGCTTTATCGACCTCGAAGTGGTCGCCCCAGCATGCCAGTTCCAGTCCATCAAATCCCCACTTACGGGCTTTGGCCGCCAGCGTCTCCAGCGGCAAGTCCGCCCATTGTCCCGTAAACAAGCAAACCGGTCTCCCCATCTTTTCTCCTACCGTGTAGCCTTACAAACTTTTCCGCAGAGACGCTGCTTGCAACGTCCCTGTCCCTAATAATTTGTTGCGATGGCCGCGGCCGACCGCTTCATCTGCGTACTAGGTACTGGGGTACTGACAACTTCACTCCCACCCAATCCCCTTGATCGTCTGATACAACTTCCGATACTCGCGGTAGCGCGCATCCATATGCTTCACTGTGGCCGGATCAGGTTCAACTCGTGTCGCGATACGAATCACCGCCTCGCAGGCTGCATCCACCGAAGGCCACGCGCCTCCGCCCACTCCCGCCAGCAGCGCCGCCCCGTACGCCGCGCCCTCTTCCGCCGCCGCCAGTTCAACGGCCCTGCCATAAATTTCGGCCTGAATCTGCCGCCACACCGGCGAGCGTGCTCCCCCGCCTCCCAGGCGGATGCTTTCCACCGGCAGCTTCACTTCCTCAAAAATGGTCAGCGTATCACGCAGGCTGAAAGCCACGCCTTCCAGGATAGCCCGCACCACATGCGCCCGCGTGTGGCTGGCGGTGAGCCCCAGCAGAGCCGCCCGTGCCTCCGGATCCAGGTGCGGCGTGCGCTCGCCCATCAGATAAGGCGCCCATAACAGCCCCGCCGCGCCCGCCGGAACCTTTGCCGCCTCCGCGCATAGCCGCTCATAAGGATCGCGGCCATCGTCAGTGCCGGCGCCAAACTGGTCGCGAAACCAGCGCAGCGAGAGCCCGGCTCCCTGGGTCACGCCCATGACATGCCAGCGCCCCGGAACCGCATGGCAGAAAGTATGGACTCGGCCCCGCGGATCGAGTGCCGGTCGGTCAGTAGCGGCGAACACCACACCCGAAGTGCCGATGGTGGCGCTCACCGTTCCCGGCCGCACCACGCCCAGTCCCACCGCCCCCGCCGCCTGGTCTCCCGCGCCCGCCACCACTAGCGTGCCCGGCTTGAGCCCTGTTGCTTTGGCTGCTTCGGCAGAAATACCGCCCACAACCTCGGGCGACTCAACTACTGGCGGCAGCAAAGCTTCGTCTATCTCCATGGTCTGCGCCACTTGTGCCGACCACCGCCGATGGACAACGTCGAACAGCAGCGTGCCGGAAGCGTCCGCCACGTCCATGCCGCGCTCGCCGGTTAAACGAAAGCGCACATAATCCTTGGGCAGCAGCAACGTCCGTACGCGCGCCCAGAGTTCCGGCTCGTGCTCGCGGACCCACAGCAGCTTGGGTAGAGTGAAGCCGGTCAGGGCCGGGTTGGCGGTCAGCTCGATCAGGCGCTTGGCCCCGATTTTTTCCGTGATCTCCCGGCACTGCAGCGCCGTGCGCTGGTCACACCAGATGATAGCTGGGCGCAAGACCTCATCGTGCTCGTCCAGCAGCACCGCCCCATGCATCTGCCCGGAAAAGCCCACCGCCGCAATGCTCTCCGCCGCCACGCCTTGCGCCAGCGCCGCTCGCACCGCCTCCTGGGTGGCGCGCCACCAGTCCCGTGGGTCCTGCTCCGCCCAGCCGGTTTGTCGCGAGGTGAAGTTCGCGTGCTCTCCGCTGGCCGCGGCCGCCACCTGCCCGCGCTCGCTTATCACTACGGCGCGGGTTCCTCCCGTGCCCACATCAATCCCGAGGAAGTTCATCTCCGCCTGCTGATTTTATTCGGTCTGGCACGATTACACGCCCGCACAATCCCCGTCAACCTGGTGTAAGGAAAACATCGGTAAACACGTTGCTTGGCTTGCAACATCTCGCGTGGGGGCATGAAACAAGGCGTAACGAGGTACGTCTCTACCGGATATCGAGACTTTGGGGCTGAGTGCTGACTTGCGAGGTGCCGAGTCGTGATGAACTTTAATGTTAAACTATCTTTGTATGTCGAGTTTCAAGCTTCGATAAGCAGACCTCAAACCGAAATTTCAAACTGGAAACCCGAAACTTTCCCATGCCACGCCACTTCAACGGCACTGCGCGCCAGGAACGCGCCCTTTCAGCTTACGTCAAGCTGCTTCGCGCCAGTGAAACGGTGCATTCCGAAGCTACGCGAACGCTGGCCGAGGAAGGTCTCTCTGCCAGCCAGTTCGGCGTACTTGAGGCGCTCTACCACATTGGTCCACTGTGCCTGAGTGATTTGGCTCACAAGATTCTCAAGACCACCGGCAACCTTACTATGGTCGTCCGCAACCTGGAGAGAAGCGGTCTGGTGACGCGCCAACAATCGGCTGAGGACCGCCGCTTCGTCAGCGTCGCCATTACGGAAAAAGGCCGCAAGCGCATGGCACGCGTCTTCCCTGTCCATCTGGAGCGCATCGTAGAGTTGATGAACCGCCTCAGCCCCTCCCAGCAGGACGAGCTTGGCCGTCTCTGCCGAAAACTGGGTAAAGACCGGTAGTTAGTAGCTGGTAGTAGTAGTTGGCGGCACGCCACGTGCCCTGACCCCACCCTGGTGCCATCCACCAGCTACTAACTGCCAGCTACCGCCTAGTTGAAACTATTTTAACGTTAAAGCATCTAAGACCTTTGAAAGGAGGCCGCCCATGATCACCCTGCGTCCGGCCGACCAGCGCGGCCAGGCCGACTACGGCTGGCTGCACACCCGCTATACTTTCTCTTTTGCTGATTATTATGACCCCAAACACGTGCATTTTCGCAGTTTGCGTGTGATTAACGAGGATCATGTGGAGCCCGGCCACGGCTTCGGTACCCATCCTCATCGCGACATGGAAATCATCACTTACGTCCTGGAGGGGGCGCTCGCTCACAAAGACAGCATGGGCACCGGTTCCACTATCCGGCCCGGCGAAGTGCAGCGCATGAGCGCCGGCACGGGCGTGCTGCACAGCGAGTTCAACCGCTCGCCTTCCGAGGAAGTTCATCTCCTGCAAATCTGGATTCTGCCGGAACGCAAGGGTATTGAGCCCAGCTACGAGCAGAAGGAATTTGGCCGCGAGAGCAAGCTCAATCGCCTTCGTCTGGTTGCGTCGCCAGATGGTGCGGAAGGCTCGGTCACGATCCAGCAGGACGCCCGCCTCTACGCTTCCATCCTGGAAGAAGGCAAAAGCGTGCGCCACGAGTTAGGCGAGGGTCGCTATGCCTGGCTGCAGGTAGTCCGCGGTGAGGTCTCGCTGAACGGTACGAGTCTGAAGGGCGGGGATGGCGCCGCCGTGGAGCACGAAGCCGCCTTGGAGATTATCGCCCGCTCACCCAACTCGGAATTCCTGCTGTTCGATCTGGCGTGACCTTCTGCAGGCGTCATGCTGAGGGGGCCTCGGCCCCAAAGCCTGCCCTGAGCTTGTCGAAGGGCATCTCGCGTGCCAGCGCCATCTCTATTCAAGGGAGAGAACATGTTACGCAAACTGCTGCACACCAATAACGACCCTGTGCTCACCGTCGTGCGCCTGGTTCTCGGCATTGTCTTTTTCGCCCACGGCGCCCAGAAAATGCTGGGCTGGTTCGGTGGCTACGGCTATAGCGCTACCATGGGATTCTTCGAGCACAGCGGCATTCCTGCGGTGTTCGCCTTCCTGGCCATTGCCGCCGAATTTCTTGGGGGCATCGGTCTCCTGCTCGGGCTTCTAAGCCGGGTGGCCGCCTTTGGCATCACCTGCAATATGCTGGTAGCCATCGCCACCGTGCATCATCGCTTTGGGTTGTTCATGAACTGGACCGGCCAGCAGAAAGGCGAAGGTTTCGAGTTTCACCTGCTCGTCCTGGCTATCACTTTTCTGATCATGGTCCGCGGTGCCGGAGCGCTTTCGCTGGATCGTCTACTGAGCCGGAGTCCCTCAGCGGAAACTGACTCGCCGCTGGCAAGAACGGCGTAGTTGCGAACCCAGCATGTCTGTGGTGTGGGCGCGCCCACGATAAGCCAGCCCGTGCCCGGAGCCGCGCGTCAGCGCCAGAGCCCTTGTTCGCCGTGCCTCCGCCTTTTGGCGCTACGCCTCACTTGCTGACTCCTGACTACTGTCTTACTTCTACTTCCACCTTCACTTCCGGGGTCGCAACTGCGACCGTGCCATAGAGCGGTCAACGTCCCTTGAACGCCCCAATCAGGCGTTCACCCTCCTGCTGGCTCACTCCCTCCAGCCAAAATTTCACAAGCACGGAATTGAGCAGGCTCACGTCCGGCCGCACCGGCCGCGAGCGGTCCTGGGTGCTGGAAATCTCGACAGCCACTTTCTTCAGCGGCAGCTTTTCGCTCTTGGCGATCACCTGCGCCAGTTCCACTCCGCAGGCGGCCACCGCCGACAGAAAAACCTCCACCGGCGTGATCTCCTCTCCCGGGCACCCGTTTTGCTCCGGCCCATCCACCACCACATGATGATTCCGCGCGCTGCACAACACCCGTCCAAACGTCTCCGTCGAAGCCGCGCTCACCGTATACCGCCGTACTTCCGCCATTTTCACCTCCGCAATTACCCATTGTAATTACCGATGGAGATGATTGGGGGCTCGGCCTCTGCAGTCCGCCTCTTGGCTGCGAACACTTCTTTCCCCAGCAACTGAGCGAGTAGTCGTCAGATCACTGCTGGTCGCCTTCGTGCTCGCCGTGCGCCGGAATCTGACCCCGCAGTTCGCCTGTGGGCTGCGCTTTGGTGTGCACCACCACATAAGTTGCACCTGCATCAAGAGCACGCACAACGGCGTCAAAGTCGCCCGGAGATATGCCTTGGGTTCCTGCTGGCGGCGGCGGGAATTGATTGCCAAAGGGCAAGTACACCACGTCCGTGGCATGCAGCGTTCCCGTAACGGTTCCTTCACGAGTGCCAGGGCAGAGCGGGGCAGGAGTGGCCGAGGCGGGAGTATTCCCAGCATTGGTGCACATGAACAGGATGATGCCGCCGTTGCTGCCCGGGCGACTGAAGTGGATATGCGACTGGATAATGTCGCCTTCGAGATTGGTGTAATGGAGTTCGTACTGGATGGTTTTGTTAACGCGGTCTACCTGGGCGCGGAAGGTAGCGGTTCCGCCGCTGGATTGCGAAGAAACCACCTGATAACCATCGCATTGCGTGTGTACCTCCTGAGCGGCAGCAGCGACCAGCGAAGCAGCAACCGCCATCACCACTGCGGCTACCAGGAACTTGAGCCTGGGGTTCATGCAATTTCTCCTTCTGCCAGAAAGATTCCTGCATCTCGGCTAAGACATTGAAAGGAAGCACAGCCAAATACCAATTCACCGCCTTAGAGGAACTGTGTCGCAGAAGGTTACAGGCGAACTGTGCTCGCCTGCTGGGGGGAAAAGCCGGCTACATATTTCTATGTAACCCGTTGCATCTTCGGGGGTCACGTCGGGACATGGGGAGCTTACTGAGTACATGCCGGCAAGCCTTTTGAACGAAAAGAATAGGCGGGAGAACCGCCAATGTGACAACGGGATCCGAAAGGCGGGTCTCGGGTAGGTATGTTGGCTGTTCTCCGCGCCTCGGTGTCTCGGTGGTGAAATCCTCTTTTACAGCTCCACATTGCGCAAGCGCAGAGAGTTCGTGATTACTGACACGGAGCTGAAGCTCATGGCCGCCGCGGCGATAATCGGACTCAGCAGCACTCCAAAAAATGGGTAGAGCACGCCCGCCGCCAGGGGCACACCCAGCGAGTTGTAGATGAAGGCAAAGAAAAGGTTCTGCCGGATGTTGCGCATGGTGGCCTGGCTCAGCCGCCGCGCCCTCAGAATGCCGCGCAGGTCGCCTTTGATCAGCGTGATGCCCCCGCTCTCCATGGCCACATCGGTGCCCGTGCCCATGGCGATTCCCACCTCCGCCTGGGCCAGCGCCGGCGCATCGTTGATGCCGTCGCCCGCCATGGCCACCACTCGGCTCTCCTGTTGCAACCGCCGTACCGCCGCCGATTTTTTCTCCGGCAGCACCTCCGCCTCAAATTCTTCGATCCCCAGCCTGCCCGCTACCGCCTCGGCTGTCGCCCGGCTGTCGCCTGTGAGCATCACCACGCGCAAGCCTGCGGCGCGCAGCTCGCTGATGGCCTGCGGAGTGGACTGCTTGATGGGATCTGCTATTCCGATCACTCCCGCCGGCTGGTGGTCCACCGCGACCAGGATCGCCGTCTGCCCTTCTTTGCGCAGCGACTGAGCGTGTGAAAGCAGGTCGGCGCCTTCAATTCCGAGTTCGGCAAAGAGCCGCTCGTTGCCTGCCGCCACTTCCCTGCCGCCCACACGGCCCGTAACGCCTCGTCCCGTGAGATAGCGGAATTCTTGCGCCTCGGCCAGCGGCAGTTTTCGATCTTCTGCCGACCGCACCAGCGCCGCCGCCAAGGGATGCTCGCTGCCCCGCTCTAGGCTGGCGGTCAGGCCCAGCAGCTCTGATTGCTCCAGAGAGTCCGCCGGCAACACCGACATCACCCGCGGCTTGCCCTCGGTGAGCGTGCCGGTTTTGTCTACTACCAGCGTGTCCACCTTCTGCAGAATCTCCAGCGCTTCCGCATTTTTGATGAGCACGCCGGCATGCGCTCCCCGCCCCGTTCCCACCATGATGGCTATCGGCGTGGCCAGTCCCAGAGCACAGGGGCACGCGATGATGAGCACCGCCACCGCATTCACGATGGCGTATGCCAGGCGGGGCTGCGGGCCAAAAATTGCCCAGCAAATAAATGTGACCACGGCAATGGCAATCACCGCCGGCACAAACCATGCCGACACACGGTCCGCAATCCGCTGGATGGGAGCGCGGCTGCGCTGCGCCTGACTCACCAGACGCACAATCTGCGCCAGCAGAGTTTCGCTGCCCACCCGCTCTGCCCGCATCACCAGCGACCCGGTGCCGTTCACCGTAGCGCCCACGACGGTGCTGCCCGGCCCCTTTTCTACCGGAATGGATTCCCCCGTAATCATGGACTCGTCCACTGCGCTCGAGCCTTCCAGCACCACTCCATCCACGGGCACTTTTTCTCCAGGCCGCACCCGCAGGCGGTCGCCGGGCTGCACGCGATCGAGCGTGACGTCTTCTTCCCTGCCGCCTTGCCGGAGGCGGCGCGCAATTTTCGGTGAAAGGTCGAGCAGGGCGCGGATGGCGCTGGAAGTCTGGCTGCGCGCTCGCAGTTCCAGCACCTGCCCCAGCAGCACCAGCACGGTAATCGCGGCCGCCGCCTCGAAGTAGACGTGTGCGGCCCCGTCCAAGCCGCGGAAAGATGCCGGCAAGATTCCAGGTGCGACCGTGGCCACAACGCTATACACGTAAGCCACTCCAATGCCCATGGCAATGAGCGTGAACATGTTGGCGCTGCGGTTCACCACCGATGCCCACCCCCGCTGGAAGAATGTCCAGCCCGCCCACAGCACCACCGGCGTGGCCAGCGCCAGTTCGATCCAATTGAGCAGACGCGCTCCCACTGCTATGTGCGCCACCATTCCTGCCATGGCTATCGCCAGCAGGGGTGCGGTGAGCGCCAGGCTTGCCCAGAAGCGCCGTTTCATCTTGCGCAACTCTAAGTTTTCTTCCGGGGCGGCCGTGACCGTACGCGGCTCCAGCTCCATGCCGCAGATGGGACATGTGCCCGGCTGGTCGCGCACAATCTGCGGGTGCATGGGGCAGGTGTACTCGAGCTTCAGCGGCGCCGGCGCGATCACTTCCCGCTCCAGGTCCATCCCGCATTTGGGACAGGCTCCCGGCCCGGGCTGGCGCACCTCCGGATCCATGGGACACGTGTACATCGTGCCGCTCACCGCTGGAGCGGCGACCACCGACTTTACCGGTGCAGGCGCGATCTGCGCCGTCGCGCCCGAAGGCGAGGCCGGCAGCCCGGCGGGCGGTTTTCTTGCGGCTGCCCCTAACTGCACCAAACCAGCGCCGGCTGTGGCTTTGGGCGCTAGGTATCGCTCCGGCTCAGCTTGGAACTTCTGTGCGCATCCCGCGCAGCAGAAGTAGTAAGTCATGCCCTGGTGCTCCGCCCGGGCCCGCGCCTGGCCCGGATCAACCTTCATGTGACATACAGGGTCTTGTGCCATTTCCGACATCTTCCACCTCACCGCGCGTGTTTGAAGAACAGCGCCGCTAGTTCGTCGTACACCTGGTTGGACCGGGTCTGGTCTCCGGACCGGACCGCTCCCGTCACGCAGTGCTGCAGGTGATTGCGCAGCAGCAGCTGGCCGGTAGCGCGTAGCGATTCCTGCACCGCCGAAACCTGCTCCATCACGTCCGGGCAATAGCGCTCCTCTTCCACCATGCGCTGCAGTCCGCGCACCTGGCCTTCAATCCGCCGCAGCCGCAGCAGCAAGCGGGCCTTGAGCGCCTCGCTCACATGAGCGGCGCGCTGCGGCCGCCCGCTGCTGCCGTTGTGTTTGCCTGCCATATTTGCCCTCCAGAGTGCTCTGGTACATTATACCCCTATGGGGTATAGGAATGTTTGGGGCAGCGCCCTGGGTAGGAGCCCCACCTCCATCTGGTGAAAGTCTTATTGCGATTCTTTTGGCTGGTTGGGAAAACACAAATCTAAGAAGGTTTGTAGGTCCTAAGCGGAGCTGCAAATCAGTTTCAGAAATGCCGGCTTAGAACGGATACTGCCCTTGCCGCCTGCTACGCGGCCCGCAACAGATTGGTGGTGGTGCCGGACTCTTCTACCACCTCTATAAAGAGGCGGCGCACGATGCTGTAGGCGGCGCCCTCCGGCGAGGTGCGAACCCATTCCAGGATCGGCTCGTGGCAGTAGCCACGGTCGAGGTAACTCATGACGTCGGCTAGCATGCGAACTGGTTCCAACCCTTGTTGCATGTTCCTCTCCGCAATCGGCCAGCACTAAATTCGATGCAGAATTGGGCAAAAAGGTCTCTTTTCGCATCCACCTTTGCTCCTGGAATGGCTTTTCCCCGGCTAACCCGGCCCCCGCGGCATGCTTCGAAGGCACTGAGGTGCGCTTCATGGACTGCCCCAAAAATGCGGTGGAATTCGTGACCGAGTGGTGGGAGTTGAGCGGCAACATTGTCACCACACTAGCGGGGCTGCGGCGCATCAAGGAAGCCTATCCCAGCGATTACGTCTGCATGTTTTGCCAACCCGATGAAATCGCCAGCGGCGCTGCCGCCTTGCACGAGATTTGCTCGTTTCTTGAAGACCTCGCCCGAGTTGGTCAGGAGAACGCTGAATTCAGGCCGGCACAAAAAACAGAAGAAGGCGCGGTTGACTTGGCTGGGATTCCAACAGAACAGCTAGATCGAAACTCTGGTTAGCTGGTAAACGCTTTGACCTACGTCACAATTGGGAGAGACCGCGCCAGATGGAGCCAGATTATACGCTCCCCGGCGAGGGCTGGCTATTTATTACTCATCTCAGGTTGAGACACCTCGGCCTGCCATCAGGAGCAATCGGTAGATAAACAGCTTTCCCACCTCTTTGGCCACCACTCTCCGGGAGTGAGCGTCGCGCCACCAGTCGCTACGGGTTAGCCAGCCGTCATCAGGTGTGGGCAGAAAACGGAATTGCACGCGCTCCGGCAGCAAGGCGCGACAGCACGCGCGAACCCGCCGCAGATGTGGCCCGCTGCTCACAACCACGAGGGAGCGGATATGTGGCCGCCGTTGCAGCCAGGCGGCCAGCGCGCGAATTTCGCTCAGCGTGCCAAAGCGGCCCTTGGCAATCAGCTCCACCTCGCTCTTCCCGGCCTCCATGCTCACAAAGTAGTGCCTCAGCGCGGCCGGCGTGGGAGCCGCGACACGTACTAGGTCAATTTCCGCCGGCCAAGACAATTGGGCGAACTTGCGGATCTCAAACCTGCCCACACTCAGCAATAAGCTGTTTCCCATGCCTTGGCGAAACAGCTCCAGAGCATAAAGCTTTCGGCTCTGGCGACCGGCCAGGGCAAAAATCAAATCACCGGAGATTACCGGGTCCGAAGGAGACAGCCAGTCGTAGAGGCGTTCGAGCGACCAATTCAGCATGCGCATGCGGCGCACATCATAATAACGGCGGGCAGAACGGCACTTCCAACCCGCTGGTCTAAACTGCTCCCTCCCTCGTAGACGCACGCCAGCAATGGCTGTACGATGAAACAATTGCCCTGGCAGCAGCCGCCGAGACACCCTTGCGAATTTCTCAGCCCAGCGCTCCCTGTGTGGCGACCGGCGTGAGCAGCAATACGCCCACTGCCCCGCAAGTCTCGTCCGCCCCACCCAACAAGCAAATCTCCGGCACTTTGATATTGATTTCTATCAATCTGGCCATCTTTCTCGCGATGGCCTCGAGCGCGGGCCAACTGCTGCGATTCAGCGGCGACCAGGTCTTGCGCTGGGGAGCGAACTACGGTCCTCTGACTATGAACGGCCAACTGTGGCGGCTGATTACCGCCATGTTTGTTCACATTGGCCTGGCGCACCTTCTGCTCAACATGTGGTGTCTTTATGAGCTGGGCGCCATTACCGAGCACATCTATGGCCGATGGTCTATGCTCCTGCTTTACGGGCTCACCGGCATAGCAGGCGGTGTTGCCTCCCTGGCGCGAAATCCGACCATTGTAAGCGCGGGTGCTTCCGGGGCGGTCTTCGGACTGGCCGGCGTCCTTATTACGAGCCTGGCTTTTGGCAAGCTGGCCGCGCCCCGCCGCGAACTGATGGTTGCCATGGCCAGCCTGCTTGCCTTTGCGGCGTACAACCTGACCTATGGTTTCCTCAAAGGCGGAATTGATAACGGCGCGCACGTAGGCGGCCTGGTCTCCGGGTTGCTTCTGGGGCTTGCGGTCAGCCACGGCGCGCCGCAAAAATGGCGCCGGCAATTGGCCTTGTATGGCCTTTCACTTCTCGTTCTGATCGCGGGGTACGCCTCTGTCAAGAGAATTCGTGGCCAGGTGGTGGGGATAGAAGCCGCTCGTTTGGCCCTGGCGGGGGGCGACCCCGGCCAGGCAATCCACCGGCTCAATACCCTGCCGGGAGCTGCCCGCAACACGCAAGCCATCGCTATTTTGGCCGCTGCCTACACGCAGAAGAAGCAGTATTCGGAAGCCGAAAAATACTATCGCAGCTGGCTGCAGCTGGCTCCTAACAATTTCGCCGCGCACGATGGCTTGGGGCTGCTGCTTGCCGTGACTGGTCGCTTGGACGAAGCCACCCAGGAGCTGCAAAAGTCGGTAACGCTCCAGCCGGCTATGCCGGACGCCTGGCTGCAACTGGGGCTCATCCAGCAAAAACTCGGTCGCCACGCTGACGCCGCAGTTTCGCTCAAAAACGCCGCTGCTTTGAATCCCGACTCGATGCAGACCCAGTTCGCCCTGGGCATCTCAGAAATGAATCTGCGGCAATACCCGGCGGCGATCGCCGCCTTTCAGAAGGCCGCGCAACTGACTCCCAACAACTATGAAGCGCAGATCTGGCTGGCCAATGCATACCAGGCGGCAGGCCAGACCAACCAGGCCGCCGCCGCCTATATGGAGGCAGCCCGCCTCCGCCGGCGGTTGCCGTCAAGATCCAGCACCGCTCTCACCCCTCAGACCCGGTAAAAGCAGCAGCCCGTGACAAACGCGTTATCTGGTCTCAAAAAGAGCCTCGACGCGATAGCCGCCCTGCTCGGCGGCCCGCACCCGGGCCTCAATCTGCTCCCCAACGGTGCGGACTCTCTCCCGGTCAGGCTGCGGCTTCTTGGCCAGTCTCAGCAGCGCTGGCAGCGCCATCCACCACAGCAGGCGCTCGTAGGGCTCCTTCACAAAATAGCGGATGCTGTCCCATTCGTGCACGCCGATCACCCACGCCACGTCGGGGTCATGTACCCAACTGAAGAGCGCGGTGGGACGGCCAGGAATAATTTGCGCGCCAGGCGCCCAGCCGGCGTGGGCAAATGAAGCGCGAATGCGCGCGACTGCCCGCCAGCGTTCTTCGTCCTTGAGTCCAAGCTTCGCCAGCGCCTCGGCAAGTGCTTCGCGCAGGTGCATGGAATCGAAAAGCTGCACGGCCGCTGCTTCCGCTTCCTTCGGATCAGAAAGACAACCGAGCGCGTGAACCGCACACCAGGCCAGCACCGCGCCCCACGCCGGCGACGCCGCCTTAGGCTGTGCTCCCGCCGTGGGCAGAACCGAGCGCGCCCCTTCCGGCCAAGGCTCGGCAAAATAATGCTCAAGCTCGGGTATTCGCAGCGCGGCTTCCAGGTATTCGCATAGTTCTTCGACCACAGCGTCGATTTGGCCCACCCACTGCCGCGAACCTAGACCAACTGCTTCCCCTCCCGCGCTGGTGGCGAACTGTCGCGCCTCCTCTACGAACTTGCGGGCACGGCGGCAGGCGTCCTGCACCAACTCGTCGGCCGGGCGCTTCGGCTGCCCCGGTTCAGCCGGAGCCGCATGCTCCGCGAATTCCTCCACCAGCGCCGGATCGAGCAAGGTGCGCACTGCGTCGTGTACTGGCTGCAGTTCCAGTTGGCGCAGCGCATCATCCAGGCTGGAAACGCCGTGGTCGGCCAGCGTGTCGCATAGCGCGGCCCAGGGGCGGCCGTCACGGTCGCAGATGTCACGCCAGTCCAGAAGCACGTGGCACTGATAGGCGTGCAGTTCCAGGTGCAGGCCACGCTCTGCCACATCCCGCGCCCGATGCAGATATTCCTGGCCCGTGAAGCTGTCACGAAAGGCAACGAACATCGAAGCCTCGCCGGATAAGCCAAAGGACTCGCCCAAGGTCCGCTGGCGAACCCGCTTCCCTCCTCCAGCATGCTTTTCGGCATAGCCGGCGGAAATGCGCACCCAACCGCGGGTGCTGGCGTAGCGATTGTGGTACACCACTAGCGCGCGGTGTTCGCCCAGGCGGTTGGAGTAAGCGAAGACGTCTTCATTCACCCAGCCGTCGTCGGTGTAGAAATCGTAGAGTAGAAAGTCGCGCACCTCGGCGAACAGCGGACGCCGGTGCAACAGCGGCGAAATTTCGCGCTCGTGCCGTGCCACCAGCCAGGGATCGGGCTTCTCCTCATAATAGGCACGGCGGTACTCCATGCCATAGCGCTCGGTGAAGCCTTCGATCTGCCCGTGGCCGAACATGGGAAGCCCGGGCAAGGTCACCATCATGGTGCATACGCCGAAGTATTTATCTCCCTTGCCGAACTGGTCCACAGCTGTGCGCTCATCGGGATTGTTCATGAAGTTCACATAGCGCTTGAGCACATCGGGGTCGAACTCCAGCGTGTTTTTCATCACGCTGCGGTAATTGGCGTTCTCCTCGTCGCGCAACATGTTCATGAAGGCGGAGTTATACACGCGGTGCATGCCCAGAGTGCGGACGAAGTAGCCCTCCATCAGCCAGAAAGCCTCGGCCAGCAGCAATGTTCCGGGAGCCTCCGCGGCCACTCGGTCCACCACCTCACGCCAGAATTCTTTGGGCATCGCGGCATCGAACTGCTCTTTGGTAAGCCCGTGCTCAGCCCGTGAAGGAATGGCGCCTCCCGTGCCTGGCTGCGGAAACCACAAGCGCTGGTAGTGCCGCTTGGTCAGGGTCATGGCGGCGTCGAAGCGGATAATCGGAAACATTCGCGCCACGTGCAGGATGGTCTGAATCACCGCCTCCCGCACCTCCGGATGGAGGTAGTTGAGCTGCGCCGTGTCGTTCCAGGGAAAGCTGGTGCCATCATTGCCGTGATAGATAAAGCGCGTGTCCCCGGTCCAGCGGTCCAGGCGGCGAAAAGTAACGGCGGCATCGCTGCGGTTGTAGTAGTGGTCGTCAACCTTGATCTCGACTCGGCCGTCACTCGAGAGGTCAGGCCCATTGAATGAGTACGAAGGAAATGGGCTGTAGGGCAGCGACAAAAACCAATCGGGATGCTCGATCACCCAGCGCGAATCCACGCCCATGTGGTTGGGCACCATGTCGCTGGCCAGGCGGATGCCGCGTGCCCAGGCGCGATCGCGCAGGTTGGCACACGCCCCTTCCCCGCCCAGATCCTCGGCAACGTTATAGTCGGCCAGTGAGTAAGCCGAAGCCACCGCCTCCGGGTTGCCGGTTAGCTGCTTGATGCGCTGCGAGGCCTTGCTGCGCTCCCACACCCCAATCAGCCACAGCGAGTTGAAACCGCGACGCGCGAGCAGATCCAATTCCTCATCCGGTATCTGGTCGAGGCGGTGAATGTGGCGGCCATAAAACTTCGAGAGCTGGTCCAGCCACACGTAGACGCTCTTCGCCATCAGCACTGTGCTCGGCATCCAGTCCAGGTCGGGGCTGAAGCGCTCGTACTCGAATTCGGAAAAATGCGGAATAGCGGCGGCGCTCGAATCGCCGGGGCCCATCGCCCCGCCAAAATGCGCGCCCGGCGGGTGGAAGCGCAGCCAGATGGCTACCTCTTCTTCCTTCAGCACATCCAGCGCGGTCAGTAGTCGCCGCACCAGGTCCCCTAGCAGGTCTTTCCATTTTTCTCGAATATAGGCGAGCTGGCCGGCCAGCGAGTCGGGCGAGGCTAGTGCCGGCGCGCGCAGCATGTCCACCAGGTTCTGGGCCTCGGGACCGAAGCGCGGCCGGGTCTCGAAATAATCGCGCAGTGCCGCTGTGAGCTTGCGATAAGCCGTTCTCGTCGCCAGCAGCTCGTCGTCAAAAAGCTCCGCGAAAGGCTTGAACGCTGGATTAAGGTTGGCCAGCCACAGCAGCATCAACTCTTCCAGCGCCACCGCACGATGTGGCACACCGCTGGTGGATTCGCGCAGCCACTCTGTTGCCGATTTCTCCCCGCGATAAACCGCCACGGTTGGAAAGTGGTGGGCAAAAGTTTCCAGCGTGCGGTCCAGCAGCTCCCGCCCAAGATGCGCTTCGAACCAGGTGAGCGCATCCAGTATGGCGCGCGGATCGCGCTGCTTGCGGTAGAGTTCGACCAATGCATGTAATACTTCATCTATCAGTCCCATCGCATTGAGGGCGCCTGGGTTGACGGTCAGTTCCGGATGGTGCTCCGCCTCCCGGATCTGGTTCATGCGCTTGGCGAACTCGCGGCTTGCTCCCAGGTTGGCGAATACCACGTTGCCGGTCAGCGAGAACAGAATGTCGTCGAACCGATAGCGGTCACGCGCCGCTCGCGAAACGTGGAACTCGTAGGTGGTGTCCGGCCTCATTTTGCAGCAGATATAGTAACGGAAACTTTGAAGACGCGCAGGTTGCGCTCTTGCAGCGGTTAGATGGGAAGCAGGCCACGCGTGTCACCTGAACCCTTCACCAGAAAGCTCATGTAGGTTCAAAAAGCTCGAGTCAGAATTATTAAATCAGTCACGAAGCATTATCGAAATGTGTTTTTTCCTTTGTGGCCCTTCGTGTCCTTTGTGGTAAGGGTTTTTTGTGGCTAAGAGTGGTAGCCAGGCTCGCAACCTCGGCCATCTCCAGCCGCCGTTTCCCCGGTCCCATGCAGCTCCATTTGCGCGTATAGCTGGCATAACCACTCTTGCAGCCGCCGGCGCGATTCTTCGCCCATGTAGAGGAAGCGGACCCCGGCCAGACCCGCGGTGTCACCCCACACCATCTCCCCTTTGGCCTGCACCGTGAAGGGCTCAAGGCTGGGGAGAATAAACTCCAGCCGCACCGTGCCCTGCACACCTCCGCCGGGCGTCAGCCGTATGGCTAACCCGCCTTCGCTGATATTTACTATGCGTCCTTCCGTACCAACACTCTCCGCGTTCTGCACCCGGACAGGCAAGTTAACCGGGAAGCGGAAGTAACGCCGATGCTCGCGCTCCATAGAGACGCGCGCCACCTCCAGATAAGCCTGGAAACGCTCGCCTGCCAGGGGTTTTCCCAGCACAAAATTGGCGCCTTCCTCCATGGCCTGGGTGATGGAGGTGGTTCCGTTTATCACCGCGAAAATGGTGGACATGCGATTGGAGCCGCTGCCCCGGATGCTCGCCAGCAGGTCCCGCCCGCCGGGCACATCGTCGCAATCCACGAGAAACCCGTCCAGATGACGCCGCTCGCAGATCTCGAGCGCGCTGCGTGCCTCGGCGCGCACCTCCACCTCCATGCCGGAGTTTTCCAGTGCCGGACGCACCAGTTCCAGCAGCTCGCGTTCTTGCGTTACCAGCAGGCACTGCAATCGCATGCCGTCACGTCGCTTTCCACGCCCTGCGGCCGTCCACACGGCGGCGGCCACGCGTTTGGCGCGGTAACCTGACATGGTAGGCAAGCTGCAGGGGGCCGGAAAGTGACTAAGGTTGCTGCCCCGCCGCGTCACCGTTGGCCGTGACCCCCATCACTGAGCCTAGTGCGTCCACGGGCGAGACTGGGAACAGCGTGAACACAGGTGCGCCTATGATCAATTCCGACGCTGCCAGGCCTGCTGCTCGCTGCCCGCGTTGCGGCTGCGACTTCCACCCTCAAGACAAGTTTTGCGCCCAATGCGGCGCTTTTCTCCGCGACGCCTGGGTGGACCACCGCCTGCTGTTCGCACTGACGCTGGAACGCGATGGCCGCAGCTCCGAAGCGCGCTTGGAACTGGAGCGCCTGCTCCAGTCCGAGCCCGATCACGTCCTCGCCAACCATATGCTCGGCAACTTGTGCTTTCACGAAGGCGTGCTGCTGGAGGCGATTCGCTATTACGAACGTGCCCTCGCCGGCGCTCCCCACTTCGCTCGCGGCTACTACGATCTGGGGGTGGCCTGGTATCACCATGGCGACATGCCGGAGGCTATTCGTGCCTTCGAGCATTGCCTGCAGATTGACCTTCATTACAATGCGGCGCACTACCGCCTGGCCATCTGTTACTTCCATGCCGGCCGCCTGGAAGAAGCGCTGCAGCAGTTCGAAAGCTCGCTCACTCTCACACCCGAATACCTGATGTCCCATTACCACATCGGCGTGATCCACGAACGGCGCGGCGCCTATTCCTCCGCCGAGCATGCCTTCGAGCGCAGCCAGGAGGAAGGAGTCGGCGAAGTGAGCAGCCTTTTCCACCTGGCAGCCATTCTCCGCACTCGCGGCGACGAAGCCGGCGCGCGCCGCCTGCTCGAACGTGCCCGCGAATTTGCCCACGTCCAGGCGGTGGCCGGCTGATGGCGATCGCAGCTGCCTTGGAGCGCCCAGGCTGCTCTGAACTGGATAAGTTCCAACTGCAGAAAAATCGCAAGGAAGATTCGTTATAGTTCGTGAGCCTGGCGGTTGGGCTGAGGAATCGGCGGCTCCCCAAACAGGATGGCCGGCGCCACGCTTGGCGGCTTTGGTGGCGGCGGGGTAAACAACCGACCAGAGTGCGGCTGGGTAGATGTAGGCCAGGGATTCTCATCATGCCAGGCCAGATAGGTCATGAATCCCACCAGCATCAGGCTGGCCAGCAAAAGCAGAATGATGAATATCCCGGCAATGCCAAAATTTTTTGCGCTCAGATCGGCCATAGCTTCTATTAATGCGATGCCTGGCCTTATGCTGCAGGTGGCCTGCCCGGCGCAGGCCCGGGTAAGTGGCAGCTCTAACTTGGCTTAGCGGCTTGCGGGCTCGCTCACCGGAACCTCGGCCCGGCGGCGAATATCATCGAGGGTTTGCTCCCGCTTCACCTCGCCGTTCACAAACACGGTTTGCAGCAGCCCACCGGGAACGCTCTTCCCTGCCTCGACAGTTACGGTCTTGAAGTGATGATCCCGTCGTACCAGCGCCAGACGCCCGCGTTTCTGCCCCTTGCTGCGGTCGGTGACCGGCTCCTTGTAAACTTCGTGTTCCTCGCCGGAGATGGTCACCTCGGAACATTTGAAGGCGAACTTCTGCGTGTCGCGGTTCAGCTGCTGCAGCAGCGCTCCTCCCATGCCGAAGGCGATGTTATCGGCTGACCATCCGGCGCGAGTGGCGGCCGTGAGCACATCCTGGATAGTCCAGTAATTCACACCGTCGCCCTGGATGATGCGCACTTTGGGATTGAGCACTTTGTAGCCCTTGGCGTTGGTCTCAAAGCCGAACTTGCGGCCCAGGATTTCCAGCACGCTGACCACGATGGTTTTAGGATCGCCCGAATCCGGGCGTATCACCAGCACTCCGTCCCGGCTCAGTACCTGGTCGCGCAGCTCTTCGCCCCAGATGTGTTCGCAAGCGTTAAACACGTCATAGGAGTCGCTCACGCAAGCCACAATTCCCTGCGGAAACTGCTGCAACATGTTGGCATAGGCGTCGCGCTCGTGCTCGCGTCCCCAGGCTGTAATCGTGGAGTGTTCCGCCGCCGGAATGCTGAATGCCGGCATGCCGTCTGCCGCGTAATATTGCTGCAACAGCCTTATGCCGGCCACCGTATCGGTTCCCTGGAAGTTCACCAGATGGGCGGCCGCGCCCACCGCCGCGGTCTCTTCGCTGGAAACCCCGCGATAGCCGAAGTCGTGCAGCTTAAAACCTATTTGTGCGGCGTCGCCGGTGCGCTCCAGGTGCGACAGAAACACCTTCTTGATCTCCCGCGAGAGCGTGGCCACTGTGATCGGGTACCACACCTTCAGCAGCAGCGTCTCCATGTAATTCGTCAGCCAGGGAAAGCGTGGGTCGGTGTTCTCCACCGTCATCAGCACGTTGGATATGGGGACTACCGTGCCCTCGGGCACGGCTTTGATTTCCAGCGGCAGCTTGCCTTCATAGCTCCGGTACAGTTCCAGCCAGCCCTGGCGATTGAAATAACCCACCTGCCCGAAATGTTGCCCGCAGAACCGGTCGGCCTCCTCTATGTCGTCGAGGGTAAAAACCGAACCCGCCACATAACGCTTCAGGTAATACTGCAGGCCGAAAAACACCAGGTCCTCAAACATTCCCCCGCGCGACTCGATGTAGCTGTACACCTTCTGCGTGCCCGGCGGATACTGCCGCCAGTGGGTGAACTTGTAGCTGTCGGTCATCAGGACCAGGTTCTGTCGCATCGCGCCAAGAGTCTCCAAACAGTAATTATCGTGCCTGCAACGTGCCCGGCACAACTTCCGCCATATCCATCATGGTGCCCCACATTTGGACGCAGAAAACTCAAGCGCTGCTCTATTACTAAGCTGCGGCGGCGAATGTGGGGATTTCCTCTTATATAATCCGCCCCGTGCCGCTTACTCGTCGCGAACTGCTGTCTGGCGTAATTGTCGCCACCGCTGCTGCTGCCATCCCTGAGCTGTCATTTGCGCAAGAAGTCGCGGCTCTCCGCATCAACGCCGCCCGCCTGCAGCAGAGTCTCGAGAACCTGAGTGTGTATGGCCGCCCCCCTGGCGGCACCTTTGCGGATGGCGTCAGCCGCGTGGCCTACTCGGACGCTGATGTCGCCGGGCGCAAGTACGCCCTGGGCCTGATGCGGGCCGCCGGACTGGCCCCACGCATTGACGTCGCCGGCAACATCACCGCTGTCCGCCCGGGCAGCGACCCCTCGCTCAAGCCCATCCTCTTCGGCTCCCACATTGACTCCGTGCCCAGCGGTGGCAACTTCGATGGCGACCTCGGGTCACTTTCCGCTATCGAGGTCATGCACACGCTGCAGGACCACAACCTGACCACTCGCCATCCCCTGCAGGTGGTCATCTGGGAAAACGAAGAAGGCGGTCTGGTGGGTAGCCGCATTGCTGCCGGCGAATCTCCCGATCTTGCGCGTCAGTACAACGGCATTCGGCTGGCTGACGGGCTGCGCAAAATCGGCGGCGATCCGGCCCGGCTGGAGCAGGCGCGCATGGCGCCCGGCTCATTCCGCTGTTATCTCGAGCTGCACATCGAGCAAGGCGGCAACCTCGACAAGGCCGGCATTCCCATCGGCGTGGTCGAAGGCATTGTCAGCATTGACGAGTACGCGGTGGAGATTCGCGGCTTTGCCAATCACGCCGGCACCACGCCCATGCCTGAACGCCGCAATGCGCTGCTGGCTGCGGCCAAACTCATCGAGGCCGTGCAACAGGTAGTGACCCGCGAACCTGGGCGCCAGGTCGGCACCGTCGGCCACGTCGAGGTTTATCCCAATGCCACCAACGTCGTCCCTGGCCTGGTCAAGCACTCCATCGAATTGCGTGACCTATCTCCCGAGAAGATCGCCCGCCTGGGCAAAGAGATTCGCCGCCAAGCCCAGCAGATCGCCCGCGAAACCAACACGGAAATCACCATCAAGCACTTGGAGAACGACCCGCCCGCAATGGCCAACCCGCAAATCCAGGCGCAGATCGAAGCGGCCGCCGCCGGCCTGGGGCTGAAAACCATGCGCCTGCCCAGCGGCGCCGGCCATGACGCGCAGATGATGGCCACGCTCGGTCCTATGGGCATGATCTTCGTGCCCAGCGTGGGCGGCATCAGCCATTCGCCCAAGGAGCTCACTCGCTGGTCCGACTGCGCCAACGGCGCCAACGTGCTGCTGCAGACCATTCTCAGAATGGACCGGCTTTGAGTGGGACAAAAGGGTCGGCCAAGGACCACCGTACGTCCCGTTTGGAACTCAGATGTCGCTGGATGTACAACTCCTCCCCTCAGATAAAAACCGGTTTTGGATGATCGGCGCGAAATTGGCCATCACGGTAGTTACGGGCTAATGGGCAGCCCAGAATTGTAAAGTGTGTGAAAGCCGGTTATCGACAATCATTCACATCCACGGTACTGTTCTGTTCCAATCCGATGAAACGTCGTCTCCGCATCACTACACTATTTGTGTTGCTGGTCCTGCTGTTGAGCTGCCACGATGTAGCCAACTCTCTTCTGTGCCATCACTCGACCCAATCTGAGGTCACATCTCCCGATGGACAGTACGTGGCGGAGGTGCTCTGGGAAGAGTGTGGCGCGACGGAACACGCGACAACCGTATCACTTCGCCGGACGAGGTGGTTTTCGAGAAATAAAACCTTGTTCGTCGCAGAAAACGTTCATCGAATACCGCTTTCTTGGAGCGGACACACGTTGAACGTCAACTGCGGCGATTGCGAGGCGCGAGA